>NZ_JBFATR010000003.1:0-315342 GCF_040678395.1 Streptomyces sp. NPDC052687 | reverse complement strand
GTGTTGTTTTCCCCCCGGTGGCCCTCCTCGCTTTGGCGCACCCCCCCGCCCCGCCCCCCCCCCCCCCGGGCGGGGGCCCCCCCTCTGTGGCGGCGGCCGCCCCTCCGCCGTTCTCCGGCTTGCGCCGGGTCCGGGTGGACACCGGCCCGGCGAACGGGCGGCGTCCGGCGGGGACGCCGGGCCGGGAGGGGGCGGGGTGCCGGTGACGTCGTACGGCTGTGACCTACGGCTGGGCGGCAGGGCGCGCGTGCCGGTGACGTACGGCCCGGCAAGGCGCACGCGTGCCGGCGGCGTACGGCTGGGCAGGGCCCGCGCGTGCCGGTGGCGTGCGGGTGGGCAGGGCGCTGGGATGCCGGTGACGTACGGCCCGGCAGGCGCGCGTGCCGATGACGTCGTACGGCTGTGACGTACGGCTGGGCAGGGCGTGGGGGCGGTCGGCCGCGGGGGACAGGGTTCGCGAGTATTTGGCCGAAAACGACTGGTGATCGTCGGCGATGCAGGGGTGGCGTCGGCGGCGGACCGGGCCGCGAAAGGCCGAGGAGTGCGGCCCTGGCGGGCCGGCCGGTCGCGTGCGGCCGGGCAGGGCGAGCCGCCGGCGGGCGGGCGGGGCGGACCGGGGCCGCGCGGGCCTCGGCAGGCCGTGGGTTACGCCGGGGCGCCCAGCTCGGCCCAGACCGTCTTGCCGGCGACGCCGGGCGCGCGGACGACGCCCCAGTCGAGGCAGAGGCGCTGGACGATGAACATGCCGTGGCCGCCGGGGCGGCCCGCGCGGTGGGGGGTGCGGGGGGCGGGCTGGCCGGTGCCGCGGTCGGAGACCTCGATGCGGATCACCTTGTTGTCGCAGGAGATCGCCATCTCGTCCGGGCCCTCGGCGTGCAGGCAGGCGTTGGTGACCAGCTCGGAGACGACGAGCAGCACGTCCTCCGCCGCGGCCCGCTGGTCCGCGCTGGACGCCGGCAGCCAGCCCCACGCGTACAGCGCCTGGCGGGCGAAATCGCGGGCCATCGGCACGACCCCGGCCGCACCGGCCAAGCTCAGCCTGCGGACCTGCCGTCCCTGCGAGGAGGCGGGCACGCCTCCCTCCGGCACCCCGGAAGCGCCGCTGGGCTCCGGGCCGCGTTCGCCCGGCGGGTAGGGCCGGGTGGTGCTCATCAGCGCTTCACCTCACCGATTCACCAGTTCACGATTCAAGAGTTCCTTACGGGTGCCGAACCAGAGTGTCTCCTGCCCGAGCGGGCCGGAGGGACACCCCCTTTTTCGGCACACGCACCCTTTCGGCACCCCCCGGTCACAGCGGGACCCGACAGCGCGCGCTCAGCCGACGTCGCCCTCCGGGAGGGCGGCCTCGAGGGTGTCGTGGACGGTGAAGACCGCCTCCGCTCCGGTGATCTCGAACACGCGCGCCACCACCGGCTGCATCGCGGCGAGGTGCACCCCGCCGCCCGCGGCCTCCGCCTTGAGGCGGGCACCCAGCAGGACGTTCAGCCCGGTGGAGTCACAGAACTCCAGCCGTGAGCAATCCACGACCAACCGGTTGAAGCCCTTGGCGAGGCATTCCTCGAGTGGCTCGCGCAACAGATCGGCGGTGTGGTGATCGAGCTCACCCGCCGGAGTCACAACGGCACTGGAGCCCGCTTCCCGCACCTCCACCAGAAGTCGGCCCGACTGTGCGCTGCCGACCGTCCCGTGGTCCATGCCGTCTCTCTCCCGAGGTCGTGGCTGCTGACTGTTCGCCCTCGAACACTACGCCTTCCTGGCGCTCTTCGACAGCCGACCATTCATACAAAAACGGACATACTACCACAGAACGCACTTGCGGTCTCTTCGGGAGAACCGGTAGGGCTAGTAGGAACGCGTACCCGACACGGCCGGCTTTGGAGGCGCCGCACACCGCAGTGCACGTACTGGCTTCGGCAGCCATATGCCGAGAACGATGGAGGACATCATGTCACCCCGGCTCGACGAATCGCATACCCATCAGGCGACGTCGACACCACCTCCGGAACATCTGGATCCCATCGCCCCCGACGGCGTCACCGCAGACGCCCTCACCGGACTCCCGGAGATCCCCCCGTACGACCAAGTGGCCCCGGAGGACGCCCGGGCCCTGTCCAAGACCCTCTTCGAGCGGCTGGAGTCGCTGGAGGAAGGCACACACGAACACGCCTACGTCCGCAACACGCTCGTCGAACTCAATCTCGCCCTGGTCAAGTTCGCCGCCTCCCGGTTCCGCTCCCGCAGCGAGCCCATGGAGGACATCATCCAGGTCGGCACGATCGGCCTGATCAAGGCGATCGACCGCTTCGAGCTCAGCCGCGGCGTCGAGTTCCCGACGTTCGCGATGCCAACCATCATCGGCGAGATCAAGCGGTTCTTCCGCGACACCTCCTGGTCCGTGCGCGTCCCGCGCAGGCTCCAGGAACTCCGGCTCGACCTGGCCAAGGCCGGTGACGAGCTGGCGCAGCGGCTGGACCGCGCGCCGACCGTCGCCGAACTGGCCGAGCGGCTCGGCATCTCGGCCGACGAGGTCGTCGAGGGCATGGCCGCGTCCAACGCGTACACCGCCTCGTCGCTGGACGCCCAGCCCGAGGAGGACGACGGCGAGGGCGCGCTGGCGGACCGTATCGGCTACGAGGACCACGGGCTCGAGGGCATCGAGTACATCGAGTCGCTCAAGCCGCTGATCGCCGAGCTCGCGCCGCGGGACCGCAAGATCCTGTCCCTGCGGTTCGTCGCCGGCCTGACCCAGTCGGAGATCGGCGAGGAGCTGGGCATCTCCCAGATGCACGTGTCCCGGCTGCTGGCACGCACGCTGGGGCGGTTGCGCAAGGGGCTGACGGTCGAGGAGTGACCTCCCGCGCGCGGCGGGACCGGACTCCTGCTCCGCGCTGTCCCGTCACCCGCGGAAACCCCTTCCCCGCGGGTCCCCTTCCTCCCCTATGAGCCGTCGACCCGCCGGTAGGTCACACCACCGGCGGGTCGACGGCTGCGAGGAGGCGGGGACGGGACGGGTCGGCCAGGACGACGGTCACGGTCCCCGGCGCCGGGCGGCCCACGGCCCCGAGGCCCACGCGGGAGCCCCGGACACGCACCCCGTCCGGCTGCTGCGCGCCGGCTCGTGACGCGTGAGGGCGCACGGACCGGTGGGGGTCGCGCCGGCGCGTGAGCGCGTGAACGGGCGCCGCCCGGTGGGGTCGCGCCGGTTCCCGTCCCGAACCGGCGTCAGACCACGCGGGTGCCGCGGCGCCACACGCCGGCGACCAGGGGGACGCCCGGCCGGTAGGCCAGGTGCACGTGGCTCGGGGCGTCGAGCAGGATCAGGTCGGCACGGGCGCCCGGGGTGATGCGGCCGATGTCGGTGCGGCGCAGGGCCGCCGCGCCGCCCGCCGTGGCCGACCAGACCGCCTCGTCGGGGGTCATGCCCATGTCCCGCACGGCGAGGGCGATGCAGAACGGGACGGACGAGGTGAACGACGAGCCCGGGTTGCAGTCGGTGGACAGGGCGACCGTCACCCCCGCGTCGAGCAGCCGGCGGGCGTCCGGCCACTGGGCGCGGGTGGAGAACTCGGCGCCGGGCAGGAGGGTGGCGACGGTACGGCCGCTCGCGAGCGCGTCGACGTCGGCGTCCGTCAGGTGGGTGCAGTGGTCGGCGCTGGCCGCGTCCAGCTCGACGGCGAGCTGGACGCCGGGGCCGTACGACAGCTGGTTGGCGTGGATGCGCGGGTGCAGGCCCTTCGCCTTGCCCGCGGTGAGGATCGCGCGGGCCTGGTCGCCGTCGAAAGCGCCCTGCTCGCAGAAGACGTCGATCCAGCGGGCGTACGGCGCGCAGGCGTCCAGCATCTCGCCGGTGACCAGGGCGACATAGGCGGCCGGGTCGTCGGCGTGGTCCGGGGGGACGATGTGGGCGCCGAGGTAGGTGACCTCGTCGGTGTGGGCGGCGGCGATCCGCAGGGCGCGGGCCTCGTCGGCGACGGTCAGGCCGTAGCCCGACTTGGTCTCGAAGGTGGTCGTGCCCTGGCGCAGCGCCTCGGTGAGGTAACGGGTGAGGTTCGCCTCCAGTTCCGCGTCGCCGGCGGCGCGGGTGGCGGCGACGGTGGTGCGGATGCCGCCCGCGCTGTACGGCCGCCCGGACATGCGGGCGTTGAACTCCTCGGTGCGGTCGCCGGCGAAGACCAGGTGGGAGTGGGAGTCGACGAAGCCGGGGAGGACCGCCCGGCCGCCCGCGTCGACCCGATTGTCAGTGGCGGGTGCTTTGCTTGCTTCACCGGTCCACGCGACGCGGTCGCCGTCGATGACGACGGCCGCGTCCCGGACCAGTCCGATGGGGGAATTGTCACCGAGGGAGGGGTCGTTGGTGACCAGAGCGGCGATGTTGGTGATGAGCGTGCTCGCGGTGCTCGCGGAGTGGGCGGGGCTGACGGTCGTCGCGTTGCTCATGGCGTCCTTGGTGGCCTGGTCGGCGGTGGGATCGGGGGCGGGGGACGGGACGGGTGCGCTGCCCCGGTTCATCCGCGCAGGGCTGCGACGGCGTCCGCGAGGGCTCCCGGCACATCCGGTACGAGGGAGTGCGCCCCGTCCCGCACGACGTGCCGGCCTGCCACGACCGTGTGCGACACGTCCGCTGCCGACGCGGCGAATACGGCCGTCTCGGCCCCGAGCCGCACAGGCGGCCCTGCCGTCCTGACCGTGTCGAGCGCGATCGTCGTGAAGTCGGCGAGCGCGCCGGGCTCCAGGGTGCCGGCGTCGGTCCAGCCGAGGGCGGCGTGGCCGTCGGCGGTGGCCGCCCGCAGCAGGGCGGCGGCCGTCCAGTGGCCGCGGGTGCGGCTGCGCAGCCGCTCGTTCAGCTCCATCGCCCGCGCCTCCTCCAGCAGGTCGATCACGGCGTGGCTGTCGGAGCCGAGGGAGAGCGGGGAGCCCTCGTTCTGCAGGGCGACGGCCGGTCCGATGCCGTCGGCGAGGTCCCGCTCGGTGGTCGGGCACATGCAGGTGCCGGTGCCGGTGGAGCCGATGAGGGAGATGTCCTCGGCGGTGAGGTGGGTGTTGTGCACGCCGGTGGTGCGCGGGCCCAGCACGCCGTGCTGGGCGAGGAGCTGCGCCGGGGTGCACCCGTGGACTTCCCGGCAGGCGTCGTTCTCGGCGGTCTGCTCGGACAGGTGCACATGCAGCGGGGCCCGCCGCTCGTCGGCCCAGCGGGCCACGGTCGCCAACTGGTCGGCGGGCACGGCCCGTACGGAGTGGACGGCCGCCCCGATCCGCGCGTGATCGCGTTCCTTGAGACCTGAACAGCGTTCGGCCCAGGCCTCGGTGTCCCCGTCGGAGAAGCGGAGCTGATGGCGGTCGGGCGGCTGGCCGAAGCCGGCGGAGAGGTAGGCGGTGTCGAGGAGGGTGATGCGGATGCCGGCTTCGGCGGCGGCCGCGATCAGGGCCTCGCCCATCGCGTTGGGGTCGGCGTACGGGGTGCCGCCGGGGGCGTGGTGCACGTAGTGGAACTCGCCGACGGCCGTGATGCCGGCGAGGGCCATCTCGGCGTACACCGCGCGGGCCAGGGCGTGGTAGGTGTCCGGGGTGAGCCGGTCGGCGACGGCGTACATGACCTCGCGCCAGGTCCAGAAGGTGCCGCTGCCGACCTGGGCGGAGCCGCGCAGGGCGCGGTGGAAGGCGTGGCTGTGCGCGTTGGCGAGGCCGGGCAGGGTCAGGCCGCGCAGCACCTCGGCGCCGGGCGGCGGAGTGCCGGTGCCGGTCCGGACGGCGGTGATGCGCCCGTCGTCGGTCTCCAGGGCCACGCCGGACTCGACGCGGTCGCCGAGCCAGGCGTGCTCCAGCCAGTAGGTCGCCTTGGTCACGTGCGGGCCAGTCCTTCCAGTACGTCGGCGAGGGCGAGCACCCCGGCCACGCAGTCGTCCTCAGTCGCGGACTCGGCCGGGGAGTGCGAGACACCGGTGGGGTTGCGCACGAACAGCATGGCGGTCGGCACGGTCCCGGCGAGGATCCCGGCGTCGTGTCCGGCACCCGTGCCGAGGACGGGGACCTTGAGGTCGGTGTCCGTGCCGAGGATGCGGGCGAGTTCGTCGCGCAGGGCGTGATCGAACTCGACGACGGGGGTGAACGACTCGCGGACCACGTCGAGGTCGACGCCGTGCGCGGCGGCGTACTCGCGGGCGGCCCGCTCCACGCCGTCCACCACCGTGTCGAGGGTGTCCTGGTCGGCGGCGCGGGAATCGAGCCAGCCGCGCACCAGGGAGGGGATCGCGTTGACGCCGTTGGGCTCCACGGCGATCTTCCCGAAGGTGGCGACGGCCCCGGCGAGCCGGGCCTCGCGGCGAGCGGCGAGCACGGTCTCGGCGTACGGCAGCATGGGGTCGCGCCGGTCGGCGAGGCGGGTGGTGCCCGCGTGGTTGGCCTCGCCGCGGAAGTCGAACCGCCAGCGCCCGTGCGGCCAGATGGCACTGGCGACGCCGACGGCGTCACCGGTCAGGTCCAGTGCCCGGCCCTGCTCGACGTGGAGTTCGACGAACGCGCCGATGCGGGCGAGGCGTTCGGGGTCCGGGCCGATGGCGTCGGGGTCGTGTCCGGCGGCCTCCATGGCCTGGGCCAGGGTGACGCCGTCGCCGTCGGTGAGGCGGTGGGCCTGCTCGCGGCCGAGCCGGCCCGCGGTGAGCCGGGAGCCCACACAGGCCAGCCCGAAGCGGGCGCCCTCCTCGTCGCCGAAGTTGACGATGGCGAGCGGCTTGGTGAGCCGTGCGTTCCTGCGGCGCAGCTCGTCCAGCGCGGCGAAGGAGGACACCACTCCGAGCGGCCCGTCGAAGGCCCCTCCGTCGGGCACGGAGTCCAGGTGCGACCCGGTGACGACGGCGTCCCCGGCGGCGGGGTCCCCGAGCCAGGCCCACTGGTTGCCGTTGCGGTCCACCTCGTACGCCAGCCCCCTGCTCCGGGCCTGCTCCTCGAACCAGGCCCGGCACTCCCGGTCGGCCCCGGTCCACGCGAACCGCCGGTAGCCGCCGGAGCCGGGGTGCCGCCCGATGGGCAGCAACTCCCGCCACATCTCCTGGAAGGAGGGCTCGCTCACGTGTCGTCACCCTCACGCATCGGCACCCGCACACCCCGCCGCTCGGCCACCGACTCCGCGATGTCGTAGCCGGCGTCGACGTGCCGGATGACGCCCATGCCGGGGTCGTTGGTCAGCACGCGGCGGATCTTCTCGCCGGCGAGCGGGGTGCCGTCGGCGACGGTGACCTGGCCCGCGTGGAGGGAGCGGCCCATGCCGACGCCGCCGCCGTGGTGGAGGGAGACCCAGGACGCGCCGGAGGCCACGTTGACCATGGCGTTCAGCAGCGGCCAGTCGGCGATCGCGTCGGAGCCGTCCAGCATCGCCTCGGTCTCGCGATACGGCGAGGCGACGGAGCCGCAGTCGAGGTGGTCGCGGCCGATGACGACCGGTGCGGACAGCTCCCCGCTCGCCACCATGTCGTTGAACCGCTCGCCGGCCTTGTCCCGCTCGCCGTAGCCGAGCCAGCAGATGCGCGCGGGCAGGCCCTGGAAGTGCACTCGCTCGCCGGCCATCTTGATCCAGCGGGCCAGGGACTCGTTCTCGGGGAAGAGTTCCAGGATCGCCTTGTCGGTGCGGGCGATGTCGGCCGGGTCGCCGGAGAGCGCCGCCCAGCGGAACGGGCCCTTGCCCTCGCAGAACAGGGGCCGGATGTAGGCGGGGACGAAGCCGGGGAAAGCGAACGCGCGATCGTACCCGGCGAGTTGCGCCTCGCCGCGGATGGAGTTGCCGTAGTCGAACACCTCGGCGCCGGCGTCCTGGAAGCCGACCATGGCCTCGACGTGCCGGGCCATGGACTCGCGGGCGCGGGTGGTGAACCCGGCGGGGTCCTTCGCGGCGTAGGCGGCCATCTCGTCGAAGGCGACGCCGGCCGGGAGGTAGGACAGCGGGTCGTGGGCGGAGGTCTGGTCGGTGACGATGTCGATCGGCGCGCCCATGGCGAGCAGCTGCGGCACCAGCTCGGCGGCGTTGCCGAGGACGCCGATGGACAGCGGGCGGCGCGCGTCGCGGGCCTCGGTGGCGAGTTGGAGGGCGTGGTCGAGGCTGTCGGCCCGCACGTCGAGGTAGCGGTGCTCGATGCGGCGGTCGATGGCGCGCGGGTCGCAGTCGATGCAGATCGCCACGCCGTCGTTCATCGTCACGGCGAGCGGCTGGGCGCCGCCCATGCCGCCGAGGCCGGCGGTGAGGGTGATCGTGCCGGCGAGGGTGCCGCCGAACTTCTTGGCGGCGACGGCGGCGAAGGTCTCGTAGGTGCCCTGGAGGATGCCCTGGGTGCCGATGTAGATCCAGGAGCCGGCGGTCATCTGGCCGTACATGGTCAGGCCCAGCTGCTCCAGGCGGCGGAACTCCTCCCAGTTGGCCCAGTCGCCGACGAGGTTGGAGTTGGCGATGAGGACGCGCGGCGCCCACTCGTGGGTCTGCATGACGCCGACCGGGCGGCCGGACTGCACGAGCATCGTCTCGTCCTGCTTGAGCCCCTTCAGGGTCCGCACCATGGCGTCGAAGGAGCGCCAGTCGCGCGCGGCCTTGCCGGTGCCGCCGTAGACGACGAGCTTGTCGGGGTGCTCGGCGACCTCGGGGTCCAGGTTGTTCTGCAGCATCCGCAGGGCGGCCTCCTGCTGCCATCCCAGGGCGCTCAGTTCCGTGCCGCGCGGTGCTCGGACGGGGCGGGGTCCTGACATGGCATGCCTCCTGGCGGACGACGATCTTTGTTTCTACGGCTATTCACATCCTGACGCTCTGAATAGACCTAGTCAATACATCGGTGTCCCGGCACGGGCGCGCCGCGGATGTTTCGCTGGAGGGGGACCCGGAGACCTGGACCGGGCGACGAGACGACGGGGGATGCTGTGGTCGACGTGAGTGACGGAAGGGCCGCGCGGGACGAGCGCGGCGAGCGAGGCGACGGCAGGGCCGCGCCGGACGAGCGGGGCTCGCGGCGCGAGCCGGGCGAGCGGGGCGAGCCGGGCGAGCGGGGCGAGCCGGGCGAGCGGGCCACGCACGACGAGCCGGGTGGTACCGCGCGGGCGGCCCGCCGGGACGACGCGGTCCGCGCGGCGGTGGAGCAGGGCCTGCTGGGCCCCGCCACGCCGCTGGTCGGGCTGCTCGACGTCACCGGGATCCGTGAGTCGGCCGCCGAGCTGCGGGCCGCGTTCGACGCGGTGGTGGCGCCGGGCACCCCGGTGCTGCACGCCTTCGCGGTGAAGGCGACCCCGCTGGTGCCCGTGCTGCGGCTGCTGCGCGAGGAGGGGATCGGCGCGGAGGTGGCGAGCCCCGGCGAGCTGGCCCTGGCCCGCGCGGCGGGCATGCCGCCGGAGCGGACCGTGCTCGACTCCCCCGCGAAGACCCCGGCCGAGCTGCGCGAGGCGCTGGCGCTGGGCATCGCCGTCAACGCGGACAACCCGCAGGAGCTGGCCCGCCTCGACGCGCTGATGGCGTCCGCGCCCAGCCGCTCACCGCTGGGACTGCGGGTGAACCCGCAGGTCGGCGGCGGTTCCATCGAGGCGCTGTCCACCGCGACGGCCACCTCGAAGTTCGGCGTGGCGCTGCGCGACGAGGGCGCGCGGGACTGGGTGATCCGGGCGTACGCCGACCGGCCCTGGCTCACCCGGCTGCACGCGCACACCGGCTCGCAGGGCATCCCCCTGTCGCTGATGGCCCGGGGGATCGCCGAGGTCCACGCGCTCGCCGAGGAGATCAACCGGCGGGTCGGCCGCCCGCAGATCGACACGATCGACATCGGCGGCGGCCTGCCGGTGAACTTCGCCTCCGACGAGACGAGCCCGACGTACGCGCAGTACGCCCGCCTGATGCGGGAGGCCGTCCCGGCGCTCTTCGACGGCCGCTACGGCCTGGTCACCGAGTTCGGCCGCTCCCTGCTGGCCAAGCACGGCACGGTGGTGGCGCGGGTGGAGTACACCAAGACGGCGGGCGGGCGCCCGGTGGCGGTGACGCACGCGGGCGTCCAGGTGGCCACCCGCACGGTCTACGCGCCCTCCGCGTGGCCGCTGCGCATAGCGGCCTACGACGCGAAGGGCCGCCCCAAGGAGGGCCCGGAGACCGTCCAGGACATCGCGGGCCCCGCCTGCTTCGCCGGCGACCTGCTCGCCGAGGCCCGCGCCCTGCCGCTGCTCGAACCCGGGGACTACGCGGCCGCGCTGGACACCGGCGCGTACTACTTCGCCCACCACTACGCGTACAACTCGCTGGCCCGCCCCGGCATCCACGGCTTCGTGCCCGACGGCGCCGGAGGGGTGGCCTTCGCGACCGTCCGGGAGCCGCAGACGCTCCAGGAGATCGTGGCCGAGTCCGGCGGGACCCGCGCCGACGCGCTGACCGGGCTCCAACAGCCGTAAGCTGAACCCTCGTTGCTCCGGCGGGGACACGTGGTCAGCCGACCCACACTAGTACGCCGGACGCATGTTCCCGTGGAAAATGCCAGAACCCTCACCCCTCGTCCGCACGGTGCGTAGCGTCGGTGTCACTCGACGGAACGCCAGGCGGGGAGGGGAGCCACGGTGCCCGGAATCGACGAGTGCCTGCTGGACGCCATGCGATTGCCCGGTGCCCGGGGTGCCGCGCTGGTGGACTGGACGAGCGGGCTGGCGCTCGGTGTCGTCGGGGAGTTCCCCGGCGGTGACGCGGAGGCGGCCTGCGCCGAGTCGGCGGAACTCGCCCGGCTCGCCGCCGAGCACAAGACGTTCGCCCCGGACGGCGGCCCCGGCGAGGCGGATCCGCCGGTCGAGGACCTGCTGATCAGCAACCGGGACTCGTACCACGTGCTGCGGTTCGTGCCGACGTCGTTCGACAGCACGGTGTTCCTGCACGTGTGGCTCGGCCGCGCGGACGGCAATCTGGCCCTCGCCCGCATCCGGCTGGGCGAGCTGGCCGGACGGCTGGTCCTGGCATGAGAGCCGTCGGCACCACTCCCCCGTTACCGCTGCGCGACCGCGCGGGTGCCGCCGCCCGGGTGGCGGCCGGACTGTCGCCGATGCTGTCCCGGCTCGCCGCCGAGCGGGCCACCGGCGTCCTGGTCCGCGAGCGCGGCACGCTCCACCTGGCCGAGGGCCGCGTGGTGCACGCCGAGAGCCCGGCCGCGCCCGGTCTCGACGTCCTGCTGACGGCGCACGGCACGCTGGACGCCGCCGCCTGGCGGGACGCGGTGGACCGCGCGGGGGCCGGGCAGGACGCCGGGCGGCTGCTGGTGGACGGCGGCCGCCTCCCGGCGGGCGCGCTGGAACTGTGCCACCTCGGGGCCCTGTTCGACGCGGCGTACTTCGCGCTCGAGCCGAGCAGCACCCCCGGACGGTTCCGCTACGGCGAGCCGCGCCCGCCCGCCCTGTTCCGCCCGGTGCCGGTCGCCGACGTCGAACGCGAGACCGTGCGCCGGCGGGAGCTGCTGCGGCGCGTCTGGCCCGACCCGGCCACCGACAGCGCCCCGCTGCTGCGGCCCGGCACCGATCCGGTGCCGCCCCTGCCGCCCCGCCGGCAGGCGGTGCTGGACCTGGTGGACGGCGTCCGCACGGCGGCGGACATCGCCCGGGAGCTGGGCCGGCCGGGCTTCCACACCCTGGTGGACGTACGGCACCTGGCCGCGGCCGGACTGCTGGCACCGCGCCCGCAGCCCTCACCGACCCCGCCGGCCCTACCCACCCCACCCACCCCACCGCACCCGGCGCACTCCCCGCGCGGGTCCCGGCCGCGGCACGGAGCACGGCCGCGTTCCGGGGCGGGGCCGGGGTCCGGGATGGGGCCGGGGCAGTCCCCGTCACCGTTCCCGCCGCCCGAGGTCACCGACCCCGACATCGCCCTGCTGAAGAGGCTCAGGGATGCGCTGGAGGCCCTTTGAACGGCACCGACCGCCCACCGCGATCGCCGAGACCACCGGGACAGCCGGAACCGCCGGAACCGCCGGAATCACTGGGACGGCGGGGACGCCGGGGGCGGCCGGGATCGCCGAGACCGCCGAGACCGCCGTGCGCGCCGAGAGGAGAGAACCGATGGCGGCCGAGCCCGACATCCTCCATGAACTGCACCTGCTGAGGGCCCGCATGCCCCAGCTGACCGGCGCCCTCGCCGCCAGCGTGGACGGCCTCGTCCTCGCCCACGACACCCCCGGCGTCGAGCCGGAGGGCCTGGCCGCGCTGACCGCCGCCGCACTCGGCGTCGCGGTGCGGCTGACCGACGCCACCGGCCGCGGCGGGCTGCGCGAGCTGCTCGTGCGCGGCGAGCGGGGCTATGTGGCGACGTACGCGGCGGGCCGCACCGCCGTGCTCACGCTGCTCGCGCAGGACCGCGTCAACGTCGGCCGGCTCCACCTGGAGGGCCGCCGGGCCGGCGCCCGCATCGGGGAGCTGGTCGAGACGGCGCACCGCACCACCCACACCGTCACCGAGAGTTGAGAGGACCCACCACCATGGCCAACACCGAGACCGCCCTCAAGGAAGCGCTCTCCTCCATCGAGGGCGCCACCGGTGTCGCGCTCGTCGACTACACCAGCGGCATGGCGCTCGGCACGCTGGGCGGCAGCAAGAGCTTCGACCTGAACATCGCCGCCGCGGGCAACACGGACGTGGTGCGCGCCAAGATGCGCACCATGGAGCACCTCGGCCTCAAGAGCGAGATCGAGGACATCCTGATCACCCTGTCCGACCAGTACCACCTGATCCGGCTGCTCAAGAGCCGCGGCGGCAATGGGCTCTTCCTCTACCTCGCCCTCGACGCCAAGCGGGCCAACCTGGCGATGGCCCGCCACCAGCTGAAGAGGATCGAGGAGGAGCTGGAGGTCTGAGCCGGAGGTCCGACCCGCTCCTCCTCCGCCGGGCGGGTCAGACCAGCGCCGCGGTGCGGCGCCGCGCCCCGCTCTGCACCGTGGTGCGGCGGCGCGCCCCGCCCGGGGCGGCGTCGCCCGCCGCGACACCCGTGCTGCGGTACGCCCTGACCGCCTTGCCGGCCGGGCGGCCGCCGCGCGCGGTGAGCCAGTCCACCCGCACCCACAGCAGCTCCTCCTGCGCCCGCTCCCGGCGGCCCAGCCACGCCGCCTTCAGCCACAGACCCACCCCGCACCCGGCGAGCAGCAGCCCGCCGGCCACCGGCACCGCGGCGTTGGCGCCCAGCGCGGCCAGGAACCCGAGCAGCAGCCACCAGCGGTGCCCGCGCCGCCAGGTCCGGGTCGTCACGGCGCGGTCCTGCAGGACGTCGTACTTCCCGGCGCGGGCCGTCGCGCGGGTCAGCCCGGCGTAGCGCCGGCGGCGGGCGCCGGCCACCACCGCGGCGGCCCCGATGAACAGCGCGGCACCCGCGTACACCCCGATCCGCCGGCCCGTCAGTCCCGGGATCGCCAGGCCGATCCCGGCCGCGCAGACGCCCAGCCACCACAACGGCGCGGCGCCCGCCCGTACGACGACTGCCACCCGAGCCAGTCCCTGACCTCCGCGTGCCACGTTCCGCCTCCTCGTCGTCCGGCACGACACTGACGGCCCGGCAGGTTAGCGCCGGAACCTGAGACGAGTCTGAGAACGCGCGCGCACGCGGGCAAGGGGGGACGCGCGGGTAAGGCGGGCGCGCAGGCGAGGGCGGGCGCGAGGGCGAGGGCGGGCGCGAGGGCGAGGGCGGGCGCGAGGGCGAGGGCGGGCGCGAGGGCGGTCACTCCACGAACAGCCCGCGGGCCGCCGCCCGCGCGTCGAACTCCTCCAGCCGCGCCTGGGCGTCCGGCAGGTCGTCGCACATCGCCTCCAGCAGCACCCGCCCGAGCAGCATCGGCGCGCAGGCGGTGTCGAAGGCGAGGCCGGTGCCGACGGCGGCGGGCAGCAGCAGGTCGGAGACCTTGGCGACCGGGGCGAAGGCGGAGTCGGCGACGGTCACGACGGTCAGGCCGGCCTCCCTGGCGTGGCCGAGGGTGTCCACGACCTCGCGGGGGTGGCGGGGCAGCGCGAAGCAGAGCAGGGCGGTGGCGCCCGCGCGGACGGCGCCGTCGATGCGGTCCTGGAGCATCGTGCCGCCCTCGTTGAGCAGCCGTACGTCCGGGTGGACCTTGGCCGCGAAGTAGGCGAAGCCGTGCGCCTGGGCGGCGGCGGCGCGCAGACCGAGGACGGGCAGGGGCCGGCTCGCGGCGAGGACGCGGCCCGCGCGCTGCACCGGGCGCGGGTCGGCCAGCGCCTCGGCGAGGTGCCGGAGGTTCTCGATCTCGGCCTCGACGGCCTGCTGGTACTCGTTGAACGCCCCGGCGTCCGCGGCGGGCTGCTCGGCGGGGGCGACCTCGCGCAGGTGGCGGCGCAGCGCCGGGTAGCCGTCGAAGCCGAGGGCGACGGCGAAGCGGGTCACGGACGGCTGGCTGACCCCGGCCAGCTCGGCGAGTTCCACACTGGACAGGAACGGCACGTCGGCGGCGCGGCGCACCATGCTGTGCGCGATGCGGCGCTGGGTCGGCGTGAGCCGGTGCCCCTCGAAGAGCGCCTGCAGTCGTGCGGCAGGGCTGTCGGTCGGGCTCATGCCGTGCTCCCCCTTGTCACCGGGTCCGGTCCGTCGTCACCGGGTCCGTCCTCGCCGGGCCTGTCGTCACCAGGTCTGGCGTCACCAGGCCCGTCGTCACCAGGCCTGGCGTCACCAGGTCGTCTATTCAGGTAACGGAAACTCTGCATTCTCCTATGCAGCCGGGCAACAGATTCTCCTACGCGGCCGGGCAACAGGGGGGTTGTCCCCAGTGCCGCCGCGGCCCTCGCTTCCTACCGTGGGGGTCATGACCGGAATGGACGGGCGGGACACCGACCTGAAGAAGGAACTCGACGCCACGCTGCGCGCGCGGCAGGACCTGGGCGAGGAGTACGAGCCGGCGCTGGTGGACTCCTTCCTGGAGAAGGTCGACCGGCGCATCGACGACGCGGTCGAGCGCCGGGTGCGGCGGCAGCTGGCCGAGCAGCAGCTGGCGGCGGCGCGGGAGACCCGGTCGCCGGACGGCTCGGACTCCTGGGGCGAGCGGTTCGGCTTCGGGATCGTCTCGCTGGTCCTGGCCGTGCCGCTGTCCGCGATCGGCGGGGGGATCGGGGGACTGCCCGGCCTGGTCACCGCGTGGCTGGGGATCGTCGGCGTGAACGCGGTCCAGGCGGCCCGTCTGCACCCCGGCCTGTTCGGCGGGCGGGGGCGACGCGGCGACGGCTCCGGCCGGGAGGACTGAGCCCCGGCCGGGGCGCCACGCGGGGAGACGACTTGCGCGGGGACCGCCGCACCCCCGTTTCCGGGGGGCGGGACGACGGCGGTCCCCGCGAGGGACGCGGGCCGGGTCAGGGCCGGGCTGGCGCGTCCGTGGCGTCCATGGAGGTCCGGGAGCCGCTCCGGAGGTCCTTGGCGCCGCTGGTCGCCGGTCGGAGCGGGGAGCCGCTCCCGCCCCTGCCGACACCCCTACTCTGCCGGTCCCGTGTTAAGCGGGTGCTGCGCGGACGTGACACCCTCGTACCGCTTCCGCGCGACCCAAACCCCCACAAGTCACCGCGAGTTCGCCACCGACACCGGCGGTTCACCACGGCTTCACCGTGCCGTCTCCCCGACTGCCCGGCATCGTCGGCCGCCCCGCGTCGTCGACTGCCCGGCAGGCCGCGAAGGCGCCCCCGGCCGCCCCGCGTCGTCGACTGCCCGGCAGGCCGCGAAGGCGCCCCCGGCCGCCCCGCTCGTCGACTGCCGGGAAGGCCGCGAAGGCGCCCCGGCAGCCCCCGGCAGCCCCACGTCGTCCGCCGCCCCGGGAGGCCGCGAAGGCACCCGGCCGACCGGCGGCTCCGGCCGACCGGCGCCCCCCGCCGACCGGCGCCCCGGCCTACTTGGCGTTCTTGGCGAGGAACGCGAGCAGGTCCTGCCGGCTGACCACACCGGTCGGCTTGCCCTCGACGAGGACGATCGCGGCGTCGGCCTGGCCGAGCACGTTCATCAGGTCGCCGACCGGCTCGCCGGAGCCGACCTGCGGCAGCGGCGCGGACATGTGCTTCTCCAGCGGGTCGTCCAGGGAGGCGCGCTGGGCGAACAGCGCGTCGAGCAGCTCGCGTTCGACGATCGAGCCGACGACCTCGGCGGCCATGACGTCGGGGTGACCGGCGCCCGGCTTCACGACCGGCATCTGGGAGACGCCGTACTCGCGCAGCACCTCGATGGCCTGGCCGACCGTCTCGTCCGGGTGCATGTGGACCAGCGACGGCATGGCGCCGTGCTCCTTGTGCTCCAGCACGTCGGCGACGCGGGCGCTGGGGCCGGCGTCCTCCAGGAAGCCGTAGTCGGCCATCCACTCGTCGTTGAAGATCTTGCTGAGGTAGCCGCGGCCGCTGTCCGGGAGGAGCACGACGACCACGTCGTCCTCGGTCAGCCGCTCGGCGACGCGCAGCGCGGCGACGACCGCCATGCCGCAGGAGCCGCCGACCAGCAGGCCCTCCTCCTTGGCGAGGCGGCGGGTCATCTGGAAGGAGTCCTTGTCGGAGACGGCGACGATCTCGTCGGCGACGGTCCGGTCGTAGGCGGTCGGCCAGAAGTCCTCACCGACGCCCTCGACGAGGTACGGCCGGCCGGAGCCGCCGGAGTAGACGGAGCCCTCGGGGTCGGCGCCGATGACCTTCACCCGGCCGTCGCTGGCCTCCTTCAGGTAGCGGCCGGTGCCGGAAATGGTGCCGCCGGTGCCGACGCCCGCGACGAAGTGGGTGATCCGGCCCTCCGTCTGCTCCCACAGCTCGGGGCCGGTCGAGTGGTAGTGCGAGAGCGGGTTGTTCGGGTTGGAGTACTGGTCCGGCTTCCAGGCGCCCGGCGTCTCGCGGACCAGGCGGTCGGAGACGTTGTAGTACGAGTCCGGGTGCTCGGGGGCGACCGCGGTCGGGCACACGACCACCTCGGCGCCGTAGGCGCGCAGCACGTTGATCTTGTCCGTGGAGACCTTGTCCGGGCAGACGAAGATGCACTTGTAGCCCTTCTGCTGGGCCACGATCGCCAGGCCGACGCCCGTGTTGCCGCTGGTCGGCTCCACGATCGTGCCGCCCGGCTTCAGCTCCCCGCTCCGCTCGGCCGCCTCGATCATCCGCAGGGCGATGCGGTCCTTCACGGAGCCGCCCGGATTGAAGTACTCCACCTTGGCCAGGACGGTCGCCCTGATGCCCTTGGTCACGCTGTTGAGCCGCACCAGCGGGGTGTTGCCGACGAGGCTGATCATCGAGTCGTGGAACTGCACCGTTGTCTCCGGTTGCTGCAAAAGAAGTGGTCGTGGTGCCGCCAGCCTAGGCCCTTTCGCCCCATTCCCGTCGTCGCCCGCGGGGCGCCCGGCGGGCGGCAACGCGGCGGCGGGGCCGCACCTCGCGGTGGTCGTTCACTGACGGTCGCGATTGGCGGACGCCCGGTACGGGGCAAGGAGTGGTTGTACGGCAATGAGGGAGGTGGCGGCGACGCATGACCAGCATGTCGAGGGCGAGGGTGGCGCGGCGGATCGCGGCCGGCGCCGCGTACGGCGGCGGTGGCATCGGTCTGGTCGGCGCGGCGCTCGTCGGCCTGCTGCTGGCCGAGGCGCAGCTGGCCAGACGCCAGGTGCAGGCGAACGGCTCCTCGCCGTACGTGCCGAAGGCGGACGGCCTGTACGGCGGCGGCTACGCGACTCCGGGCGAGGAGCCGCTGCGGCTCACCCTGCTGGGCGACTCCACCGCGGCCGGGCAGGGCGTGCACCGGGCCGGGCAGACGCCGGGCGCGCTGCTGGCCTCCGGGCTCGCGGCGGTCGCGGAGCGGCCGGTGGAGCTGCGCAACGTGGCGGTGCCGGGTGCGATGTCGGACGACCTCGACCGGCAGGTGGCGCTGGTCCTCGCCGGTCCGCGGCCGGTGCCCGACGTGTGCGTGATCATGGTCGGGGCGAACGACGTCACCAACCGGATGCCGCCCACCCGCTCGGTCCGCCATCTGGCGGGGGCGGTCCGGCGGCTGCGGACGGCCGGTGCGGAGGTGGTCGTGGGGACCTGCCCCGACCTCGGCACCATCGAGCCGGTGCAGCAGCCGCTGCGCTGGCTGGCCCGCCGGGCCTCGCGCCAGCTGGCCGCCGCGCAGACCATCGGCGTGGTGGAGCAGGGGGGCCGTACGGTGTCGCTGGGCGATCTGCTGGGCCCGGAGTTCGCCGAGCACCCGCGTGAGCTGTTCGGTCCCGACAGCTACCACCCCTCGGCCGAGGGGTACGCCACCGCCGCGATGGCCGTCCTGCCCACCGTGTGCGCCGCCCTGGGCCTGTGGCCGGCCGAGGAGGACCGCCCGGACCTCTCCCGCCGCGAGGGCTTCCTGCCGGTCGCCCGCGCCGCCGCCGAGGCCGCGTCGGAGGCCGGTACGGAGGTCACCGCGGCCATGCCCACGGGTCCGCGCGGCCCCTGGGCGCTGCTGAAGCGCCGGCGCCGGCGGCAGGTGGCGGCGGAGCACCTGGACGAACACGCGGACACGGGCAGCCAGGCGGGCGCCTGACAGCGGTGGGCGCCTGACAACCGGCCGGACGGCGGGCGCCTGACACCCGGACGACGGGCGCCCGGCAGCCGGACGGCGGGCGCCTGACGGGGCCGGCCCTCGCCAGCCGGACGGCGGGGGCCCGCCAGCCGGAAGGCGGGCCGCCACGTGGGTACCCGGCAGTCAGCGCGCGGCCGTCCCGGCGGTGCGACCGCCCCGATCCCGCAAGGCAAGCAAGCGCTTAGAAAGTTGCGGTCCATGTCACACCGCGTACGTCGTGACCGCGCGCATACGTACGGGTAACTTCCCAACCAGCCCTGCCCGTCCACCCGTACCGCCATGGAGCCGTGATGCCCGAAGCCGTGATCGTCTCAGCCGCCCGCTCCCCCATCGGCCGCGCCTTCAAGGGCTCCCTCAAGGACCTGCGCCCCGACGACCTCACCTCCACGATCATCCAGGCCGCGCTCGCCAAGGTCCCCGAGCTGGACCCGAAGGACATCGACGACCTGATGCTCGGCTGCGGCCTGCCCGGCGGCGAGCAGGGCCACAACCTGGGCCGGATCGTCGCCGTGCAGATGGGCATGGACCACCTGCCGGGCTGTACCGTCACCCGCTACTGCTCCTCCTCGCTCCAGACCTCCCGGATGGCCCTGCACGCCATCAAGGCCGGCGAGGGCGACGTCTTCATCTCCGCGGGCGTCGAGATGGTCAGCCGCAGCGTCAAGGGCACCTCCGACGGCATGCCCGACACCCAGAACCCGCTCTTCGCCGACGCCGTGGCCCGCACCGCCGCCGTCGCCGAGTCCGAGGGCGCCTCCTGGCACGACCCGCGCGAGGACGGCCTGCTGCCCGACCCCTACATCGCCATGGGCCAGACCGCCGAGAACCTGGCCCGCTTCTGGGGCGTCAGCCGCCAGGAGATGGACGAGTTCGGCGTGCGCTCGCAGAACCTCGCCGAGGAGGCCATCAAGGCCGGCTTCTGGGAGCGCGAGATCACCCCGGTCACGCTGCCCGACGGCACCGTCGTCTCGAAGGACGACGGCCCGCGCGCCGGCGTCACCATGGAGGCCGTCTCCGGCCTCAAGCCGGTCTTCCGCCCCGACGGCCTGGTCACCGCCGGCAACTGCTGCCCGCTCAACGACGGCGCCGCGGCCCTGGTCATCATGTCCGACACCAAGGCCCGCGAGCTGGGCCTGACCCCGCTGGCCCGGATCGTCTCCACCGGCGTCTCCGGCCTCTCCCCCGAGATCATGGGCTACGGCCCGGTCGAGGCGTCCAGGCAGGCGCTGGCCCGCGCCGGACTCACCATCGACGACATCGACCTGGTCGAGATCAACGAGGCGTTCGCCGCCCAGGTGATCCCCTCCTACCGGGACCTGAACATCCCGCTGGAGAAGCTGAACGTCAACGGCGGCGCCATCGCCGTCGGCCACCCCTTCGGCATGACCGGCGCCCGCATCACCGGCACGCTCATCAACTCCCTCCAGTGGCACGACAAGCAGTTCGGCCTGGAGACGATGTGCGTCGGCGGCGGCCAGGGCATGGCGATGGTCATCGAGCGCCTGAGCTGAACCGCGCCCCTGGGTGACCGCCATACCACCCACCGTCACCTGACGGCCCGGAACCCGGAAACCACCAGGGTTCTGGGCCGTTTCGTGATCCAATCTCCCTCAGGATGTGACCTTTATCCCTCGGCACAGAGAACTCCGCAGGTCAGGGCGGTAACACCGGACACCCCCACCCCAAGGACCTGTCCGTTTCGTGACGTTACGCACTGACAGCTGGTTAGTTCACCCCTCAAGCTGATGTAGGAAGTCGGGGGTCGACCTTGAACCGGGAGTACGTCAGTGAGCGCCTTGCCGATCGCCCTGCTGGTCACCACGGCCGCCACCGGCGCCGTGGGCGTCGCCGTCCTGCGCACCCTCTTGCAGCTGCGCCGCCAGGTCGCGGCCCTGCACGCCGAGCTCGCCGAGGCCCGCGGGACCCGCGGGGCCACCGTCCACGTGCCCGCCGCGCGCACCACCGCGGACACGGACGAGATACGCGCGGCCGTGGCCGAGGCGCTCGCCGAGGAGCGTGAACGCGAGCTGGCCGAGGCCCGCGCGTTCTGGGCGGCCCAGGAGGCCCGTGACATCTCCGACGCCCCGTCGTTGCTCTCCCTCGCCGACAGCGACTTCTTCCTGCCGCGCCAGGCCGACTTCATGGGATTGGAGCCGGTCGCCGAGCCCGAGGAGTTCCCCGGCGACTCGCCCGAACTGGCCGCCGCCCGCCGCCGCCACCCCTCCCACCCGGACTTCGTCCCGGTCGCGTCACCGGTCGTGAACGACCACGAACGCACCGTCGCGATCCTGGAGGAGCTGGCCGCCGCCCGCACCGCGCTCACCGACGTCCGCCCGGGCCCGCTCGGCACCCTCGACGTCTACGTCTTCGCCGACGGCACCACCCTGTGCATGACCCCGGGCCACCGCGAGACCGCCGAACGCCTCGCCGCCGCCCTCCAGGCCGGCCAGAGCCCGGTCCTGCTCGGCGGCTCCGGCATCTCCGGCGCGTACACCCTGACCTTCGAGTGCGGCGACGAGAACGTCTACATCCTGGCGGACCGGGTCATCGCGAGCCTCTGAGGGCGCGGGTGACTCGCTGAAGGGGCGCGGGGAACGGCGCGACCAGCCCCCACTCACCCGCACCCGCCGATCAGCCTTCAGACCCCCGCCTTCTTCTGCGCCTCCTCCACCAGCCGCACCGCCTCCGCCACCTCGGCGTCACTGCGCAGAACGACCGCGAGATCATGCGCGGCCACACTCACCTGATCCGCCGCCGCGAACATCCCCGCGTCCGGCATGACCCGCGGCTCCACCCCGGGAGTCTCCAGCTCCTGCGCCCACCGGGCCAGCTCCCTGGCCAGCTCCAGCGCCGCCCCGGCGGCGCTGCGCTGCAGCCGGCTCTGCGGCGCGGCGCGCAGCCGGTCGGCGAAGTGATCCACGGCACGGCTCAAAGGCGTCGTATCAACCACGCCGCGACCCTACGCCCCGCGCGGGGGCCGATTCCAACGGACACCGGCACTGTTGCCAACGGGCGAACGCTCAGGCACGGTGACCTGAAGGACCGGCTTACATCCCGTTGCGTATGGAGGCGCCGATGTCCCAAGTCTTCTCCGAGGAGACCCACCGCAATCTGCTCGCCCGCATCCCCCATTGCACCGGTCGTGAGGTGTCCGACTGGCTGCGCACCGTCGAAGAAGGCCCGGCGCTCCGCTTCGAGGAGAAGGTCAGCTGGCTGCGCCACGAGTACGACCTCGCGTACGGCCACGCCAAGGCGATCATCCACGAGTACGACCTGAGGAGGGCCGCGCGCCGGTTCTGACCCCGCGCACGGCGAAGGGCCCCGGGGACGTCCCCGGGGCCCTTCGTCATGTCATCACCGCCCGGCGGCCGGGGCGGATCAGTCGTCACCCGAGAAGATGGCGACCAGCCGCAGCATCTCGATGTAGATCCAGACCAGGGTCATGGTCAGACCGAACGCGGCCAGCCAGGACTCCTCGCGCGGCGCGCCGTAGGCGATGCCGTCCTCGATCTGCTTGAAGTCGAGGGTCAGGAAGAACGCGCCGAGCACGATCGCGATGATGCCGACGATCGCACCGAGCGGGCCCATGCTGCGCAGGCCGCCGTCCTCGGCGACACCGAAGACGACCAGCAGCAGGTTGACCGCCATGACCAGGATGAACGCCATGGCGATCGCCAGGCCGATCCGGGCGTAGCGCGCGGTCACGCGGATCCAGCCGGCCTTGTAGATCAGCAGCGTGGCGCCGGAGACGGCCATGGTGCCGAGGACCGCCTGGAAGGGCGCGCCGGACCACTGGGTGTTGAACATCTCGCTGATCACGCCGAGGAAGACGCCCTCGAAGGCGGCGTACGACAGGATCAGCGCGGGGGACGCCTTGCGCTTGAAGGACTGCACCATCGCCAGGACGAAGGCGATCAGCGCGGCGCCGATGGCGAGCCCGTAGCTGCTCGACGAGACCGGCAGGAGGGCCCAGGCCAGGACGGCACCGACGACGACGGTGCCGAGCGTCATGGCCGAGCGCATGACGACGTCGTCCATCGTCATCCGGTTGCCGGTGGCGACCGGGGCCTGCGGCGGGGCGCCGTGCTGCAGGTCCTGGGCGTACGGGTTCTGGGCGTAAGGGTTCTGCGCGTACGGGTTGCCGCCGGCGCCGGGCTGCGCGTAGGGGTTGCCCGTGGCGTACGGGTTGCCCTGCGTGCCCACAGCTGCGCCCCCGGCCTGCGGCGCGGTGTTGAAGCCCGCGTAGCCGTTGTCGCGGCTGAACCCCCGTCGCGAGAAGACCGGGTTGCTGCTCCTCATTTCACTCCTCCATGGCCACCCTGCGTAGCCTTGGCTCAAGAGTAATAGACAGGCAAAGGAATGACCCTAGTGCTTGGGGAGGATCTTTCCCCCCACGTGCTGCGCAACACGCTACGCGGCCGGGTGATTCCCGGCACGTGAGGGACCGAACCGTGGCCCCGCGGTGACGATCTCGTCACCCGGGAGGCGGTGAGCGCCGTCCGGAGGAGGCGGTGAGCGCCGTCCGGAGGGGGCGGCGGGGTGACGGCTCGGCGCCAGATTTCGGTGCATGATGCACACGATCCGAGGGCGTCGGAGGTGCCCGGAACCGGACTCGAACCGGTACGCCCGCGAGGGGCAGCGAGGTTTAAGCTCGCCGTGTCTGCATTCCACCATCCGGGCAGGCCATGGGCTCCGCATCGAGGTTCCGAGCCTATCGGGACGCGTCCCCCGAACAGCGGAACGGCGACCCGATGTTGTCTTATTTTATTGACGTCTGAGGGTGCATCAGCCCTCGGAACGCGCCATCCGCACTTGCCAACAGCCTTGCGTGCGGCGCCCGCCCGCGCATGCGGAATGACGGAATTTCACCTCCCGAACGAGGGCACTCCACCTGTTCTCGACACGATCACCCGTCCGGGCCCCCTCCGCGCCCCTCCCGCGCCGGCCCCCTCTCAGGGTCGCCCGTCATCCCCAGGTATGACTCGGGCGCCGCCCGGTCCGACCGGAGTCGCCCCCCGGAACCGGAACAGCGGCTGACTACACGGCGTCGTACGGCCGCGACGATGGACGAGTCCCCCGATCCCCGTCCTGACAGGAGCCCCTTGCCGTGACCACGACTCCCCTCGCCGACCGGACCACCGCGGTGGCCGCCCGCGCCACGGAGCTGTCGAAGATCTACGGGCAGGGCGAGACCCAGGTGGTCGCCCTGGACCGGGTCTCCGTCGAGTTCCGGCAGGCCGAGTTCACCGCGATCATGGGTCCGTCCGGGTCCGGCAAGTCCACGCTGATGCACTGCGTGGCCGGTCTCGACACCTTCTCCTCCGGTTCGGTGCGCATCGGCGACACCGAGCTGGGCTCGCTGAAGGACAAGCAGCTCACCAGGCTCCGCCGGGACAAGATCGGCTTCATCTTCCAGGCGTTCAACCTGCTGCCCACGCTGACCGCGCTGGAGAACATCACCCTCCCGATGGACATCGCGGGCCGCAAGCCGGACAAGGAGTGGCTGGACACGGTGATCCGGATGGTCGGCCTGTCCGACCGGCTCGGGCACCGCCCCTCCCAGCTCTCCGGCGGCCAGCAGCAGCGCGTCGCGGTCGCCCGCGCCCTCGCCTCCAAGCCGGACATCATCTTCGGTGACGAGCCGACCGGAAACCTCGACTCGCGCTCCGGCGCCGAGGTGCTGGGCTTCCTGCGCAACTCGGTGCGCGAGCTGGGGCAGACCGTGGTGATGGTGACCCACGACCCGGTAGCGGCGGCGTACGCGGACCGCGTGGTGTTCCTCGCGGACGGCCGGATCGTGGACGAGGTGCACGGGCCGACGGCGGAGTCGGTGCTGGACCGCATGAAGCGGTTCGACGGCAAGGGCCGCACCAGCTGACGTACCGACGCCGTTCCCGCCCCCCACCCCTGGACTGAGAAGAAGCGATGTTCCGAACCGCCTTGCGCAATGTGCTCGCGCACAAGGCCCGGCTCCTGATGACCGTGCTCGCCGTGATGCTCGGCGTGGCCTTCGTGTCGGGGACCCTGGTCTTCACCAACACCATCTCCGACGCCTACCAGAAGAGCTCCGCCAAGGGGTTCGACCAGGTCGACGTGGCCGTGGACCCCGAATACCAGGAGGACCGCGGCGACACCCTCGGCAAGACCCCCGAGCTGACCGGGGCCATGCTCGACAAGAGCGCGCGGGTGCCGGGCGCCGAGTCGGCCATCGGCGTCGTCACCGGCTTCACCGCCCTCGCCGACAAGGACGGCAAGCTGGTCGGCACCGGCTTCCAGTCTCAGGGCGGCAACTACTGGGGCGCCGACGACCCGCGCTACCCGCTCGTCGAGGGCCACGCCCCCAAGGGCCGCGGCGAGGTCGTCATCGACGCGAAGACCGCCGAGCGCACCGGCTACCGGGTCGGCGACACCCTGCGCCTGTCGGTGGACGGCCCGGTCCTGACGCCGAGGATCGCCGGCGTCTTCACCACCGACGACGGCAACGTCGCCGCCGGCGGCAGCCTCGCCCTGTTCGACACGGCGACCGCGCAGCGGCTGTTCGGCAAGACGGGCACGTACGACCAGATCGCCGTCAAGGCCAAGCCGGGCGTCAGCCAGGACGCGCTGAAGGCCCAGCTGGACAAGGCGCTGCCCGCGGGTCTCGTGGAGACCACCACGGGGCAGCGGCTCGCCGACGAACAGGCGGAGGCGATCGCCTCATCGATGAGCGGCCTGAAGCAGGGCCTGCTGGTGTTCGCCGGGATCGCGCTGTTCGTCGGCACCTTCATCATCGCCAACACCTTCACCATGCTGGTCGCCCAGCGCACCAAGGAGCTGGCGCTGCTGCGCGCGGTCGGCGCCTCCCGCCGCCAGGTCACCCGCTCGGTGCTGATCGAGGCGTTCGTGGTGGGCGTGGTCGCCGCGGTGACCGGACTTGCCGCGGGCATCGGGGTCGGCGCGGGCCTGCGCTCGCTGCTGGGCTCGCTCGGCGAGACGGTGCCGGACGGCCCGCTGGTGGTCACGCCCGGCACGGTCGCC
This sequence comes from Streptomyces sp. NPDC052687, assembly GCF_040678395.1. Taxonomy (NCBI): domain Bacteria; kingdom Bacillati; phylum Actinomycetota; class Actinomycetes; order Kitasatosporales; family Streptomycetaceae; genus Streptomyces; species Streptomyces sp. NPDC052687. The sequence goes on along the minus strand of NZ_JBFATR010000003.1, from coordinate 289,787 downwards.
GCCGCGCTCGCGGTCGGTGTCCTCGTCACCATGCTGGCCGCCTGGCTGCCGGGGCGCCGCGCGGCGAAGATCCCGCCGGTGGCCGCGATGAGCAGTGTGCACGCCCAGGCGACGGTGAAGTCGCTGGTGCTGCGGAACACGATCGGCGCGCTGTTCGCCGGGGCCGGTGTCGCGGTCGTCGTCGCGGCGACCTCCATGGGCGGCTCGGACGGCCAGGCGCCGATGGGCCTGGGCGCCTGCCTGCTGATCATCGGGGTGTTCGTGCTGACGCCGCTGCTGTCCCGGCCGCTGATCGCGGCCGCGTCGCCGGTGCTGCGGATCTTCGGGGTGGCGGGCAAGCTGGCCCGGCAGAACTCGGTGCGCAACCCGCGCCGTACGGCCGCCACCGCCTCCGCGCTGATGATCGGCCTGACCCTGATCACCGGGATGACGGTGATGGCGGGCAGCCTGCAGAACGCGATCGACAAGATGGCCTCGGACTCGATCCGCGCGGACTACGTCGTCTCCATGGCGAACGGCACCCCGCTCTCCCCGGACGTCGAGGAGAAGCTGCGCGGGACCGAGGGCGTCACCGCGACCAGCCCGATGCGCAACGCGCCGGCGCGCGTCGACGGGGACACCGAGTTCCTGACCGGTGTCACCGGTGACACGATCGGCGAGCTGACCGCGCTGCCGGTCGAGGACGGCAGGTTCGAGGTCGGCGGCGACCGGGTGGTCGTGGACGAGGACACCGCGAAGTCGCACGGGTGGAAGGCCGGGTCGGTGTTCACCGCGTCCTTCGAGGACGGCGCGAAGGAGCGGCTGACCGTCGCGGGCGTCTACCAGCCGAACGAGATGATGCGCGGCATCATGCTCGACCTGCCCGTTCTCGCCCCGCACCAGAGCGACCCGGCGGACATGCAGGTCATGGTGAGGACCGCCGACGGCGCCTCGGCCGCGACCAAGGACCGGCTGGAGAAGACGCTCGGCTCCAACCCGGCCATCAGGGTCCAGGACAAGCAGGACATCTCCGACGAGATCGCGCAGATGTTCACGATGATGCTGAACATGCTCTACGGCCTGCTGGCCATGGCGGTGATCGTGGCCGTCCTCGGTGTCATCAACACGCTGGCGATGTCGGTCTTCGAGCGCTCCCAGGAGATCGGCATGCTCCGCGCGATCGGCCTGGACCGCACCGGCATCAAGCGGATGGTCCGTCTGGAGTCCCTCGTCATCTCGCTGTTCGGCGGTGTCCTCGGCATCGGCCTCGGCGTGTTCTTCGGCTGGGCGGCCGGGGAGCTGATGGCGGACAGCCTGGCGACGTACGAACTGGTCCTGCCGTGGGCCCGGATGGGCGTGTTCCTGCTGCTGGCGGCCACGGTCGGCGTCCTGGCGGCGCTGTGGCCGGCGCGCCGCGCGGCCCGGCTGAACATGCTGACGGCGATCAAGTCGGAGTAGCGGCGGCGATACCGCACGAGCCACGAGGGCCCCGCTCCCGCGATCGGGAGCGGGGCCCTCGGGTGCTCAGACGTTCTGAGACGTTCTCAGACGTTCTCAGACGTTCTCAGACGTTCCAGGTGCGGGACCGCAGCGGCATCCCGGACCGCCCCGACTCGGGCGTGCGCACGGCGAGGACCTGGTTGACCCCGATGCGGTTGTGCTCGAAGGACAGCGCGGAGGCGGCCATGTACAGCCGCCAGACCCGGGCCCGGCCGAAGCCGGCCAGCCCCACGGCCCGCTCCCAGCCGGCCTCCAGGTTGGCGACCCAGCGGCGCAGGGTGAGCGCGTAGTGCTCGCGGATCGACTCCACGTCGCGCACCTCGAACCCGGCGCGCTCCAGCTGGGAGACGGTGGTGCCGATGGGGGCCAGCTCGCCGTCGGGGAAGACGTAGGCGTCGATGAACGCGTCGACGTCGTACGCGGATTCGTCGCGCTGCGGGCGGCGCGCGATCTGGTGGTTGAGCAGCCGTCCGCCCGGCGTCAGCAGGCGGTGCAGAGTCCGGGCGTACTCCAGGTACCTCTCGGACCCGACGTGTTCGGCCATGCCGATGGAGGAGATGGCGTCGTACGGGCCGTCGGTGACGTCGCGGTAGTCCTGGACGCGGATCTCGACCCGGTCGGTCAGTCCCTCGTCGGCGACCCGCTTGCGGGCGTAGGCCGCCTGCTCCTGCGAGAGCGTGATGCCGACGACGCTCACGCCGTGCTCGCGGGCGGCGTGGATGGCCATCGAGCCCCAGCCGCAGCCCACGTCGAGCAGTCGCCGGCCGGGGCGCAGGGCGAGCTTGCGGCAGACGAGTTCGAGCTTGTCGCGCTGGGCGTCCTCCAGGGTGCCGCCCTGGTCCTCGGGGGCCTCCCAGTAGGCGCACGAGTAGACCATGGACGGGCCGAGCACCAGCTCGTAGAAGTCGTTGCCCACGTCGTAGTGGTGGCTGATGGCCCGTCTGTCGGTGCGCCGGGTGTGCAGATGGCGCCGCCGGCGGACCTCCTCCTTCGGCGGGGCGGGCGGCAGCGCGGGCCCCGCCATCCGCACCAGGCCCCGTACGGCGGCCCGGACCCCGGGATCCCGCAACGCCTCCGCGAGGGTGCGGGCGTCCTCGTCCCGCTCCCAGAGGAGCCCGGCCATCAGGTCGAGCGCCGCGTACAGATCGCCCTCGACGTCGAGATCGCCCGCGACCCAGGCCCGCGCCAGCCCCAGCTCGCCCGGCTTCCACAGCAGCCTGCGCAGCGCCCGCCGGTGGCGCACGACCAGCACCGGAGCGCCCGGTGGCCCGGCCTGCGAGCCGTCCCAGGCCCGGATCCCGACCGGGAGCGGCACTCCCAGCACCTGCTCGAACAGCTCCCTCAGCCGCGGCGCGGCGTCCGCCATGGTGCACACCTCCGTGACAGCGATCCCGGAAAGTCCGACACCACGTAAACACCTGCGGCCGCGCAGCGCAGTCCCCCACGCGCGTTACGGCTGGGCAAAACCCCTGCGGGGCGGGTCGGGTGGCGGGTCGGGTGGCCGGGGAACGCCGAAGGGGCCGCCCGCACCACGGATGGCAGGCGGCCCCTTCGGGGTGTCGCTGAGGTGACCGGGGGTCAGGAGGCCTTGGCCCGCTCCTCGGTCTTCGGCGCGGCGGTGGCGGCGGGAGCCGGGGCCGGCTTGGCGGCCTCGTAGAACTCCTCGCGCGGGGACTCCAGGGCGCCGAGGGAGACGACCTCGCGCTTGAGGAACATGCCGAGGGTCCAGTCCGCGAAGACGCGGATCTTGCGGTTCCAGGTCGGCATGGCCAGACCGTGGTAGCCGCGGTGCATGTACCAGGCGAGACGTCCCTTGAGCTTGATCTTCATCTTGCCCATGACGATCATCGCGACGCCCTTGTGCAGGCCGAGGCCCGCGACCGCGCCCTTGTTGGCGTGGCTGTACTCCTTCTGCGGGAAGCCCCGCATACCGGAGACCACGTTGTCGCCGAGGACCTTGGCCTGGCGCAGCGCGTGCTGGGCGTTCGGCGGGCACCAGGCGTTCTCGTTGCCCGCCTTGCGGCCGACGAGGTCCGGGACCTGGGCGTTGTCGCCCGCGGCCCAGATGTAGTCGGTGCCCTTGACCTGGAGGGTGGGCTCGCAGTCGACGTGGCCGCGGGGGCCGAGCGGCAGGCCGAAGCGGGCCAGCGCCGGGTTCGGCTTGACGCCGGCGGTCCACACGATGGTGTTGGCGTCGACCTCCAGGCCGTTCTTCAGCACCACGTGGCCGTCGACGCAGGAGTCCATCGACGTGGAGAGGTAGACCTCGACGCCGCGGCTCTCCAGGTGCTCCTTGCCGTACTGGCCGAGCTTGGGGCCGACCTCGGGGAGGATCTTGTCGGCGGCGTCGACGAGGATGAAGCGCATGTCCTCGCGGGACACGTTCTTGTAGTACTTGGCCGCGTCGCGGGCCATGTCCTCGACCTCGCCGATGGTCTCGGCGCCGGCGAAGCCACCGCCGATGAAGACGAAGGTGAGTGCCTTGCGGCGGATCTCCTCGTCGGTGGTGGAGTCGGCCTTGTCCAGCTGCTCCAGCACGTGGTTGCGCAGGCCGATGGCCTCCTCGATGCCCTTCATGCCGATGCCCTGCTCGGCGAGGCCGGGGATCGGGAAGGTGCGGGAGACGGCGCCGAGCGCGATCACCAGGTAGTCGAAGGGCAGCTCGTACGCCTCGCCGGTCAGCGGGGCGATCGTGGCGACCTTGCGGTCCTGGTCGATGGTGGTGACCCGGCCGGTGAGGACCTCCGCCTTGGGCAGCACGCGTCGCAGCGGGACGACGACGTGCCGCGGGGAGATGCTGCCGGCGGCGGTTTCGGGGAGGAAGGGCTGGTAGGTCATGTACGACCGGGGGTCGACGACCGTGACGGTCGCCTCGCCGTAGCGCATCTTCTTGAGGATGCGCCGAGCTGCGTACAGGCCTACGTACCCACCGCCTACTACGAGGATCCTGGGACGCTCCGTGGTGCTCATGCCATCGAGTATCCACCCGGTTGGAGGGGGTGGTTCGTGCGCCCCTTCACAAGCTTTCACAGGGCCTGTGCTACACTCCCCGGCTCGCGTGACTTAGATCATGTCTAAGTGCGGGAACCGTGAGCGCCCCAACTCCGTTGTCAATGCCGCGTGAGCTGCCTCTCTGGGCTACGGACGGGTGCGTGAGGCCGTCGGAACACGTTCTTCGACGCGAGATCCGCAGGGTCGGCGGAGTCCTCTTCTGAACATGTTCAACGACCCCGGTAACCCCCGGAAGGGCCAACCGGCCCCTATCCGTGCCCCGGTAGGGCCGATTTCCTTGTGAAGAACTTCACGAACTTTCCCGACGGCATGTCAACGAGGGGCCCCGGAAGGGCCCCCCGCGTGTCGCTCATACGGTATCCAGGCTGCTCAACCGCTGACTACCGGCGGGTAACAAAAGAGAGCTACGCCACCGACCACGCGATGCCGTCCAGGATGTCGTGCTCGCTCACCACGACCTCCTCCGCGCCGATGCGCTCCATGATCGCCAGCAGGACGAGGGCGCCCGCGGCGATGACGTCGACCCGGCCGGGGTGCATGGACGGCACGGCGGCGCGCTCGGCGTGGGTGGAGCGCAGCAGCCAATCGGTGATCTCGCGGACCCGGTCACGGGAGATCCGGGAGTGGTGGATGGCGGCCGAGTCGTACTCCGGCAGCTCCTGGGCGATGGCGGAGACCGTCGTCACCGAGCCGGCCAGGCCCACCAGCGTGCGCGCCTCGCGCAGCGGCACGCTCCGCTCGGCCAGGTCGAGCGCGGCCTCGATGTCGGCGCGCATGGCCGCGATCTGCTCCTCGGTGGGCGGGTCGGTGACCGCGCCGTCCACCACCAGGTGCCGCTCGGTCATCCGGACACAGCCGACGTCCACCGAGCGGGCGGCGCGCACGTGCTCCTCGCCGACGACGAACTCCGTGGAGCCGCCGCCGATGTCCACCACCAGGAAGGGCCGCTCCAGGTGGTCGTGGCCGGCCAGCTCCTTGGTGGCGCCGGTGAAGGAGAACTCGGCCTCCTGGTCGCCGCTGATGACCTCGGGCTCGACGCCGAGGATGTCCACGACGCCGCGCACGAACTCGTCGCGGTTCTCGGCGTCCCGCGAGGCGGAGGTGGCCACGAAGCGCAGCCGCTCGGCGCCGTACTCCTCGATGACGGCGGCGTACTCGCGGCAGGCCGCGAAGGTGCGCTCCAGCGCCTCGGGGGCCAGCCGCCCGGTGCGGTCGACGCCCTGGCCGAGCCGCACGATCGTCATCCGGCGGTCCAGTTCCGCCAGTTCACCCGTGGCCGGGTCGCAGTCGGCGACCAGGAGGCGGATGGAGTTCGTACCGCAGTCGACGGCGGCGACCCGGGTCACTGTCCGCCCTCCTCACCGGCGAGGGTCACGCAGGAGCCCTTGCGCCACCACTCCGGCAGCATGGCCAGGGCCTCGTCGCCCAGCGGGTTCACGCCGGGGCCGGCGGCCAGCGAGTGGGCGACCAGCACGTGCAGGCACTTGACCCGGTCCGGCATGCCGCCGGCGCTCGGGAAGCCCTTCAGCTCCTCGATCTCGTCGCGGCGCCGGATGTAGTCCTCGTGCGCGGCGCGGTACGCGGCGGCCAGCTCCGGGTCGCTCTCCAGCCGGGCCGTCATCTCCTTCATCACGCCGTTCGCCTCCAGCGTGCCGATGGCCGAGTTGGCCTTCGGGCACGTCAGGTAGTACAGCGTCGGGAAGGGCGTGCCGTCGGGCAGCCGCGGGGCCGTCTCCACGACGTCCGGCTGCCCGCACGGGCAGCGGTGGGCGATCGCGCGCAGCCCGCGCGGCGGTCGGCCGAGCTGCTGCTGGAAGGCCTCGACGTCCGCGTCGGTGGGCTCGGTGCGCGGGGTGGGCGGCGGGGGCGTGTCCATGCCTGTCTTTCTGTGTCCGTTCAACGGTCCGGGACATCGGCGGCGTCGGCCTGGTCGACGCCGTCCCAGACGTTCGAGTACCAGGGGCGGTCGGCCCCGCCCGTGTCGGTGCGGGACTGCTCGGCCGCGTCCGGGTCGATCACCACGTACCCGGTCTCGCCGGGCATCACATAGTGCAGCCGCTTGCGGATCTGCTGCTCGGCGTACGCGTCGTCCTGCCACCGCGCCTTCTGGTCGCGCAGCCGTTCGACGCGCTCGCGCGCCTGCCGCTGCTCCCGCTCCAGATCGGCGATCTCGGCGCGCTGGGCGACGTACTGCCTTATCGGGTAGGCGAGCGCCACGACCAGCGAGCAGACCACCAGCGCCAGCAGCGCGGCCCGGCCGGTCAGCCGGGAGCGGCGGGCCTGCCGCTTGGTCTGCGAGCGGTAGACACGGGCGGCGGTCTGCTCGCCGAGCAGTCTGATCCTGGTCGCGGTGGAGAACCGGTCCCGGTCCCTCACGGCCATCGTCCCGCCTCCCGTTCACGCGCGTACGTCCCCGCACACGGTACGGGACCGAGTACGGGGACGTACGTACGACGCTTCCTACGCGGGCGTCAGCCCTGCACGGCCGCGGTGCTCAGCCCTTGAAGCGCGGGAACGCGCTGCGGCCGGCGTACACCGCGGCGTCGTCGAGGATCTCCTCGATGCGCAGCAGCTGGTTGTACTTGGCGACGCGCTCGGAGCGGGCCGGGGCGCCGGTCTTGATCTGGCCGCAGTTGGTGGCGACGGCGAGGTCGGCGATGGTGACGTCCTCGGTCTCGCCGGAGCGGTGGGACATCATGCACTTGTAGCCGTTGCGCTGGGCCAGCTCGACGGCGTCCAGGGTCTCGGTGAGCGAGCCGATCTGGTTCACCTTCACCAGCAGGGCGTTCGCGGCGCCCTCCTCGATGCCCTTGGCCAGGCGCTCGGGGTTGGTGACGAACAGGTCGTCGCCGACGAGCTGGACCTTGTCACCGAGCTGGGCGGTGATGGTCTTCCAGCCCTCCCAGTCGTCCTCGAACAGCGGGTCCTCGATGGAGACCAGCGGGTACGCCTCGACCAGTTCGGCGTAGTACTCGGTCATCTCGGCGGCGGAGCGGTTCTTGCCCTCGAAGACGTACACGCCGTCCTTGTAGAACTCGGACGCGGCCACGTCGAGGGCGAGGGCGATCTGCTCGCCGGGGGTGTAGCCGGCCTCCTTGATCGCCTCGAGGATGAGGTCGAGGGCCTCGCGGTTGGAGCCGAGGTTCGGGGCGAAGCCGCCCTCGTCGCCGAGGCCGGTGGACAGGCCGCGGTTCTTCAGCACCTTCTTGAGGGTGTGGTAGACCTCGGCGCCCCAGCGCAGGGCCTCGGAGAAGGACTCCGCGCCGATGGGGGCGATCATGAACTCCTGGATGTCCACGTTGGAGTCGGCGTGCGAGCCGCCGTTCAGGATGTTCATCATCGGCACCGGGAGCAGGTGCGCGTTGGGGCCGCCCAGGTAGCGGAAGAGCGGCAGGTCGCTGGCCTCGGAGGCGGCGTGCGCGACGGCGAGCGAGACGCCGAGGATGGCGTTGGCGCCGAGCGAGCCCTTGTTGTCGGTGGCGTCCAGGTCGAACATGGCCTGGTCGATCAGGCGCTGCTCGGTGGCGTCGTAACCGACCAGCTCCGGGCCGATCTGCTCGATCACGGCGAGAACGGCCTTCTCGACACCCTTGCCGAGGTAGCGGTTCGAGTCGCCGTCGCGCAGCTCGATGGCCTCGAAGGCGCCCGTGGAGGCGCCGGACGGGACGGCGGCACGACCGGTGCTGCCGTCGTCGAGGCCGACCTCGACCTCGACCGTGGGGTTGCCTCGGGAGTCCAGGATTTCCCGGGCTACGACGACGTCGATGGACGGCACGAGCATCTCCTTCGTGGATGTGACGCGGTGGGCAGAACCGCGGGTGTGGCTCTGCGAGACGAGCCTAACCGGCTCCGGGGGATCGGCCAGCCGACCGCCCACCCCGTGGACGGAACCGAGAGTAAATTGTTTCCGAACGGAACAAAGCCCGTTCCGGAAAATTCGCGGCCACGGCCTCGGTCACGGTCGCGGCATGCGGTGTCGGCACGCGGCCACGGTCGCGGCACGCGGCCGGGTGGGTCCGTGCCCGGACATGCCCCCGCCCCGGTGCGTACGGGGGAGACGCACCGGGGCGGGGAGACTGCGGGGCTGCCGCTTGCCTCTTGTCTTCTTACTTGAGGTGCAGCTGCTGGCCCGGGTAGATGAAGTCGGCGTCGTCGACGATGTCCTTGTTCAGCTCGAACAGCTTCTGCCAGCCGCCCTTGACGTCGTGCTCCGCGGCGATGGTGCTGAGGGTGTCGCCCTTGACCACCTTGTACTCGCCGTCACCCTTCTCGACCTTCTTGCCGGTCGGGGTGGTGACGGTCTTCTCGGCCTTCGGGGCCGGCTCGGCGGCCGGGCGCTCGGCGGAGCGGGAGGCCGGCTGCTCCTCGGTCTCACGGGCGGGGGCGGAGCCGGTGCTCTCGGCGGAGCCGCCGTTGTACGGAGCGCTGGAGAGGTTGACACCGCAGTGCGGCCACGCGCCCTTGCCCTGGCCCGCGAGGACCTTCTCGGCGATGGCGATCTGCTGCTCCTTGGTGGCCTGGTCGGCGGTGGCGGCGTACTGCGTGCCACCGTACGCGGCCCAGGTGGAGGCGGAGAACTGCAGACCGCCGTAGTAGCCGTTGCCGGTGTTGATGGACCAGTTGCCACCGGACTCGCACTGGGCGACGGCGTCCCACTCGGCGGCGGTGGCGGCGGAGGCGTTGCCGGCCGCCATCAGCGGAGCGGCGACGGCGGCGCCGGTGACACCGGCGAGCGCGATGGCGCGGGTGGCCTTGAACGGACGACGGTGCTTGCCCTTGCCGGAAAACAGCATGGATCGATCCCCTCACCGACGCCTGCGAGGTGAGCTGTCGGGTTCGGGCCGGTTGAGTTGCCCGGCCGCGGCTCTTGCGAGCCGCGGCTTCACCCCGAGCCGGTTCCGGTGTCGAGTCTCCTCAACGGCCGGGACCGGCACTTACCTTGGGTCCCCCGCTCCTGCCTACGGCGCTTGAAGCGACGACTGTTCCCGGGCGGCCGCTGGCAGGATTCGGCGTTGCGGCAGCCGGGGCTCGCGGTGACGAGCGGCTTCGACCGTAGCCAGGCGATCGGCGGATTTTCAAAGACGATCAGGGCTTCTGAGACCTATCTCTCACCGTGTTTATAACGGACATTCACCGCGAACCGTGTGCTGAAGTCCCGCTACTTTTCTCCCGGTTCAACCCCTACCTCCAGCGTCTGACCGGGGAGGATGAGGTCGGGGTCGGTGCCCACGGTCGCCTTGTTCTCGGCGTACAGCGCGGACCATCCGCCGTCCAGCTCAAGGGAGTCCGCGATGCCCCACAGGCTGTCGCCGGCGCGGACCGTGTAGGTGCCGTCGGCCGCGTCGCGGGCGGCGGCGGAGTCGCGCGAGGCGTGCCGGCCGGAGGGCTCGGTCGTACGGCTGTCGGCGGCCTCCTCCTCGGCGCTGTCGCCGCGGTGGCGCCCGGTACCGGTGGAGCCGGTGTCGGCGGTGCCCGAAGACGGGTCGTTCCGGCCGGAGTTGTCCGAGTAGTCCCGCTTCGTGGTGGCCGTGGAGGAGTCGCCACCTCCCGAGGACGCGGGGTCGGAGGCGCTCGAAGACGGCGAAGACGTGGCAGAACCGGACGATTCGGCACCTTCCGGAGTTCCGGAGGAACCGGTGCCGCCGGAGATTCCGGAACGCGCGGAGGATCCGGCCGATTCGGCGGAACCGGAGGAACCGGAGGTTTCCGAGGATCGCGACGAGTCGGACAAGCCGGACTCGGGGCTCGCCGAGGAGCCCGCGTCCGGCGTGGCCGACGCACCCGACGCGGCGTCAGCCGCCAGACCGGTGTCGACCCCCGGAGACGCGGAGTCGCCGTCGAGGCCGGCGAGCACACCGCAGGTGGGCCAGGCCGCCACACCCTCGGCGGCCAGGATTCTCTCGGCCACGGCGATCTGCTGCGAACGGCTGGCCACGTCGGGGCTCTCGGCGTAGTCCAGGCCGCCGTACTTCACCCAGTTCTCCTGGGAGATCTGGAGGCCGCCGTAGTAGCCGTTGCCGTTGTCCGCGCTCCAGGAGCCACCGCTCTCGCACTCCGCGACCCTGTCCCACGTGACCCCGCTGGCGGCGCTCGCGCCGCTCGCGCCGAGGAGCGGGATGGCGATGGCGGAACCGGTCACTCCGGCCGCGACGATGAGGGCCGGAGCCTGGCGGGGGCGACGGTGACGACCGTTCCCGGAGAGCATGCGGAGACCTTTCGCGAGACAACGGTGACGGCGCGGCGGAGATGCTGTGATCACCGCCGTCACACTGATGGGTGAACGTATCGGCAGACGATCACTTGTCACAAGTTCATGCCGCGCAGATCACGTGAAGATCACAGAGGTGAGTGCGTGTCACCTTCGCGGCGGCACAGGGCCGCTGCGCGCGCAGGAGCCCGGTGCACCTCACCGCTCCGGTGTGAACTCCACGGGCAGCGTGCGCAGTCCGCGCATGATGAGTCCGCCGCGCCAGCGCAGGTCCGCGGGGTCCGCGGCCAGCCGCAGGTCCGGCAGGCGCGTGAGGAGGGTGGCGAGCGCGGTCTGGCCCTCCAGGCGGGCGAGCGGGGCGCCCAGGCAGTAGTGGATGCCGTGCCCGTATCCGAGGTGCTGGTTGTCGCGGCGGGCGAGGTCCAGGGTGTCGGGGTCGGCGAACCGGGCGGGGTCGCGGTCGGCGGCGGCGAGCACGACGAGGACCGGGTCGCCGGGGGCGATGTCCTGACCGCCGATGGTGAGCGGCCGGGTGGCGAAGCGCCAGGTGGCCAGCTCCACCGGACCGTCGTAGCGCAGGAGTTCCTCCACTCCGGTCTCCAGCAGAGCGCGCTCCCCGGCCGCCAGGGAGCGCTGGAGGCGCTCACGCTGTTCCGGGTGGGTCAGCAGGGCGTACGTGCCGTTGCCGATGAGGTTGACCGTGGTCTCGAAACCGGCGAACAGCAGGATGAACGCCATCGCCGCCGCCTCGTTCTCGGTGAGGTGCTCGCCGTGGTCGGAGGCGCGGATGAGACCCGAGATCAGGTCCTCGCCGGGCGCGGGCTCGGCGGGCAGGGCCTCGCGCTTGCGGTGGATGAGGTCGGCGAGATAGCCGCGCATCTTCTTCACCGAGCGCGCCACCCCGCCGCGCGGTCCCCCGCCGTGCCGGATCATCATGCCCGCCCAGTCCCGGAAGTCGTCCTGGTCCTCGCGCGGTACGCCCAGCATGTCGCAGATGGCGTAGATGGGCAGCGGGAAGGCGAACTCGTGGATGAGGTCGGCGGACCCGGTGCGGGCGAACCCGTCGATGAGGCGGTCGGTCAGCTCCTGCACGCGCGGCGCGAACTCCGCGACGCGCCGGGGCGTGAACGCCTTCGACACCAGGCGGCGCAGCCGGGTGTGGTCCGGCGGGTCGATGTTGAGCAGATGCGTCATCAGCTCCGCCTTGCGCTCACCCGGAATGCCCGTCTTGCCCTTGGCGTGCGCCGGTTCGGCGTGGTGCTCCGGGTTCTTCGACAGCCGCTGGTCGGCCAGCGCCTGCCTGGCGTCGGCGTACCGGGTGACCAGCCAGGCCTCCACCCCGCTGGGCAGCCGCGTCCGGTGCACCGGGGCGTGCTCGCGCAGCCAGGCGTAGGCGGGGTACGGGTCGGTGGCGAACTCCCAGGTGAACAGGGCCGGGGCGGCGGACTGGGGCTGCCGGGGGCGGGACTGCGGGGGGTGGGGCTGGTCGGTCACGTCGTCGACGGTATCCGCAGGCGGCCGCCGTCCTCATCCCGAGGCCGGGCGGCGTCCCGGGGCGTGGTGGTTGCGGATCTCCACGTTGCAGTCGGTGACCCGCGAGTGGTCACCCCGCGCCGCCGCCTCCGCGCGCTGCCGGGCGAGCGCCTGGCACACCGCGCAGTCCGGCCGCGCGGCCGGCGGGCCGAGGGGCGGGCCGAGGTCGATCGGCCGCTCCTGTGCCGTCACGGCCGCCCGCCCCCGCCCACGGCCGTGAGGTCCACGTGCCGTGGCGCTCGCCGGTAGTCCTCGTAGAGCGCGTCGGCGGCCGGGCAGCACAGGTTGGCGTTCACACCGTGCTCGTCCGTCGCCATGCAGGTCTCACAGCCGAGACAGTGGTTCCACAGCCCCAGCAGCGAGACCAGCTGCGGGTCGAGCACGACCGGGTGCCCGCCGCTGAGGTTCTCGTAGTGGTCGCACAGCGCGCTGACGGACCGGGCCAGCCGCTGGGCGTACGCGACCCGCGCGGGCAGCGTACGGCCCGGCGCGAGACTCATGCGCGTACGGGCCCGCATGACGGCGACGTTCGCGCAGGCGCGCGGCGGGTCGTCCTCCGGCAGCTCGTCGGCCAGCGCCTCCACCACGGGCAGGGCCGGCATGAGGTGCCCCCGCAGCTGAAGCGTCAGCGTCTCCAACTCGTCCTCTTCTAAGGGGAGTCGGGCGTCGTCCGCGAGCAGGGCCCGCGCGGCGGCGCGCATGGCGGGGATGTCCAAGGGGGCGGTCGTGTCGCTGGGTGGCACGCCTCTCACCTCCGCGTCTCGGTGATCGTTGCGTCACCGAAGGTAAGGCGAGGGGTGGTGAGCGGACAGGCACGCCGCGTGTCCGTTACGGCGACGGCTCGCCGGGGACGGACACGGAACGTGCCCCTGCTACTGGGTGCCGAAGAACGCCGCGAGTTCCCGCTGCTTCGAGGTCGGACTGCGCCGCTTGTTCCCGCGCAGCACTTCGTGGAACGTGTCCGCGGCCATCCGCTGGTGCCGCAGCCACTGCGGTGTCTCGTCCATCAGCGAGCCCAGGATGTCCGTCGCCGCGTCCGTCTGCCGCAGCATCACGTGGGCCTGCGCCACGTCCAGCAGATGACGGCGCATGAACAGCCGTCCCTTCGCGTCGGCCGGCCGGGGCATCCGCTCCGACAGGCGCAGCACCCGGTCGGGTTTCTCCGCCACCAGCTGGTTCTCGATGCCCTGGAACGCGACCGTCCGCCAGTCGAACCGCCCCCACGAGGACACCGCGACGGCCTGCGCGCCGCCGAGCGCGGCCCCCGCCGTACGGCCCAGCCGGAGGATGTCGCGGGCTTCCCGGGGCCGGTTGTTGCGGGCGGCGGCCGCGCTGCCGTGCACCAGCAGCTTTCCCCAGGCGCCGAGCGCCTGACGGGTGGCCCGTGAGATCCGGGGCTCGACGGCGTCCGCCGTGGCGATGCTGACCTGCTCGGCCTCGTCCAGGCGGCCCTGCCGCATCAGCAGCCAGCCCTGCTGGTACACGGCCGCGGCGACGCCCCCCATGTCCTTGATCCGTGCGGCGTCCTCGATGGCGTCGCGCAGCGCGATGTGGGCGAGGTCGTACGCACGGACCTGGGTGAGATAGCGGCCGGCCATCTGGAGCACGTCGGAGCGGATCCGCAGTGCCTCGGTGTGTTCGGGGCCGTGGTCGAAGTGGTCGGCCGCGGAGTGGGCGGCGTGGACGAGGGAGGGCAGGAAGCCGGCGACGTAGCCGTAGTCGTCGCGGTGGTAGGCCGTGCCGACCTCGGCGGCGGTGGACCGGAGCCGGCCGAGGTCGGGCTCGGCGATCGCGTCGGTCAGGCGCCCGCCCAGCGTGACCGGCGGCGCGAGCGCCTGGCGGAGCGGCATCAGGTCGATGTTGTCGTCGTCGCCGCGCGTGGTGGCGTGCGGACCGCCCGGTTCGAACAGCGCGGAGGTGCGGACACCGAGGGTGCGGGCCAGGGCGTGGTACGTCTCCAGGCGGGCGGTGCCGCCCCGTTCGAGCTTCTTCACGACTCCCGGGCTCAGCTGGGCGCGTTCCGCGAGGCCTTCTTGGGTGAGGCCCCTGGTGAGGCGGAGTTCCTTGAGCCGGTCACCCGGGTGTGTGGGCCTCTTGTCGGCGGAGTGGGGCATGCCGTGCTCCGTTCTCGGTACGCCTTTCCCCGGTACCTACCCCTCCTTCTTCGCTGCCCTCTCATAGGCGACGATCGCGTCCCGGTACGCCCGCGCAGCCGCCCGCAGGGCCGCCTCCGGGTCGGTGCCCTCGGATTCGGCGCGGGCCGCGAGGGCGAGGAGTTCGTAGCCGATGCCCTCGGCCGGCGGGAGGGGGACCTCCAGGCCCGCCGTGCGCACCCGGCCGGCCAGCTTCGCGGCCAGGGCGAGGCCCGGCTGGTGCAGGGGGACGCCCTCGGTCACCGACGTGCGCCGCTTCTCCTCGGCCTTGGTGCGCAGCCAGTGTTCCTTGACCTCCTCCGGGGTGGTGGCGGTCTCGTCGCCGAACACGTGCGGGTGGCGGTGGATCAGCTTGGCGACGATGCCGCCGGCGACGTCGTCGATGGAGAACGGCGCGTCCGGGTCCTCCTCGGCGATCCGGGAGTGGAAGACGACCTGGAGCAGGACGTCGCCCAGCTCCTCGCGCAGCTCGTCGCGGTCGCCGTCCTCGATCGCCTCGACCAGCTCGTACGCCTCCTCGATGGCGTACTTGGCCAGGCCCTTGTGGGTCTTCTGGGAGGTCCAGGGGCACTCCGCGCGGAGGCGGTCCATGACCTGCACGAGGTCGAGGAGGCGGGCGCCGGGCAGGTCGTAGGAGGCGGGCAGCAGCTCCAGCTCGGGCATGCGGACCCTGCCGGATCCGGCGAGCCGGGCCAGGCCGTCGGTCAGGGCGGGCTCGCCCTCGCCGGTGGCGACGACGACCACCGTGCGGCCCCCGGTGCAGGCGTCGACCAGTTCCTCGGCCGTCGGCGCGGCCTCGTCGACCGCTATGCCGGCCTCGCGGAGATAGGGCAGCTGCGGGTGTGCCCCGTCCGCGCACAGCACGCGGTCGGCGGCGCGCAGCGCCTGCCACGCGGGCCAGGAGAGCAGGCCGGGGGCGACGCGGTGGCTGGTGGTGAGCAGGACGACGCGGCCGGGGGCGGTGGGGTCCGGGGCGCCTTCGAGGCTGGTTGCGTTCACGATCCGAACGTAACCCACACCGCCGACGGACTTCAGAGGCTGTCCACAGCCCCGGTGCGATCATCACACCGGCGACCGGTCGTACCGCTCCCGCCGCCCCGGAGCGCCTTCCCGCCGCCCGGTCAGGCCGGCTGCTGCTGCCCCGCCGCCGTGAGGTCCCGCACCCACGGCGTCTTCGCGTCGACGCGGCCGCTCTTCTCCACGTCCCAGCTGCCGTACCGCGGGTTGAGGTCGACGCCGAGCTTCTGCGACGTCTCGGACAGGGCCTTCCAGAAGGCGGGCCGGCTGGTGTCGGTGCCCAGCTTCGCGGCGAGCTTCTGGGCCTCCAGCTGGAGGCGCAGGTTCTCGTCCAGGCGCTCCGGCGCCACGCTGTACTGCTGCAGCCAGGCCGTCTCCAGCGCCTTCGCCCCGCCGACCTGCTGTTCCAGGCCGGACCGCATCTCCTGGACCTCCTTGCGGGACACGGTGACGCCCGCGTCCCGCGCGGCCTGGTGCAGCACCTTGTCCAGGACCATGCCGTGCAGGGTGTCGCGGGTGAGGCGGCCGGTCTTGGCGATGGCCTGCGCGTACTGCGCCTCGTCGGCCACCGCGGAGCGCTGGGCCGCGCGGACCTCGTCGACCCGGTTCTCCAGCTGTGCGACGGTGATCCGCTGGTCCCCGACGACGGCCGCCGCGCCCGGACGCGCATCGTTTCCGCAGGCGGTGAGCAGGGGTGCCGCGGCGATCGCGGCGGACAGCAGGAGCGCGGTGCGACGGCGGCGGTGCAAGGAGACCTCCCGAGGAGATTGTGCGTCGGTGCACAAAGTCTTGCGATGATCGATGGTAGGCAGGGGACGGGCTCTGGCCAACCCATTCGACCAACGATTCACCGCCACTTCCGGCACCGCCGCGCCGCGCCGCCGACGGCCCCTGGGGGATGTCTCGCCGGCTAGCGCACCTGCCCCAGCCACTGGAGGGTGCGGCGCACCTCCGCCGCGAGCGGGTGGCCGGGCCCGCCGAGGCGTTCCACGTCGTGCAGCAGGCGGACCAGGGTGTCGTGGGCGGCGGCCCGGTCGCCGAGGGCGAGCAGGAGGTGGCCGATGCGGCGGCGCACGTCGTGGGCCTGCTCCGGGTCGCCGGAGACGTACTGGTTCTCGTAGTACGGCAGCAGCGCCCGGTACTCGGCGAGCGCCGCGGCCGGTTCGCCGAGCTGCTCCAGGCACTGCGCGGCGTCGTGGCGGAAGCGCAGCGACTGGGGGTCGGCGTGGCCGGCCTCGGCGGCGCGTTCGTCGGCGAGGCGGCGCAGTTCGGGCAGCGCGCGCCGGTACTGCCCGTCGTCCATGAGGGTCGCCGCGTACTGCTTGCGCAGGGTGCGCACGACCGGGGAGTGCTCGCCGTGCTGTTCGGCGGCGGCGGGCAGGATCGCACCGAGGATGTCGACGGCCTGGGTGATGCGGCCCTCGCCGAGCAGCCGCTTGACCTCGTCCACCGCGCGGGCCACGTCCGGCTTCCCGGCCTTCTCGACGGCCGGGGTGACGGGGGCGGGCTGGGGCGCGGGCGTCCGCGGGCGGTCCGGCCAGGGGGCGTGCGGGCGCACGAACGGGCGCGTGGGGTCGAGGGGGGCACCGGTGGGCATCCCGCGCGCGGGCAGCAGCAGCGCCAGCTCCTCGTACACCTCCTGCGCGGACGCGGGCCGGTGCTGCGGGTCCTTGGCGAGCAGCCGCAGGACCAGGGACTCCAGGGCCTCGGGCACCTCCGGGCGGATCCGGCGCACGGGCAGCGGCGGCTCGTAGAGGTGGCGGTGCAGCACGCCGAGCGCCGTCGAGCCCGCGAACGGCACCTCTCCGCTGAGCAGTTCGTGCAGCAGGACGCCGAGCGCGTACAGGTCGGTGTACGGGCCGACCGCGCCGCCCATCGCCTGCTCCGGCGCCATGTAGGCGGGCGAGCCGATCGGGGAGCCGGTGTGCGTCAGGCGGGTGGTGTCGCTGTCCATGACGGAGGCGACGCCGAGGTCGAGGACGGTGACCATGCCGTCCTGCTTGACCATCACGTTGCGCGGCTTGAGGTCGCGGTGCACGATCGGCACGGCGTGCACGGCGCTCAGTACGGCGCACAGCTGCGCGGCGACCGCCACCGCCCACTGCCACGGGTACGGGTCGTGCTCGGCGAGGTGGTCGGAGAGGTCGGCGCCGTCGACGTACTGCATGACGAGGAACAGCTCCTCGCCCTCGCTGCCCGCGTCGTGCACGGTCACCAGGCCGGGGTGGTCGACCTGCGCGGTCACCCGGCACTCGCGCACGAAGCGGCGGCGCAGCTCGTCGGCCTCCTGCCCGGCCACCTTGTCCGGGCGCAGCAGCTTCACCGCCACGCGCCGGTCCAGCCGCCGGTCGTAGGCCGTCCAGACCTGGCCCATGCCGCCCTGCCCGAGGAGCGTGGCCAGTTCGTACCGGCCGGCGACGACGCGTCCTGCCGTCACGGTCACCGTCCGCCCTCGTGCTCGCCGTCCTGCCGGCGCAGCAGCTCACTCAGCTCGTCGAGTTCGGCGCGCACCTGGTCGATCCGGGCGGGCGCGGGGCGCTGCGGCGGCGGGGTGTGCGCCGGGGGCACCGGGACGCCGGAGACGGGGGCCGGGGACGGCGGCGGGGTGTGCGGGAGCGAGGACGGGGTCTGCGGATGGAGCTGGGGCTGGGGCAGCGGGGACACCGGCGGCGTCTGCGGGACGGTGGTGCCGGTGGTGGCGGTGCCGGGGGCGGCGGTGTACGGGGCGGCGGGGCGCGGATAGCCGTACGCCTGCGCCGGGCGCGGGGCGTACGGGCCGTAGCGGAGCTGGTGGAAGTGGCGGATGTCCGCGGCCAGGTAGTACGCGATGACGATCACCAGCGTGCCCAGCAGCAGCGCGAGGCCGGTCCAGCCGCCCGCGGTGTGGATCTCCTCGCCGGGTTCGGTGCCCAGCAGCACCACGGCGAGGACGTCCACGGCCAGCACGGCCACGAACAGCCCCCAGTCCAGCGACTTCCGCGTGACGATCGCCAGGCGCAGCAGCATCGACCAGGTCAGGAAGCCGAGACTGAGGATGGAGATCGCCACGAAGAGCACACGCAGAACGACCAGCCACGCCGTCGGTGGCGGCTGTTTCACCGGCTGCACGTAGCCGTGGCCATGCATGACTGCTCCTGAAGTCGCGCGATTGTCTCGTCGAGCGTATAGGCCGACTCCGACAACCGGTCCCGGGTTGTACCGAACCGTTGTCATGCTGATCACTTCTCACGACCACGCGCGCGACCACGCACCCACCGCTGACACGACCGCGCGGGCCGCGCGGGTCGTACGCCCCGTCAGTCCGGGGTGACCGTGCCGTCCGTCAGACCGTCGTACATGCCGCGCACGAGCTGTTCCCCGAGCCGGCTCGCGTGGCGCAGCATCCGCTCGAACTCGTCGAGGGCGCGGAAGCGCGCGCCGTAGCGCCGTTGGTCCTCCAGCGGGAGCCGGGGCAGGTGCAGGCGGCGCACGTCGAGCCGGGTGGCGGTGGAGGCGTAGCTGCTGGCCTGGCGGTTGTTGGCGGTGCCGCGCAGGAAGCCGGCGAGGAACCAGGGGTCGAGGGCGGCCGGATCGGGGCGCAGCAGCACGAGGTTGCGCCCCAGGGCGGCGCCGGCGGTCGCGTCGTCGATCACGCGCGCCACCGCGCCGCCGCCGAGCACCGGCACGACGACGTCGCCGGGCCGGGTCAGCACCGCCTCCTCCTCGCTCTCGGGCAGGCTCCCGGAGGGTGCCGTGCCGGCGAGGACGTCGTGGTCGGTGAGGACGGGCACGCGCGCGTGGCCGCCGTGTCCGCCGGTACGCAGCACCAGGGCGCCCCCGCGGGCGAGTTCGCCGACCGTGGTGAGCGGCCACCGCGCGGGCTGCGCCGGCCGGACCGGGGGCGGGGTGAGGTCGGTGGTCAGCCGCAGGGTCTCGCCGAGGCGGGTGCGCACCTCCGTGAGCTGTTCGGCGCCGTCGGCCGCCGTGGGCGGCGGGAGGTGGCGGGCCGGGGAGAAGTCCACGTCGTCGTCGAGGAGTTCGATGACCGGCACGGACCGGGCGAGGCCCGGCCGCTCCTGGAGGGTGCCCGCGCGGTCGAAGGACCGCCAGGCGCCGAGGACGGCGTCCCGCACGGCGTGCCAGTCGGGCCCGCCGCGCCCCTCGGTGGCGAACTGCCCGGCGTCCGCGAGCAGCACCTCGGGCTGCGCGGGCGTCGTGGCGGGCCGGCGCAGCACCCACAGGTGCAGGGGGATGTTGTACGGCGGTGCGGCACCGACCGGCAGCGCGACGACGGCGCGCAGCGCGCCCCGGCGCAGCAGGTCCGCGCGGATGCGGCGGCCGGAGCGGCGGGAGGCGGCGGCGGGCGGCATGAGCAGCACGGCCGTGCCGCCGTCGCGCAGCCGGGCCAGCGCGTGCTGCACCCAGGCCAGCTCGGACTCGGTGCGGGCCGGGAAGCCGTACTCCCAGCGCGGGTCGTACGCCAGCTCGTCGTGGCCCCAGTTGCGCTCGTTGAACGGCGGATGGCACAGGACGACGTCGGCGAGCAGCTCCGGGTAGGCGTCGGCGCGCAGGGTGTCGCCGCCGGCCGCGCGGACGGTGGACGAGGTGTGCAGGGCGAGCCGGAACGCGGTGAGCGCGGCGAGTTCGGCGGCGCTGTCCTGCGCGTACAGCTCCCGGTCGGGCCGGTCGGCGGCGGCGCGCAGCAGGGCGCCGGTGCCGCAGGCGGGGTCGAGGACGGTGCGGGCGGGACCGGCGAGGTCGGCCATGAGGCGGGCCAGTTCGGCGGGGGTGAGCGTGTACTGGCGCGGGTTGGCGTCGAGGTGCCGGCCGAGCAGGAACTCGAAGGCCTGCCGGGCGCCCAGCTCGGCGGCCAGCTCGGCGGCGCCGCGCAGGAGGGGCACGGAGGGAAGGAAGGACACCGAAGGCGGAAGGGGCCCGGAGGGCGGGAGGGGGGCCGCCTCGCCGTCGCGGCCGGGCCGCGCCGCGTGAGGTGCGGTGGTGCCGAAGCGGGGGGCCATCACCTGTTCCAGCGCCGCGGGCAGCAGCTCCGCGAGCCGTTCGTCGGAGCCGGCGCTCAGCTCCAGCCAGACGGTCGGCCGGTCGTGGATGAGCAGCAGGGCGCAGCCCGTGTGGGTGAGGGCGGTGACCGGCCCCTCGGGGTGTCCGGCGAGCTGCTGCCAGACCCGTTCGCGCAGCGGGACCTCGGCGAGTTTGCCCTGGCGGCGCAGCCACGCCTCGACCTCGGCGAGGGCGAAGGAGGGGCTGGTCTCGGTGCCGCCGACCGGCTTCGGGAAGTCGGCGTGGCGGCGGCGCCAGTTGCTGACGGCGGCCCGGCCGACGCCGGCGAGCCGGGCGATCCCGGCGGCGGTCACCTCTGTCGCGTTGTCCTGCACCGCGCCCGCTCCCCTCGCCTGTTCCTCGTGTGCATCGAGCATACCGACGTGTGCAAGATCCCTGGGTTCACGCTCGTGTACACACTCCACCCTGTGAACCGTGTTGACTCGGTTCACAGCACATGCTCTTATTGACCCGTCGAACGAACGGCCGCCGGACGGAGGCGGCCGACCCGTTGGGGGAGGGGACTGTCATGGGCATGAAGGCCAAGGTCGCACTGGGCGCCGTCGTGGGATTCGTGGTCATCGGCGCCGTGTCGGCGACCGGCGGCGGCGACGGCAAGGCGTCCGGCGGCGACAAGGGCTCTTCGGCCTCCGCGAACCGCGACTCCGGCACCGGCGCCGGCGGCGCCGGCGGTGGCGGTGGCGGCGGTGCCGACAAGGACTCCGGTTCCGAGACGGCCGCCGGGAAGAAGGCCGCCTTCGAGGGGGACGGCGACTTCCAGGTCGGCCCGGACATCAAGCCCGGCACGTACCGCACCACCGGCAACACCGACGAGATGTGCTACTGGGAGCGCGCCAAGGACGCCTCGGGCGAGATGGACTCCCTGCTGGCCAACGACAACGTCAGCGGCACGAGCTACGTCACCATCCCGGCCGGCGACAAGATCTTCAGAACCAGCGACTGCAACGACTGGGAGGCCGTCGGCCCCGACGCCGAGGGCGGCTCCCCCGCCACCGAGATGGCCGGCAACGGCGGCATGTTCAAGGTCGGCGCCGACATCGCCCCGGGCACCTACAAGTCCACCGGCAACACGGACGACCTGTGCTACTGGGAGCGCGCGAAGGACGCCGAGCACTCCCTCGACTCGATCATCGCGAACAACAACGTGTCCGGCACGGCCGTCGTCACCATCAGCGCCTCGGACGCCTACTTCAAGACCTCCGGCTGCCAGGACTGGAAGAAGACCTCCTGACCCGGCGGCTCACCGGGCGGCCGGCCTCCCCCGCCGGCCGCCCAGCCCGCCCACACCTCATCACCAAGGACCTGCCATGCGTCGTACGACACTTGCCGCCCTCTGCCTCGCCGCCGCCACCACGGTCGGCCTCACCGGCTGCCTGCCGGGCCAGGACACGGCGGACGACAAGCCGAAGGGACCGTTCGCCGGGCTGACCGGCGGCGAGATCGCGGACCGGGCCGTCAAGGCCACGACCGGCGCCTCGTCGCTGCGGATGGCGGGCGAGGTGCCCGACGAGGAGAGCGGCGGCACGATCCGCTTCGACGTGGCCGTCAACACCGAGGGCGAGTGCGCCGGGACCTTCGGCACCGGCGAGGGCAAGGCCGACCTCATCCGGACCGGCGGCACCCTCTACATGCGCTACGACGAGGCGTTCCTGCGCGCCCAGGCCGAGGGCGAGCCCGAGGCGGAGACCGACGCGGTCGTGGACATGATGGCCGGCAAGTGGACCAAGATGGCCGCGACGGGCTCCGACGCCGAGGCCATGGCGGAGTTCTGCGACCTGGACCGGCTGCTCGGCGACGCCGACGACGTGAAGTCGGACGCGACGCGCGGCAGGACCACGACCGTCGACGGCACCCCGGCGATCGTCCTGCACGAGAAGGACGGCAAGGAGCGGTACACGCTGTACGTCGCCACCGAGGGCGAGCCGTATCTGCTGCGCCTGGACACCAAGAGCGCCGGTGCGGGGGACTCGCTGGTCTTCAGCGACTACGGCAAGCCGGTCCCGGCGAAGAAGCCGGGCGGCGAGATCCTCGACCTGGACGAGCTCGCCGGCTGACCGCCCCCCGGCCCGGCGCGTCGCCTGCCGACCGCTCCCGCTCGCGTCAGAGCGCGTGCCGCATCCACACGTTGGGCTCGACGTACACCGCGTAC
The DNA here is from genome assembly GCF_040678395.1 of Streptomyces sp. NPDC052687. Lineage (NCBI taxonomy): Bacteria > Bacillati > Actinomycetota > Actinomycetes > Kitasatosporales > Streptomycetaceae > Streptomyces > Streptomyces sp. NPDC052687. Next base: position 267,178 of record NZ_JBFATR010000003.1, on the reverse strand, counting down.
CCGCGCTCCGGCTCGCACCGCACCGGAACCAGCGCGCCGGGCACCTCGATGTCGCCCGCGGTGTCGAAGGGCAGGCCGGTCCAGCCGCGCCACTGCTCCAGCGAGCCGGAGACGGTCATCGAGGCCGGTGCCACCGCGTGGACGGTGGCACCGGCCCGCACGTGCACGCGCAGCCAGGGGTCGTGCGGAAGCCCGTCGGGGCGCACCCGGCGGGCGTACTCCGCCATCGGGGTGCGCGGTTCCAGGTGCTTGGCGCTCGGGCGGACCGGGGCGACGACCTCGCGGAAGCCGAGGGCGCGGGCGTTGTCGCGCATCGCCGCGAGCATCACCGCGGACAGGCCGAGGCCCTGGGCGTGCGGGGCGACCGAGACGGAGATCGCGCTCACCGTGTCCGGCCGCACGCCGCGGCGCAGGTCCGTGAAGGCCCACAGCAGGACCTCGTCCCAGCCGCGATCGGGCAGTTCGCCGCGGCCCTCGGCGGCGAGGGCGAACGGCACGCTGCAGGCGTTCGCGACGACCTCGCCGCGCTCGTCCTCGGCGAACAGCACGTACTGCGGCAGTTCGGTGGCGATGCGCGGGAAGTGGGCCCAGCCCACCGGGTCCCGCGTCACGAACTCCGGCCGGCTGTCCGCCATCCCGACGACCCGCTCCACCGTGCCGGGACGCTCGGCGAGGGTCGACACCTTCCACGTCATGGCGGTCACCGTAAGGCGGGCGCAGCACCCCGGCGAAACGGTCTTCCCGGTCGTGGCCGGACCGGCGGTGCGCAGGTCAGTCGGCGTGGAACCGCTCGGGCGCCCTCGTGGGGGTGCCGCCCGAGGGCAGCCGCTGCTCCGGGCAGCGGGAGAGCACCCGCCGCATCGCGGCCTTCTCGGCGGCGGTCACCCACAGCCCGTACTTCTTCTTCACCGCGACCTGCGCGGCGACGTACGGGCACCGGTACGCCTTGTTCGGCGGCAGCCAGGTCGCGGTGTCGCCGTCACCCTTGGCGCGGTTGGTGCCGGCGTCGACGGCGAGGAGGTTGAGCGGGTCGTTGGCGAAGGCGACGCGCTTGCTCGGGTCCCACTGGCCGGCGCCCTTCTGCCAGGCGTCGGAGAGGGCCACGACATGGTCGATGTCGACCCGGCTGCGGCCGCGCACGTAGGTGACCTCCCGGCCGGTGTAGGGGTCGGGGTCGAGGGTGCCGGAGGCGACCTCGCAGCGGTCCGCGCCGAGCCGGACGCCGGTCAGGTCGCGGCGCAGGATGTCGTCGCGGGTGTCGCAGCGGTTGGAGTCGGTGTCGGCCCAGGGGCTGCCGAAGCGGTCCCGGTCGTAGCCGGTCCTCGGCGCCCGGCCCTTGACGGGCAGCGACTCCACGGCCGCCAGGGCCGCTCCCCCGCCGGCCGTCTCCTGCGGTCCGCCCGCTCCCGTCGACGGCCCGGTGCAGCCGGTCACGACGCTCAGCAGCACTCCCGCGGCGAGGGCCGCCGCCCCGCCCCTGTCAGGCCTCATATCGCCTTCCTCCCCTTACACAACTCGGCATCCCGAACATCTCGGGCGTATCGTCGGTTTTGAGTCATCCTCGGAAGGAGCTCTGGATGGGCATCTTCGACAGGTTCAAGAGCCACGGGTCGCAGGACAAGGCCAAGAAGGCCTCCGACGCGATGGAACAGAAGATCAACGAGAGGACGGGCAAGAAGTACGAGGACCAGGTCGACCAGGGCCAGCAGAGGATCGAAGGCCAGTTCGGCGTGGACCGCGGCGACCGGCCCGACCAGCAGCAGTAGGGCCGCGGCGCCCCATGGCATCGCAAGCCGCCCGGAGACCTCCCGGGCGGCTTGCGCCGTCTCGTGCCGTGACGCTCCCCGTCCTCGCGCGGCCCTCTCCCTACGACCCCAGCACCGACGTCAGGAACTCCCCGACCCACGCCAGCAGTTCCCGCCCGACCAGCGGCTTCCCGCCGATCTTCGCGGTCTTCGGCCGGGGCACCAGCACCTGGCGGGCGGACGGCTTGATGACCGTGCCCGGATACAGCCGCTTCAGCCGCAGCTCCTGCGACTCGCGCAACTCCACCGGCGCGAAGCGGATGTTGGTGCCCTGCAGGACGATCTCGCCGACGCCGCACGCCCGCGCGAGCATCCGCAGCCCCGCCACCAGCAGCAGGTTCTCCACCGGCTCCGGCAACTTGCCGTAGCGGTCGACCAGTTCCTCGCGGACCGCCTTGATGTCCTCCTCCGAGTTGGCGGAGGCGATGGCGCGGTAGGCCTGCAGGCGCAGCCGCTCGCCCGGCGCGTAGTCGTGCGGGACGTGCGCGTCGACCGGCAGCTCGATCTTGACCTCGAGCGGCGGCTCCTCCTCGATCTCCCCGGTCTCCAGCTGCCTGCGGTAGTCCGCGACCGCCTCGCCGACCATCCGCACGTACAGGTCGAAGCCGACGCCCGCGATGTGGCCGGACTGCTCGCCGCCGAGCAGGTTTCCGGCGCCCCGGATCTCCAGGTCCTTCATCGCGACGTACATGCCCGCGCCCATCTCGGTGTGCTGGGCGATCGTCGCCAGCCGCTCGTGCGCGGTCTCCGTCAGCGGCTTCTCCGGCGGGTACAGGAAGTACGCGTAACCGCGCTCGCGGCCCCGGCCGACGCGGCCGCGCAGCTGGTGCAGCTGGGACAGGCCGAAGGTGTCGCCGCGCTCCACGATCAGCGTGTTCGCGTTGGAGATGTCGATGCCGGACTCGACGATCGTCGTCGACACCAGCACGTCGAACTTCTTCTCCCAGAAGTCCACTACGACCTGCTCCAGCGCCGTCTCCGACATCTGGCCGTGGGCGGTCGCGATCCGCGCCTCGGGCACGATCTCGCGCAGCCGGGCCGCCGCGCGGTCGATCGACTCGACCCGGTTGTGGATGTAGAAGACCTGGCCCTCGCGCAGCAGCTCACGGCGGATGGCCGCGCCGATCTGCTTCTCCTCGTACGGCCCGACGAAGGTGAGCACCGGGTGCCGCTCCTCCGGCGGGGTGGTGATCGTGGACATCTCGCGGATGCCGGTCACGGCCATCTCCAGGGTGCGCGGGATCGGCGTCGCCGACATCGTCAGCACGTCCACGTTGGCCCGCAGCTTCTTCAGCTGCTCCTTGTGCTCGACGCCGAAGCGCTGCTCCTCGTCCACGATGACCAGGCCCAGGTCCTTGAACTTGGTCTCCGACGAGAACAGGCGGTGGGTGCCGATGACCACGTCGACCGAGCCCTCGCGCAGGCCCTCCAGGACCGCCTTGGCCTCGGCGTCCGTCTGGAAGCGGGACAGGGCCTTCACGACCACCGGGAACTGCGCGTACCGCTCGCTGAAGGTGCCGTAGTGCTGCTGCACCAGCAGGGTCGTGGGGACGAGCACCGCGACCTGCTTGCCGTCCTGGACGGCCTTGAAGGCGGCGCGCACCGCGATCTCCGTCTTGCCGTAGCCGACGTCGCCGCAGATCAGACGGTCCATGGGGACCGACTTCTCCATGTCCTCCTTGACCTCGGCGATGGTGGTGAGCTGGTCGGGGGTCTCCGCGTAGGGGAAGGCGTCCTCCAGCTCGCGCTGCCAGGGCGTGTCCGGCCCGAAGGCGTGCCCGGGGGCCGCCATCCGCGCGCTGTACAGCTTGATCAGGTCGGCGGCGATCTCCTTGACCGCCTTCTTCGCCCGCGCCTTGGTCTTCGTCCAGTCCGCGCCGCCCAGGCGGTGCAGGGTGGGCGCCTCGCCGCCGACGTACTTGGTGATCTGCTCCAGCTGGTCGGTCGGGATGTACAGCCGGTCGCCGGGCTGGCCGCGCTTGGCGGGGGCGTACTCCACCACCAGGTACTCGCGGGTGGCGCCCTGGACGGTGCGCTGCACCATCTCGATGTACCGGCCGACGCCGTGCTGCTCGTGGACGATGTAGTCGCCCGGCTCCAGGGTGAGCGGGTCGATGGTCTTGCGGCGCCGCGCGGGCATCCGGGTGCCGTCCCGGCCGGCCGCCCGCTGCCCGGACAGGTCGGTCTCGGTGAGCACCGCCAGCTTCAGGTGCGGGTCGACGAAGCCGTGCTCGATGGAGCCGCACGCCACGTGCACGACCGACGGGGAGATCTCGGCGAGGTCGGCCTCCAGACGGGCCGCGATGCCCTCGCCGCCCAGCACCTCGGCCGTCCGGGCGGCCGGGCCGTGGCCCTCGGTGACGTAGACCGTGCGCCAGCCGTCGGCCAGCCAGCCCTTGGTGTCGGCGAGCGCCTTGGCGGTGTCCCCGCGGTAGGTCTCCGGAGCGTGCATGCCGAGCTTGAGGGTGTCGGCGTCCAGCTCCTCGTCGGCGGCGAACGGCGACACCGACCACCACATCATGTCCAGCTCGCGGGCCCGGTCGCGGACGTCGGCGATGGACCACAGGGAGGCCGCGCCGACGTCGATGGGCGCCTCGCCGCCGCCCGCGGTGGCCGCCCAGGACGCCTGCAGGAACTCCTGGGAGGTCGCAACCAGGTCGGAGGCGCGCGTGCGCACCCGCTCCGGGTCGCAGACGACGGCCATGGAGCCCTTGGGCAGCACGTCGAGCAGCAGCTCCATGTCGTCCACGAGGACCGGGGCCAGCGACTCCATGCCCTCCACGGCGATCCCCTCGGCGATCTTGCCGAGGAGCTCGCCCAGCTCGGGGTGTTGCTCGGCGAGGGCGGCGGCCCGCTCGCGGACCTCGTCCGTGAGCAGCAGCTCACGGCAGGGCGGCGCCCACAGGCCGTGCTCGGCGACCTCCAGGGAGCGCTGGTCGGCGACCTTGAAGTAGCGGATCTCCTCGACGTCGTCGCCCCAGAACTCGACGCGCAGGGGGTGTTCCTCGGTGGGCGGGAAGACGTCGAGGATGCCGCCGCGCACGGCGAACTCGCCGCGCTTCTCGACCAGCTCCACGCGCGCGTACGCGGCGGCGGCGAGGGCTTCCACGACCTCGTTCAGATCCGCCGTCTGCCCCGACTTCAGGGCCACCGGCTCCAGGTCGCCGAGGCCTTTGACCTGCGGCTGGAGCACGGAGCGCACGGGGGCGACGACGACGGAGACCGGGCCGGTCTCGGGGTCGTCGGGGCTGGGGTGGGCCAGGCGGCGCAGCACCGCGAGGCGGCGGCCGACGGTGTCGCTGCGCGGGGAGAGCCGCTCGTGCGGCAGGGTCTCCCAGGAGGGGTACTCCACCACGCCGTCCGGGGGCAGCAGCGAGCGCAGGGCCGCCGCCAGGTCCTCCGCCTCCCGGCCGGTCGCGGTGACGGCGAGCACCGGGCGGCCGGCCTCGCGGGCCAGCGCGGCGATGGCGAAGGGGCGGGCCGCCGGGGGGCCGACGAGGTCGACGTGCGTCCGGTTGCCGTCAGCGGCCGCCTTGATCGCTTCCGCGAGGGCGGCGTCCTTGACGACGGCGTCGAGCAGACCGTGCAGGCTCATGGAGGGGCTATCCGTTCCGGTGATGGGCAACGCGAATCGCCCGACGCGTGATACGGCCGGGGGGTCTCCAGCCTACGACGGTGCGCCGACAGCCGCCGGGCCTGTGGACAACCGCCGCTTCCGCAGGCCCCGGCTGGCCGCGACACGCCGCTGTCCCCTGTTGCCGCCCCCGTGGAGCACGGTCAGCACGACCTCGACGGCCGGCTTGCCCTCCGACGGGACGATGCCCACCGGGATGCCGCGGCCGTTGTTGACGACGCGGACCGGCGGGCGCGTCCGGGCGGGCTCGCACCCCGCTCACCGGGCCTCCGCCCACCCAGCGCCCGGCGGTCCCCGCTCACGCACCGCCCGGCGGTCCCCGCTCACGCACCGCCCGGCGAGCCTCCGCCCATCCACCGGGGGCGCGCAGAACGGAGGCGCCCGGCTGCGTGCACCCGCCGCCCGGCGGGGCTCACCCCCACCGCCCGGCCCGGCCGGCCGGGAGGCGGGCCGGGCCGGCAGGCGCGCCCCGGACCGGACAAAGCGCCCGGCGCCGCGAGTCCCCCTGGACTCCCGGCGCCGGGCTCCTCCGCAACCCCCGTGTGCGGTGGCTGCAACCCCCGTGTGCGGTGGCTACTCGGTCGCGATCGCGTTCAGGACGTTCATCCGGCCCGCGCGGAACGCCGGGACCAGCGCCGCGAACAGGCCCACCAGGGCCGAGCCGAGGAACACTCCGCCGATCGTCGGCCACGGGATGTCGAGGACCTTCAGGCCCTCCAGGGCGAGCAGCTGCTGCGCGGTGGCGCCCCAGCCGATGCCCAGCCCGAGGCCGAGCAGCGCGCCGAACAGGGCGATCACGACCGACTCCAGGCGGATCATGCGGCGCAGCTGGCGGCGCGAGAGGCCGATCGCCCGCATCAGGCCGATCTCGCGGGTGCGCTCCACCACCGACAGCGCCAGGGTGTTCACCACCCCCAGGATCGCCACGATGATCGCCAGGGCCAGCAGGCCGTAGATCATGTTCAGGAGCTGCCCGATCTGGTCCTTCAGGGCCTCCTTGTAGTCGGTCTGGTCGCGGACCTGGAACTGCGGGTAGTCGTGCAGCGCGTCCTTGAGCGCCTGGTAGGCGGCCGCCTCCTGGCCCTCCTTGGCGGTGGCGAAGACGAGCAGGTCGAGCGGCATCCGGTCGGCCGGGACGTACTTCGCGACCGTGCTGATCGAGGCGTACATCGCGCCCTTGTCGATGACGACCTCGTCGCTGGTGATGGCGCGGACGGTGAGCGAGGCCGTCGTGCCGTCCCGGAAGTCGACCTTCACCGTGGAGCCGACCTTGATGCCGTGCTTCTCGGCGAAGCCCTGGAAGACGGACATCGAGTCGGGCCGGTAGGCGTCGGCGAGGTCGCCGGCCACCGTCTTGGTCCGCACGTCCTCGGCGTACGACGGGTCGGCGGCGTTGATCGTCTCGTTCTTCGACCGCTTGCCGTCAGGGGTGATCAGGTCGGCGTCGAGGACCTTGTACTCGGTGACCCGCTCCAGCCCGTCCACCGACTTCACGGCCCGCACGGCCTGCGGGATGATCGGGTCGCCCTGGTCGTTCTGCACGATGAAGTCGGTGCCGACGGTCTTGTCGAGCTGGTCCGTGGCCGAGGCGACCATCGAGGAGCCCACCACCGACAGGCACGCCACCAGCGCGAGCCCGATCATCAGCGCGGCGCCCGTGGCGCCGGTGCGGCGCGGGTTGCGCAGCGCGTTGCGTTCGGCCATCCGTCCGACCGGCCCGAAGGCCCGCAGCAGGACGGCGCTCAGCACCCGCACCACACCGCCGGCGAGCAGCGGTCCGACGACCACGAACCCGATCAGCGTGGCCACCACGCCCACGCCCAGCCACAGCGAGCCGTCGCTCGCCTTGTCGGCGGAACCGGCCAGGTAGAGGGCGGCGCCGCCCGCGCCGGTCAGCAGCAGACCGATCACGGCCCGTACGGCACCGGCCTTGACGTCGGCGGGGGTGCCGATGTCGCGCAGCGCGGCCATCGGCGACACCTTGCCCGCGCGGCGGGCCGGCAGGTAGGCGGCGAGGACGGTGACGACGACGCCGAGGACCAGGCCGAGGACGGGCGTCGTCCAGGCGATCGTCAGGTCGTCGGTGGACAGCTGCATGCCCATCGTGCCCATGAGTTCCATGAGCCCGATCGCGAGGCCCACCCCGGCGCCCACCCCGAGCACCGAGCCGACGACGCCGAGCAGCAGCGCCTCCACCAGAACGGACCGGTTGACCTGCCGGCGGTCGGCGCCGATGGCGCGCATCAGGCCGATTTCGCGGGTGCGCTGGGCGACCAGCATCGAGAAGGTGTTGATGATCAGGAAGATGCCGACGAGGAAGGCGATCCCGGCGAAGCCGAGCATGGCGTACTTCATGACGTTCATGAAGTCGCCGACCTCTTCGCGGTTGGCGTCGGCGACCTCCTCGGCGGTCTGCACCTTGTAGCCGCCGTCGAGCGCGGCGGAGACGTCCCTCTTCAGCCGCTCGTCGGTCACGCCGTTCGCGGCGGTGACGTTGACGTTGGTGTAGACGCCGGTATCGCCGACCAGGATCTTCTGGGCGGTCGGGAGGTCCAGGTAGAACATCGCGGCGCCGGGGTTGGTGACGGTGAAGTCGGCGATGCCGGAGATCTTCGCCCGGTGGGTGCCGACGGCCGTGATGACGCCGATCTCGTCGCCGAGTTCCAGGCCGTGTTTGTCGGCGGTGTCCGCGTCGACCATGACCTGGCCGGCGCTCTTGGGGGCCGCGCCGGAGGTGATCTCCATGGTGCGGGCGTCGTTGCCGTTCCAGTTGCCGACGATGGTCGGCGCACCGGAGGACGGCGAGAGGCTGTCCTGGTCGGCGTCGACGACGGTCACCGAGGTGGAGAAGACGGTGCCCTCCGCCGACTTCACGCCCTGTACGCCGCGTACCTCGTCGAGGACGGCGGCGGGCATCACGGGCGGCTTGCCGGTGTTGGAGACGGTCTCGCCGGTGTCCGAGGAGTCCTTCGCACTGACCGTGACATCGGCGGACGTCGCGGCGAACAGCTTGTCGAACGTCGTGTTCATGGTCTCGGTGAACACCAGCGTGCCGCACACGAACGCCACCGACAGCAGCACCGCCACGGCCGACAGGGCCATCCGCCCCTTGTGCGCGACGAAGTTGCGCAGGGAGGTCTTCAGCACGGTCATGACGTGCGCCCCCGGGCGTCGAAGTCCTTCATCCGGTCCAGGACCTGCTCGGCGGTCGGCTGGTACATCTCGTCGACGATCCGGCCGTCGGCGAGGTACAGCACGCGGTCCGCGTACGAGGCGGCGACCGGGTCGTGGGTGACCATCACGATGGTCTGGCCCAGCTCGTCCACCGAGCGGCGCAGGAAGCCGAGGACCTCGGCGCCCGCGCGGGAGTCGAGGTTTCCGGTCGGCTCGTCACCGAAGATGATCTCGGGCCGCGCGGCCAGGGCGCGGGCCACGGCGACCCGCTGCTGCTGGCCGCCGGAGAGCTGGGTGGGGCGGTGCTTGAGCCGCCCGGCGAGCCCGACGGTGTCCACCACGCGCGCCAGCCACTCCTTGTCCGGCTTGCGGCCGGCGATGTCCATGGGGAGCGTGATGTTCTCGATCGCGTTCAGCGTCGGCAGCAGGTTGAAGGCCTGGAAGATGAACCCGATGCGGTCGCGCCGCAGCCGGGTGAGCTTCTTGTCCTTCAGCCCGGTGATCTCGGTCTCGTCCAGGTAGATCTCACCGCTCGTCACGGTGTCGAGACCGGCCAGGCAGTGCATCAGGGTGGACTTGCCGGACCCCGAGGGGCCCATGATCGCGGTGAACTGGCCGCGGGCGATGTCCACGTCGACATGGTCGAGGGCGACGACGCGGGTCTCCCCGGCCCCGTAGGCCTTGACGACCTGCCGCGCCCGCGCGGCGACGGCCGTACGCCCTCCAGTGCCCCCGTGCCTGGGAATGGTTACAGCCGAAGTCACGGTATGTCTCCTATGTCGGTCAACAGATGGTCCGTGCCGGTCCCTTGGTCCGCAGGACCCGCACGCAGTGGTTACGAGAAGGAGTCTCGCGGGCGGAGGGGGTGCGGTTCGATGGTGCTCAGCCCCCTCCTGTGCGGGGGAAAACCCCACCCCCCACGCTGCGGTCCGCCGGTGCCGCCGGCGCCCTCAGCGGCGTAAAGCCAGGTTAAGGACGCCCGCGCCCCGTCTCGTCCTCCGCCGGGACGACCTCTCCCCCAGCCGTTGTACGGAGGAACCCCTAGGGGTCTCCACCGGCAGGCCGAATCCCTCTCGGGGGCGCTGTCCGCCCTTCGGACCACCCACCCTGCCCCCTCCCGCCGCGTGAGGGTCAAGTGCGAAGCTGTCGTGCGGCAGACAGGTGGGCAGACAGGTGCGAGGGGAAGGAAACCCGTGAGCCAAGGGGACACCGGGCCGGTGCGCCGGCACGGCACCGGCACACGCGCCGCGGACCCGGCCGGCCGCACGCCGGACGCCCGGGGCCGCGGCCCCGTCGTCGCCGCGCTGATGCTGTCCATGGCGCTCGCCGCGCTGGACTCCACCATTGTCGCCACCGCCGTCCCGCAGATCGTCGGCGACCTCGGCGGCTTCTCCGTCTTCTCCTGGCTGTTCTCCGGCTATCTGCTCGCCGTCACCGTCAGCCTCCCGGTCTACGGCAAGCTGTCCGACACCTTCGGCCGCAAACCGGTGCTCGTCGTCGGCGCGGCCGTCTTCCTGCTCGGCTCGCTGCTGTGCGCGCTGGCCTGGAACATGGCCGCGCTCATCGCCTTCCGCGTCGTCCAGGGACTGGGCGGCGGCGCCCTCCAGGGCACCGTGCAGACCCTGGCCGCCGACCTCTACCCGCTGAAGGAACGCCCGAGGATCCAGTCGAAGCTGTCCACCGTGTGGGCCGTCTCGGCGGTCGCGGGGCCCGGCGTGGGCGGCCTGCTCGCCGCGTACGCCGACTGGCGGTGGATCTTCCTCGTCAACCTGCCCGTCGGCGCGGTGGCCCTGTGGCTGATCGTGCGTCACCTGCACGAGCCGCAGCGGGAGAAGACGGTCACCCGCGCGCGCGTCGACTGGGCGGGCGCGCTGGCCGTGTTCGCCTGCGGCGGGCTGCTGCTGACCGCGCTGGTGCAGGGCGGGGTGGCCTGGCCGTGGCTGTCGGCGCCGTCGCTGGCGCTGTTCGGGGCCGGGCTCGTGCTGCTCGTGGTCGTGGTGCTCGTGGAGCGCCGGGCGGCCGAGCCGATCATGCCGGGCTGGGTCTGGCGGCGCCGCACGATCGCGGCCGTGAACCTGGCGCTGGGGGCGCTCGGCCTGCTCATGGTGGCGCCCACGGTGTTCCTGCCGACGTACGCGCAGGCGGTGCTCGGACTCGGCCCCGTCGCCGCCGGGTTCGTGCTCTCGGTGTGGACGCTCAGCTGGCCGGTGTCGGCGGCGTTCAGCCAGCACGTCTACCGCAGGATCGGCTTCCGCGACACGGCCGTGCTGGGCATCGGCACGGCCACCCTCGTCCTCGCCGCGTTCCCGCTCCTGCCGTATCCGGGCGAGGCCTGGCAGCCGACGCTGCTGATGCTGGTGCTCGGCGCCGCGCTCGGCCTGTTCCAGCTGCCGCTGATCGTCGGCGTGCAGTCGACGGTCGGCTGGGCGGAGCGCGGCACGACCACCGCGTCGGTGCTGTTCTGCCGGCAGACCGGTCAGACCGTCGGGGCCGCCGCCTTCGGCGCGGTCGCCAACGGGGTGCTGGCCACCCGCCTCGGCGGCACCGGCGACCTCGACGCCATCGCCCACGGCCTGGACACCGGCGCCGCCACCGAGACGGCCCGGCGGGCCATCGCGGACGCGGTCCACGCGGTGTACCTGGGCGCGGCGGGGGCGGCGGCGCTGGCTTTCCTGGTGCTGCTGGTGCTGGCGCCCCGCCGCTTCCCGGTCCTCACGGACAACTGAGGCCTGCCCCTGGGGTGAGGCCCGGGACTAGTCTGTGCCGATGGTGACCTTGGAGCGGCTGCGGGCCGACCACGCGGAGGCGTTGCTGGCGTTCGAGCGGGAGAACCGGGAGTACTTCGCCCGCACGGTGCCCGACCGCGGGGACGCGTACTTCACCGACTTCGCCGACCGCCTTCGCGCGCTGCTCGCCGAACAGGACGCGGGGATCTGCCACTTCCACGTCGTGCGCGACGAGGCCGGACACCTCGTCGGCCGCGTCAACCTGGTCGACGTCGAGGACGGCGAGGCGGAACTCGGCTACCGCGTGGGCGCCCGGTACGCGGGCCGGGGCGTCGCCACGGAGGCGGTGCGCCTGGTGTGCCGTACGGCGGCCACGGCGTACGGGCTGCGCGCGCTCACCGCGGTCACCACCCTGGACAACGCCGCCTCCCGGGCCGTACTCCGGCGGACCGGCTTCGCCGAGACGGGGCCGGTACGCGTGGACGGCCGTCCCGGAGTGGCCTTCCGGCGCCCGACCGCTCAGTTCGGGGTGAGCTGACGGCGGGTCACTTCACGGGCGTGCACTCACCCGTGAGCGCCGCCAGGCACGCCCGTACGTGCTCCATGTGCGCCTGTACGCCGTCCCGGCGCCTCCCGTGCTCGCGCAGCACCCGCTCGGTCTCCCGCGCGACCCGCTCCTCGCACAGCCGGGCCTCGGCGACGATCCCGGCGGCCCGCGCCCGCGCCTCCTCCTGCCGCAGCCGGGCCGCCTCCCCGGCGTCGGCCAAGGCCCGCTCGGCCTCCCGGAGCGCGGCCTCGGCGCGGGCGATCCGGGCCGCGTGGCGGGCGTCCAGCGCGGCGGCGCGCTCCGCGGCCGCGCGCTCGGCGGCGGCCCACCGCCCGACGTGGTCCTCGTGCCGGCCGGCGAGGACCGCGAGGGTGCGCTGCCGCACCTCCCGCAGCGCGGCGACCGCCTCCGCACGGCACTCCTCCACCTCCCGCCGGGCGGCGACCCGGACCTCGTCGGCCTCGGCGCGCGCCGCGAGCAGCCGGTGACCGGCCCGGTCCCCGGCCTCCGCGCGGAGCGTCTCGGCGTACTCCCGCGCCGCCCGGCGCACCCCGTCGGCGTACGCCCGCGCCCGCGCGACCCGCTCGTCCGCCTCGCGCCGTGCCCGCTCGCGCACCCCGGCCGCCTCCTCCTGCCCCAGCCGGAACAGCCGCCGGGCGCGCTCCCCCAGTACCTCGTACGTCTGCGGCGCGAGCCGCGCGACCGCCTCGCGCAGGCACCCCGCCTCCGCCTCCATCTGCCTGGCCAGCACGGTGAGCCGGGCGGCCCGCTCCCAGCCGGCGTCACGGTCCCGGCACAGCGCCGCGGTGAACGCGTCGACCTGCGCCGGGTGGTACCCGCGCCCCCGGACGGTCACGAAGCCATGTGGTGACACCGACGCGCTGCTCATCCTCCGGACCCCTTCCCGCCGACCACGCGCGACCGGCGCGCACACCCCGATGGATCGGCAGGAAGGGCCCGTCCCGCGATACCGCGCGCCGAAGGTGCCCACAAAAGGGCCCGGCCCGGTCGGATACGACCGGGCCGGGCCCTTTCTCACACGACGTCGGACCGAAGTCACGTCGAACGGACGTCACAGCAGCCCGAGGTCACGTCGCACGGACGTCACAGCAGCCCGTCCCACATCTGCTCCAGCAGCACCGACCACCAGCTCTCCGGCGAACCGAGCGCCGCCGGGTCCAGCGCGGCCAGCTGAGCCTGGAAGTCGACGGTCCAGCGGCCCGCCTGCTCCTGGTTCAGCCCGAACCGCAGCCGCCACATCCGGCCCAGCAGCGCCAGGCAGCGGGCGAACTCCGGCAGGCCGGTGTTCACGAACTGCGGCGGCTCCGGCGCACCGCCCGGCCCCGCCTCCACCGGCACGGCGACGATGTTCGCCGTCCCGTACTGCACACAGATCGCCTTGCCGAAGTCCGTGCCCATGACGAGGTACGACCCCGCGTCCGCGGCCGGCTGCACGCCGCGCTCCTGCGCCAGCTCCGCCAGCGTCGGAACGGGCCGCCCGGGCTGGGCCTGCGCCCAGAAGAAAGGTCCCATGTCCACCGGCAGACCGGCCACCACCAGGGTGTGCGCGACGATCGGCGGCACGCCCTGCCGGGACACCGCGGCGTGCTCGAACCGGAAGACACCCGGCCCGAACGCCGCCGCCACCTCCTGCGCCACGCCCTCCGGCGGGATCGGCGGCGCCGGCTGCACCGGCGGCACCGGCACCCGCACCGGCGCCGGACGCGCGGGCCCGTCCGCGACCTGGTGCAGCTCACCCTGGTGCGCCAGCAGCTGCCGCATCCCCTGCTGCCGGCTCGCGTGGTCCGTGCCGTACGGCGCGATGGACGTGATCCGCGCCTGCGGCCACTGCTCACGGATCATCCGCGCGCAGTACGCCCCCGGCAGCTCGCACGACTCCAGCTCGGTGTGCAGCTCCAGCACCTGGTCCGGCGGCACGTTCATCGCCCGCAGCTCGTGGAAGATCTGCCACTCCGGGTGCGGCGTGCCCGGCGCGGAACGCCGGATCAGCTGCTGCTCCGAGCCGTCCTGCGCGCGGTAGCGCAGCACGGCCTGGTAGCCGGGGCCGACCGTCGGCAGGCCCTGCTGCTGCGGATAGCCGTACGCGGGGGGCTGCGCACCCGGCACCTGACCCGGCATCGGCTGACCCGGCACCGGCTGACCGGGCAGGGGCCCGCCCGGTGCGGGCGGCATCGGCTGCGGGGCGCCCGGGAATCCCGGAACCCCCGGAACACCCGGTGCGCCCGCAGGCATACCGGGCACGCCGGGCGCCTGCGGCGGCGGGGGCACGCCGGGACCGACGACCGGCGGGGCGGCCAGCATGGTCTCCGCGTGGTGCACGCCGCCCTGCCCGCCGGGCGCACCAGGGGCGCCTGGGGCACCGGGTGTGCGCGGGGCTCCCGGAGCACCCGGAGCACCCGGAGCGCCCGGCGGCTGGGGCGCGCCCGGCCCCATCCGGGAGGGGTCGGCCAGCATCGTGGCGGCGTGATGGACGCCGCCCGGAGGCGTACCGCCGGGCGTGTTCGGCGCACCCGGCGGGCCCGGCGGGGTGGGAGCGCCCGGAGCACCCGGCCCTGCGGGACCGTCGGGGCCGAGGGCGGACACGAGCTGCGTGGGCGCGTACGCGCCGCCCGCCGGATCACCGCCCGGCGGCGGGGGCGTGGCACCCGGCCGGACGCCCGGAGTGCCCGGCGCACCCGGCGGAGGCGGCGGCGTCGCGCCCCGGCCGCGCCGTGGCGGCGGAGCCGCCTTGCTGGTCGCGGCGTCGGCGATGTCCCCGGCCTGCGGCGGGTAGCCGTAGGACGGCGGGGGCGGCGTGCTGCCCTGCGGCGCGGGCGGTACGGGCGGCGCGGCCGGAGGAGGCGTACTCCCCTGCGGCGCACCCGGAACCGGCGCCCCCGGCACGGGCGGCGCCCCCGGCACAGGTGGGGCGGGAGGCACGGACGGCGCGGGCGGCGGCGTGTGGTGCGCCCCCGGCGCGGGCGGCACTCCGGGAGCGCTCGGCGCCCCGGACCCGCCCGGTCCCGCCTGAGCACCCGGTCCGCCCGGCCCGCCCGGCCCGCCCTGCGCTGCCTGCCCCGCCTGAGCGCCCTGCCCCTGCGGGTCCTCGATCGCCGGCGCGATCGCCGTCGACGGCAGCCGGCTGCCGCCCGACATCAGCGCCGTCTTCGCGTCCGGCACCACCGACGGCGCGGCCGGCGACGGCTCGTCGTCGGCGCCGCTCAACGGCGGCGCGAACACGGTCTCCGGCAGCGGCACCGAACGGTCCTCGCCGGCATCCGCGTTGGTGTCTGTCCCGGCCCACGGCGTCGCCCCCGCCGGCGCACCGGGCACGACACCCGGCGCCCCCGAGGCACCCTGCGCCGCCGCACCGGCCGGAATCCCGGCCTGCGTCCGCGGCAACGCCGAACCCGCGGCCGGCGCCGCGAACCCGGGCACCACGTCCCGCGGCTCCGCATCCCGCGGCTCCGCGTCCACCGGCCCGGTCCCCTGAGCCCCCGCACCCGCGGGCACCGAGTCCCGCGGCACGGCTCCCGCAGAGCCCGCAGAACCCGAAGAGCCCGCGCCCGCGACCCCGGCACCCGCAGAGCCCGCAGAGTCAGCACCCGCGTGCGCCCCGGCACCCGCAGAGCCCGCGGACCCCGCGTCCTCGGCCCCGCCGCTCTCCTCCGCCGTACCGCCCCGCGCACCCCGCTGATCCGGGATGCCCAGCTTGTCCGCCGCCTCCTGCAACCACTCCGGCGGACTCAGCAGGAACGACGTCTGGTTCAGATCCACCCGCGCCGCGGGCGCCGGCGCGGCCTCGCCCGCCGACTCCTCACGGCCGTACTCCTCCTCGTAACGGCGGATCACCTCACCCACCGGCAGCGACGGCCACAGCGTCGCCTCACCACTGTCCCGGGCGATCACCAGCCGCTGCCCGCCGCCGTCCGAACGCGGCCCGTCGGGACGGTCCTCCGCCCACACCACGAAACCGAGGTCGAACTCCCGCACCCGCACCTCACGGTGCTGGTACGCCGGCACGTCCCCGTTGATCCACTCCTCGGCGCGCTCCTGCGCCTGCGCGAACGTCACCATCGGCCAGCTCACTCCCCGGACACCGGAACGGACCGCGCGAAACCGCCGTCCACCATCAGATTCGCCACGGTCTCCAGCTCCGGCGGCGACCCCGCGAGCCGCGACAGGAACGCGTCGAAGTCCTCACCGCACGGCAGCAGCAGCCGCTCCACCCGCTCCGCGGGCGACCACGACGGATCCACGTCACGCGCGTCGTCGTACGCGCAGAACCACACCGAACCGACCCGCTCGCCCTTCACCTTCACGGCGAGCAGACCGCCCTGCACGAACCCGACCCCCAGGTAGTCCTTGGTCAGATGGTCCCGCAGGCACTTGTTGACGTACACCAGGTCGTTGACCGCCGCCTCGTCCCGCACCGTGAAGAACGGCTGGTCCACCAGCAGCCCCAGCTCCGCGTCCAGCGCCGTCCCGACCGGCGCGCAACCACCCGCCGCCTTCAGGAACGACCGGTACGCGCCCGGCAGCCGGTAACCCAGGTCCTCCTCGACGCCCTGCACCTGCGCCTCGGTCACCGCCACACCCGACTTCGGCAGCCCGAAGTGCGCCGGCCGCGTCTCCTGCAACGGCCGCGTGCCCCGCTTGCCGTGGTCCACCGCGGCCGTCGCGATCCCGCCGTGATGCCGCAGCAACGCCTTCACCTCGACCGGCACCAGCTCCAGCCGCCGCGTCCCCGCCACGTGATGCCACGTCCAGCCGTGCGGCGTCGCCACCGCCGGAATCGTGTCCCACAGCTCGTGCCCCGTCGCCGCCAGCGCCGCGTTCGCCGACACATAGTCCGTCAGCCGCAGCTCGTCGACGCCGAAGCCCTCCGGCGGATCCGCGATCTCCGCCGCCGCGCGGGCGTACGGCGAGAAGTCGGGGTAGCCGCGCTCGTCCACCCGCACCCCTCTCGGGTGACGGGCCGCCCGGACCGGATCCGGGAAGTGCACGACCTGCCCGGCGTAGGCCGCGTTCGGCGGCGCGGCTTGTCCCCCGGCCTGGCGGCCGGGAGGTGCCCCCAGCCCGAGCCGACCTGTCGTCATGGCGGTTGCCCCCTGCGGCACTCTGTACGACCCGCAACGACCGACTCCGGCCGCTACGCCCCGTATCGACTTCTTAGCTCCGACGCACCCCTGTCCCGGGCACGCCCACCGCGCGCGACGCGGTCCCGACAGCCTATGCCGTACCGGGAAACCGGTCACCGGCGCCGGTCACGCCCACCCCACAGCACCGGACGCACCCCTTCCGCATCACCCCCGCCACCCCTCCGCCCCACAACCGCCCCGCAACCGCCGCCCCGAACCCACCCCATCGCCCTGACACACCGTCACCAACGCGTCACCATCACGTGACGACCCGCCCCCGACCGTGCGTGTCGCACCGCCCCCGCTTCCACAGCGCCCAACCCATTTGGCACTCTGTGTCCGCCGGGGGGATGCACGGGAGGGGAAACACGAGCATGAACGCGACACAAACAGGACCGCACACCAACGCCTCCGGCGACCCCCGCGTCGGCTGGAGCACCACCGACGAACGACCCGCCCCCACCCTGCGCCACCGCCGCGACGGCATACTCCCCACCATCGCCGCCGCCCTCTCCGTCCGCGGCACCACCCTCACCGGCACCGCCGCCCGCGGCGACCAGCCCCCCACCCTGCACCCGCTCGTCCAGGACTTCCTCGACACCCTCACCAGCGCCCAGCGCGACCGCTTCACCGGCCGCTGCGCCGAGACCATCCTCATCTCCCGCCACCTCACCGCCGCCGACGCCGCCCGCAGCAAACGCGCCGCCCGCAGACCCATGACCAACGGCGAGGCCCGCAAAGCCCTCAAGCACGCCAAACTCACCGCCCGCCGCATCCGCGAGGCCGGCGACCCCCTCCACGGCAGCTTCGCCGCCCCCTGCCGCGCCTGCGCCGCCCTCAGCGCCCACTTCGGCGTCCGCGTCGTCGACCCCACCGCGACCGGCGACTGACCCGCGCCACCGCCCCACCACCCCACCACGAACAAGGGCAGATGCACACCGACCGCGCCTCGACCACCCGCTTCTCCGTCCCCGTCGACGCCACCCTGCGCGCCGCCGGCTGGCAGCCCGGACGCTGGGACATCAAACAGGCCGAGATCTGGGCCGACACCCTGCGCGAACACCTCTCACCCGGCGGCCACCGCCACGCCGTCTTCCCCGCCGCCGTCGAAGCCTGGGCCGAGTTCGGCGGCCTCCACCTCAACCCCACCGGCCCCGGCCGCCAACTCGCGCCCGCCGCCCTGCACCTCGACCCCCTGCACGGCCTCCACCTGGCCCGCACCCTCGGCGACCTCGGCCGCGCCCTCGGCACCGAGGTCAGCCCGCTCGGCGCCGAGACCGACACCCAGGCCCTCCTCGCCATCGACGCCGAAGGCCGCGTCTACGCCCTCGACCACACCGGCGACTGGTACCTCGGCCCCGACATCGACCACGCCCTCACCACCCTCGTGGCCGGCCTGGAACCCGTACGCCTCACCGTCGCCCCCACCGACTGACACCACCGACCGCCGACACCACCGACCCACCCCACCGGCCCGACCCGGCCCGCCCAGCGACGCGAACCACGAGCCGAAGCCGGCGCTACGACGCCGGGATCACCGCCGACACCCGGAAACCCCCCGACTCCGTCGGCCCCGACACGAACACCCCGCCGAGCCCCACGACCCGCTCCTTCATCCCCACCAGCCCATTGCCACCCGACGGCAACCGGGCCGACGACGCCGCCCCCGCCTCCGGCGGCGGCTCGTTCTCCACCTGCATCGCGATCTCCGACACCCGGTGCGCCAGCCGCACATACGTCTTCGCCCCCGCCGCGTGCTTGTGCACGTTGGTCAACGCCTCCTGCACCACCCGGTACGCGGTCTGCTCGACCTCCGGCGCATACGCCCGCGCCTCCCCCTCCACCGACAGATCCACGACCATCCCCGCCGCCGCCGACTGCCCGATCAACTCGTCCAACTCCGCCAGACACGGCCCCTCCCCCGTGTCGTCGGCGGCCCGCGACGCCGCCGCGGCCGCCGCCGCACCCACCGCCGCCAGCGCCACCGCCGGACCCTCACGCCGCCGCACACCGTCCCCCGCCGTACGCAGCACCCCCAGCATCTCCCGC
The DNA here is from genome assembly GCF_040678395.1 of Streptomyces sp. NPDC052687. Lineage (NCBI taxonomy): Bacteria > Bacillati > Actinomycetota > Actinomycetes > Kitasatosporales > Streptomycetaceae > Streptomyces > Streptomyces sp. NPDC052687. The sequence continues at coordinate 248,102 of NZ_JBFATR010000003.1, read as the reverse complement.
AACTCGGTCAGCGCCTGCCGCCCCATGTCCCCCACCAGCGCGGCGTTCTTCACCGCCTTCTCGGGATCCTTGCGCGCCACCGCCTGCAATGCCGCCGCGTGCACCACCATCAGACTCACCCGGTGCGCGACCACGTCGTGCATCTCCCGCGCGATCCGCGTCCGCTCCTCGTTACGCGCCCACTCGGCTCGCTCCTCCGCCCGCTCCGCGAGCAGCTGAAGCTCCCGTTCCAGCGAGTCCGCCCGCTCCCGCAGACTCTCCATCAGCCGCCGCCGCGCCCCCACGTACAGCCCCAGCAGCAACGGCGGAGCCGTCACCCCCAGCGAGGCGGTGATCGAGATGAACGGAACGAACCAGTCCCCCACACTCAGCTCGACATCGCCGTGCGCCATGTCCTGCCGCGCCCGCACGAACGTCACCACCAGCGTCCCCACCAGCGACATCCCCGCCAGCGCCGCGATGATCCGGCGCGGCAGCTCCGAGGCGGCGAGCGTGTAGAGACCCACCACCGTCAGCAGCAGGCCCATCTGCGCCGGCGCGATCGCGATCGACACCAGGACGACGGCGATCGGCCACCTCCGCCGCACCAGCAGCGTCGACCCCGCCACGACCCCGAAGACGACCCCCGCCGTCTCCGGGATCCCCGCGTCCTGCGCGAAGGGATACCCCTCCGCCCCGCACTCCAGCGCCGACACCAGCGCGAGGCTCCAGTCGAGCACCGCCCCGCGCCGTCTCTCCCACCACCACGGCCCCGGACGGGCCTCCGTGTGGTCATCCCCCGTCGTGGTCATGCCTCCAGCCTACGGGCGGCCCCCCGCGCTTTTCCGGCGAGTTTCGGCGACCGGCCTCCACCACACTCCGCAATCGAATAACAGCGAAACCACCCGAAATCCCTCGAACTGACGAACCACACCCGTTCGAACCCGGAACCCGCCGTTCCCCTCGGACGGTATGCCCATGGCACATACCAACAGCAAATACGCCGACTACGAAGCCCTGCGCGAGCAGGCGGTCGCCCTGCGGCGCGCGGGGCTCAGCCGGCGCCAGATCCGGGATCGGCTGCACGTCGACAACAACGACCTCCTCAACCGCCTCCTGGAGGGCGAGCCGCCACCGGAGTGGACCAAACGACCGCGAGCCAAGGACGACCTGCGCGAGAAGGCCAGGGAGCTGCGGCTGCGAGGCTGGACGTACGACCGGATCCAGATGGAGCTGGGGTGTTCCAAGAGTTCGATCTCACTGTGGGTGCGGGATCTGCCGAGACCGGAGCGGCGCGACCCCACGGAACAGGCGAAGCTGGCGGCCCGCAAGCGCTGGGAGCACGAGCTGGCGGTGCGGGACGAGCGGCGCCGGCGGACCAAGGAGAGCGCGGCAGCGGAGATCGGTGACCTCTCGGACCGCGACCTGTTCATCGCGGGGGTCGCCCTCTACTGGTCGGAGGGCTCCAAGGACAAACCTCACGCCCGGCGCGAACGCATCGTGTTCGTCAACAGCGACCCGAACATGATCCGCCTCTTCATGGCCTGGCTGGACCTGCTCGGGGTCGACCGGGAACGCATCGCGTACCGCCTGATGATCCACGAGTCGGCCGACGTCGAGGCCGCCGAGCGCTACTGGGCGGACGTCGTCCGGGTCGAGCACGGCACCTTCGGCAGGACGACCCTGAAACGGCACAACCCCAAGACGGTGCGCAAGAACACCGGCGACGGCTATCACGGCTGCCTCGTCGTCACCGTGCGCCAGAGCGCGGAGCTGTACCGTCGCGTCGAAGGCTGGTGGTACGGCATAGTAGGGGCTGCCACCGCACCCGATCTGCGAAATCGGACATAGCGGTAATCCCGGGTCGTCTAAGGGCAAGACGTCAGATTTTGGTTCTGATCATGGGGGTTCGAGTCCTCCCCCGGGAGCCCATGCTCGGTTCGGGTCCTGACTGCTCAACAGCGAAGTCAGGGCCCGCTCTCATGTCCCCCCAGAACACCCCCGGTATCCTGCGGTTGTCCACACCCCCTCCACAGCCGAAGGGCATCCCGTGAGCGCCATTCGCCCGGCAGCCGTCGTCGTTCTCGCAGCGGGTGAGGGCACCCGTATGAAGTCGGCCACACCGAAGGTCCTGCACGAGCTCTGCGGCCGCAGCCTCGTGGGGCATGTGCTGGCCGCCGCCGGCGAGCTGGAGCCGGAGCACCTGGTGGTGGTGGTCGGGCACGCGCGGGAGCAGGTGACCGAGCACCTGGCCGCCGTCGCGCCCGGCGTGCGCACCGCGGTGCAGGCGGAGCAGAACGGCACCGGGCACGCGGTGCGGATGGGCCTGGAGGAGCTGGGCGGCGGCGTCGACGGGACCGTGGTCGTGGTCTGCGGCGACACCCCGCTGCTCACGGCCGGCACCCTCCGGCGGCTCGCGCAGACGCACTCCGCCGACGGCAACGCCGTCACGGTGCTCACGGCCGAGGTCCCGGACGCGACCGGTTACGGCCGGATCATCCGGGACGAGGCGACGGGCGCCGTCACCGCGATCGTGGAGCACAAGGACGCGTCGGAGGCGCAGCGGCTGGTCCGGGAGATCAATTCCGGTGTGTTCGCGTTCGACGGCCGGCTGCTGGCGGACGCGCTGGGCAAGGTGCGTACGGACAACAGTCAGGGTGAGGAGTACCTGACGGATGTGCTCGGGATCCTGCGGGAGGCGGGGCACCGGGTGGGTGCGTGTGTGGCCGGGGATCACCGGGAGATCGCGGGGATCAACAACCGGGTGCAGCTGGCCGAGGCGCGGCGGATTCTCAACGACCGGCTGCTGGAGCGGGCGATGCTGGCGGGGGTGACGGTCGTCGATCCGGCCACGACGTGGGTGGATGTGTCGGTGACGTTCGAGCGGGACGTGGTGGTGCATCCGGGCACGCAGTTGCAGGGTTCGACGCATCTCGCCGAGGGGTGTGAGGTGGGTCCGAACAGCCGGTTGAGGGACACGCGTGTGGGTGCCGGGGCGCGGGTGGACAACACGGTCTCCGACGGGGCCGAGGTGGGTCCGGAGGCGACTGTGGGGCCGTTCGCGTATCTGCGGCCGGGGACGCGTCTGGGGCGCAAGGGCAAGATCGGGACGTACGTCGAGACGAAGAACGCGTCGATCGGCGAGGGGACGAAGGTTCCGCATCTGTCGTATGTCGGTGACGCGACGATCGGTGACCACACCAACATCGGTGCGGCGAGTGTGTTCGTGAATTACGACGGTCAGGAGAAGCATCACACGACGGTCGGGTCGCACTGCCGTACCGGTTCGGACAACATGTTTGTGGCTCCTGTCACGATCGGGGACGGTGCCTATACGGCTGCCGGCTCCGTGATCACCAAGGATGTGCCGCCCGGCTCGCTGGCCGTGGCCCGTGGTCAGCAGCGGAATATCGAGGGTTGGGTGGCTCGTAAGCGTCCTGGGAGCGCGGCGGCGAAGGCGGCCGAGGCGGCGTCCCGGGATCCGGAAGGCGAAGGCTGACCGGAAACAGGTGCGTCTGGGACGGCGTACCGTGATAAGTGCACACCCGCACCCCACCAGCTGAGACGACGGATCTCGCGCCCCAGCTGCGAGACGTCGTGTCAACACCCCAGCTGAGACACCTCTGAGGAGAAAGTGCTGTGACCGGGATCAAGACGACCGGCGAGAAGAAGATGATGTTCTTCTCCGGCCGCGCCCACCCCGAGCTTGCCGAGGAGGTCGCCCACCAGCTGGGTGTCGGGGTCGTCCCGACGAAGGCCTTCGACTTCGCCAATGGCGAGATCTATGTCCGCTATCAGGAGTCGGCGCGTGGCGCGGACTGCTTCCTGATCCAGAGCCACACGGCTCCGATCAACAAGTGGATCATGGAGCAGCTGATCATGATCGACGCGCTGAAGCGTGCGTCGGCCCGTTCCATCACGGTCATCGTGCCGTTCTACGGTTACGCGCGGCAGGACAAGAAGCACCGCGGCCGGGAACCGATCTCGGCGCGGCTGATCGCGGATCTGATGAAGACGGCGGGTGCGGACCGCATCCTGACCGTGGATCTGCACACGGACCAGATCCAGGGCTTCTTCGACGGTCCGGTGGACCACCTGTTCGCGCTGCCGCTGCTGGCGGACTACGTGGGCAAGCGGGTGGACCGGGAGAAGCTGACGGTCGTGTCGCCGGACGCGGGCCGGGTGCGGGTCGCGGACCGCTGGTGCGACCGGCTGGGTGCGCCGCTGGCGATCGTGCACAAGCGGCGTGACAAGGACGTGGCGAACCAGGTGACGGTCCACGAGGTCGTGGGTGAGGTCAAGGGCCGGGTGTGTGTCCTGGTCGACGACATGATCGACACGGGTGGGACGATCTGTGCCGCGGCGGACGCGCTGTTCGCGCACGGTGCGGAGGACGTGATCGTGACGGCGACGCACGGTGTGCTGTCGGGTCCGGCGGCGGACCGGCTGAAGAACTCGCGGGTGAGCGAGTTCGTGTTCACGAACACGCTGCCGACGCCGGGTGAGCTGGCGCGGGATCTGGACAAGCTGACGGTGCTGTCGATCGCGCCGACGATCGCGCGGGCGGTGCGTGAGGTGTTCGAGGACGGTTCGGTGACGAGCCTGTTCGACGAGCAGTAGGCCTGGCGGGGCTTCTGCCTGATCGATTTTTCCGGCGGCCTCCCCGCCGAGTAGACTTCTCGGGTTGCTCGGCGAGGGAGGCCGTACCCGTGCGGTACGGCGGTCCGTTATCGACGCGCTCTTCGTAGCAGGCCGTTCGTGGCCGGGTGACCCGTCCGTTCCGCTTCCTACGAGGAGTGATCATCATGTCCGAGGTGAAGCTCACCGCCGAGACCCGTACCGAGTTCGGTAAGGGTGCCGCCCGTCGCATCCGCCGTGACAACAAGGTTCCGGGTGTGCTGTACGGCCACGGCTCCGACCCGCTGCACCTGACCTTCCCGGGTCACGACCTGCTGCTGGCGCTGCGTACGCCGAACGTCCTGATCTCGCTGGACATCGACGGCAAGTCCCAGGAGCTGGCGATTCCGAAGGCCGTGCAGCGTGACCCGCTGAAGGGCTTCCTGGAGCACGTCGACCTGCAGCTGGTCCAGCGTGGCGAGAAGGTCACGGTGGAGATCCCGGTCCACACCGAGGGCGAGCTGGCTCCGGGTGGCAACCTGCTGGAGCACGTGCTGAACGCGCTGCCGGTGGAGACCGAGGCCACGCACATCCCGGAGGCCGTCACGGTGTCCGTGGAGGGTCTGGCGGCCGGTGCCTCCGTCCTCGCCAAGGACATCGAGCTGCCGAAGGGCACCACGCTGGCCGTCGAGGAGGACGCCGTGGTGCTGCAGGTCCTGGCCGCGCAGGCCGAGGAGGCCGCCGAGGGCGAGGGTGCCGAGGGCGGCGAAGAGTCCGCCGAGGCCTGATCCTCAGCTTCGTCGTTTCGTCAGCCGCTGTCTCCCCGGGGGGTTCTCCGTGGGGGACGGCGGCTGGCGCGTATCCAAGGAGACATGGACGTGACGACCGACGCGGGTGCGCCCTGGCTGATCGTGGGGCTGGGGAATCCGGGGCCGGAGTACGCGATGAACCGGCACAACGTCGGTTTCATGGTGGCGGATCTGCTGGCGGAGCGGATCGGTGGCAGGTTCAAGCGGGCGGGCAAGGCGCAGGCGCAGGTCGTGGAGGGCCGGATCGGTCCGCCGGGGCCGGCGAGCCGGCGGGTGGTCCTGGCGAAGCCGATGTCGTTCATGAACCTGTCGGGTGGTCCGGTGAACGCGCTGCGGGACTTCTACAAGGTGCCCGTGGGCCACATCGTGGCGGTGCACGACGAGCTGGACATCGACTACGGGACGCTGCGGCTGAAGCTGGGCGGCGGTGACAACGGGCACAACGGGCTGAAGTCGATGACGAAGGCGATGGGTCCGGACTATCACCGGGTGCGGTGCGGGATCGGGCGTCCGCCGGGGCGGATGCAGGTGGCGGACTTCGTGCTGCGGGACTTCTCGTCGGCGGAGCGCAAGGAGCTGGACTGGTTCGTGGACCGGGCGGCGGACGCGGTGGAGTGTCTGGTGACCGAGGGTCTGGAGCGGGCGCAGAGCGCGTACAACTCCTGACCTGGGACAACTCCCGACTTGTCCCTTACGTGAGTTGACTGGCCGTGCGGGCATGGCCAAGGATCGCGGCCATGCCTTCTGCGGTCGTCTCCCGTCAGGGTGCGGACGCCGTGCTGCGCTTCGGCCGGTTCGCGGCGATGGGCGCGGTGACGGCGCTGATCCTCGTCGCCGGTGTGTGGGCCTCGTGGGGGTCCGCGCAGTACGTCATGCTCACCAAGGGGCGGGAGAGCGGCACCGTCGAGGTCGGGCGGTGCGGCGAGGACGTCTGCGCCGGTCCGTACCGGCCGTTGTCGCCGGGCTCGCAGCCTCGCGAGCGGGTGGTGCTGGAGCGTTCGGCCGCGGTGCGCGAGGGGCGGACGTACGCGGTGGTGCTGAAGCCGGACGGCGGTGAGGCGGTGCGCTCGGGTCCGGCGGGGATTCTGTACGCCTGGGTGCCGATGGGGGGCGCGCTGCTGCTCGCGTCGGTGGTGGTCGCGGGGGGTCTGCGGCGGGTGCGGGCGGCGTGGGTGCTGGCGGGGGCGGGGTTCGCGCTGATCACGGCGGCGTTCGTGGTGGTGTGACCGCCGGTGGTGGTCGTGGTGGTGTGACGGGCGGTTTGCGCGGGTGGTGTGACGGGCGTTCCCGTGGTGGTGTGACGGTCGGTTTTGGGGATGGGCCGATACGTCTGACCGGGTTTCACCGTTGTCCTGCCCGTGGAGAGTTGGATCGTTGCCTGTTCGTGCTTGATCCGTCACCGGGGTGGGATGCAAGCTGAGCCGCCCCCTCCACATCTTCCCCGTTCGTCACACGAAGATGGACTACTGCTTCATGCGAACCCTCTCTCGCGCCGGCGCCGTGTGCGCCGTCGCCGCGGCCACGCTGCTCCTGTCCCCCGCCGCCCACGCCACCCCTCCGGGAGACAACGGCACCGTCAAGATCCATGACGCGGCCACCGGCGAGGAGCTGCGCAAGAACGAGCCGCACGTCTGCACCTTCTACCTGGACGCGTTCGGTTTCGACGCGGGCCAGAAGGTCGACTGGCACATCGAGGCCTGGGCGCCGACCGCCGACGTCAAGGGCGAGACGGTGAAGTCCGGCTCGCTGACCCTGGACGCCGACGGCCACGAGCGCACGGCGGACATGACCCTCCCCGACGGCCACTACAAGCTGTTCTGGACCTTCGAGGGCAAGCACGGCGCCCCGAAGCACAAGGTGTTCTGGACGGACTGCGAGGAGGACGAGGGCGGCCAGCCGGGTACGACGCCGTCCGCCTCGCCGTCGGAGTCGACCGGTGCGTCCGAGACGCCGGGCGCGTCCCCGAGCGTGTCCGAGGGCGCCTCCGAGGGCCCGTCGGGCTCGCCGTCGGGCTCGCCGTCGGACGCCCCGTCGGGCAGCCCGTCCGAGGGCGCGACCCCGGGCGCCTCGGAGAGCGGTGCGGCCACCCCGGCCGCGTCCTCGTCCCCGCAGGGCGGCACCGAGGGTGACCTGGCCGAGACCGGCAGCAGCGCCCCCGTGGGCCTGCTGGCGGGCGTGGCCGCGGCGCTGGTGGCCGCGGGCGGCTTCCTGGTGGTCCGCCGCCGCAAGGCCCAGCAGGGCTGACCCGGTACGGCACGAAAGCGGCGCCCCCACGCTCGGTGAGCGTGGGGGCGCCGTCGTGTGCGCGGGGCGGGGTCAGCCGGTGTTGCGCAGGCCCGCCGCGACACCGTTGACGGTGAGCAGCAGCGCCCGCGACAGCAGCGGGTCGACTTCCTCGCCGGCGGCGGCCGCGTCGCGCTGCCGCTTGAGCAGGGCGACCTGGAGGTAGGAGATCGGGTCCAGGTAGGCGTCGCGGATGGCGAAGGTCTGCTTGAGCACCGGCTGGGCGTCGAGGAGTTCCTGTTCGCCGGTGACGCGCAGGACCTCGCGGACGGTCAGCTCGTGTTCGGCCTCGATGGTGTCGAAGACGTGCTTGAGCTCGTCGGGGACGAGGGTGTCGACGTAGTGGCGGGCGATGCGCAGGTCGGTCTTCGCGAGGGTCATCTCGACGTTGGAGATGAAGTTCCGGAAGAAGTGCCACTGGCCGTACATCTCGTCGAGCACGGTGTCGAGACCGGCCTCGCGCAGCGCCTTCAGGCCGGAGCCGACGCCGAACCAGCCGGGGACGATCTGCCGGGACTGGGTCCAGCCGAACACCCAGGGGATGGCGCGCAGGCCGTCGAGCGAGACGCCGGAGCCGGGGCGGCGGGAGGGCCGGGAGCCCAGGTGCAGGTCGGCGAGCTGGTCCACCGGCGTCGAGGCGAGGAAGTAGGCCGGCAGGTCGGGGTCCTCGACCAGGCGCCGGTAGGCGGAGTGGGCGGCGTCGGAGACGACGTCCATGGCGGCGTCCCAGCGGGCGAGGGCCTCGGTGGACTGGCGGGGCGCGGTGTGCAGGGCGGACGCCTGGAGGGTGGCGGCGACCGTCAGTTCCAGGTTCTCGCGGGCCAGGGACGGGATGAGGTACTTGTCGGAGATGACCTCGCCCTGCTCGGTGACCTTGATCTCGCCTTCGAGGGTGCCCCAGGGCTGGGCGAGGATCGCGTCGTGGGTGGGGCCGCCGCCGCGGCCGACGGTGCCGCCGCGGCCGTGGAAGAGGCGCAGGCGCACGCCGTAGCGGTGGGCGACGTCGCGCAGCCGGCGCTGGGCGCGGTGGATCTCCCACTGGCTGGTGGTGATGCCGCCGAACTTGGAGGAGTCGGAGTAGCCGAGCATGACCTCCTGGACGTCGCCCCGGAGCGCGACGAGGCGCCGGTAGGACGGGTCGGAGAGCATGTCCTCGAGGATGGTGTCGGCGGCCTTCAGCTCGTCGGTGGTCTCCAGGAGCGGCACGATGCCGATCTTGGCCCAGCCGGCGTGCAGGTCGATGAGGCCGGCCTCGCGGGCGAGGACGGCGGCGGCGAACACGTCGTCGGCGCCCTGGCACATGGAGATGATGTACGACTCGATGACCTCGGGTCCGAAGACCTCCAGGGCCCGCTTGACGGTCTGGAAGACGCCGAGGGTCTTGGCTCCGGCCTCGTCGACGGGCGCCGGGCTGGGGGCGAGGGGGCGCCGCGAGCGGAGTTCCTTGGCGAGCAGCTTGGTGCGGTAGTCGCGGGGCATGTCCGCGTACCGCCAGGACTCCTCGCCGAGCCGGTCGAAGAGCTGGCCGAGGGCGTGGTGGTGGGCGTCGGCGTGTTCGCGGACGTCCATGGTGGCGAGCTGGAGGCCGAAGGCGGCCAGGGTGCGGATGGTGCGGTTCATCCGGCCCTCGGCGAACAGGCCGCCGCGGTGCTCGCGCAGCGAGGTCTGGATGAGGGTGAGGTCGGCCAGCAGCTCGGAGGTGCCGAGGTAGTCGCGGCCGGGCTCGTGCGGGGTGCCCTTGGCGAGGCGGAGCTTGGTGTTCTCCAGCTTCTGCCGGATGCAGGTGGCCTTGAGCCGGTAGGGCTCCTCGGCGTTGAGGCGCTTGTAGCGGGGGCTGATCTCGGGCAGGTTGTCGAGGTCGGCCTTCAGGGATGCCAGCAGCTCGGGGGTGGCGCCGCTGTAGCGGATGGAGTTCGACAGGAAGCCGCGCAGCTCGTCGATCGTCTCCAGCGCGTCGTTGATGCCGTGCTCGTGCTGGAGGATGAGGATGTCCCAGGTCACCTGGGGGGTGACGTTGGGGTTGCCGTCGCGGTCGCCGCCGATCCAGGTGCCGAAGGTGAGCGGGCGGGTGTCGTCGGGGAGCTTGACGCCGACGCGTTCCAGTTCGGCGGTGAGGTCTTCCAGGACGTCGCCGACGGCGTTGGCGTGCAGTTCGTCCAGGTAGTAGATGGCGTTGCGGGCCTCGTCGGCCGGTTCGGGGCGGACGACGCGCAGTTCGTCGGTCTGCCACACGAGGTCGATGTTCTCGGCGAGGCGGACGTCGTGGCGGCGCCGGTCGGAGTCGAGGACGGGGGTGTCGAGGAGGGCGGCGATGCGCCGCAGCTTGTTGAGCACCGAGCGGCGCGCGGCCTCGGTGGGGTGGGCGGTGAAGACGGGGCGGACGTTGAGGTTGCGCACCGTCTCGCGCAGGTGTTCGGGATCGGCGTCCTTGAGCCGGTCGGCCGTGCGGGCCAGCAGGCCGCCCTCGGCGGCGCGCCTGGCGCGCAGTTCGCGGCCGCGGTGCACCTGCTCGGTGACGTTGGCGAGGTGGAAGTAGGTGGAGAAGGCGCGGACCAGCTTGGCCGCGGTCTCCAGCTCGGTGCCTCGCAGCAGCTCGGCGGCGGCCTCGCCGTCCTCGCGGGTGAGGCGGCGGACCTTTTCGACGAGCTCCAGCAGCTCGGGGCCCTCCTGCCGCACCAGGGTCTCACCGAGGAGATCACCCAGCCGGCGGATGTCGGCGCGCAGCGCGCTGCTGTTCGTCGTGGTCTGGTCGTCGGCACTGCTCACAGGTGCGGCTCCTTGCAGTGTTGAAGCTCGTCTGGGAGGGGAACCCGGACGGCGTCTCGTACGGCGGCTTGCCGCATACGGGCCGGACATCCGGGAAGTAACAGAGCGGACCGCGCTGTCCGACCGACATCAAGGATAGGTGTCCACGTTGACGCGCAGGCTTTCGGGCTCTTGCCGCCGGGCGAGCCACTGCCATACTTACGACACCGTAGGTTACGGAACCGTAGGGAACTGTCCCGGTTCCGCGCCGCGGAATCCTTCTTGACCCTCGACCCCATAGGGGACGCCCATGACCCCAAGCTCCGATGTGATCGACAACGCCTCGCAGTCGACCGCCGACTCCGCCGCCGCCGCGGCGCCGTCCGCCACGCTGGGCGGTGAGAAGAAGCGGTCCGTCGAACAGATCACGCTGCTGCTCTTCATCATCGTCCCGTTCCTCGCCCTGGTCGCGGCCGTGCCGCTGGCCTGGGGCTGGGGCGTGAGCTGGCTGGATCTCGGTCTGCTGGTCTTCTTCTACTTCCTCGGCTGCCACGGCATCACGATCGGCTTCCACCGCCACTTCACCCACGGTTCGTTCAAGGCCAAGCGCCCGCTGAAGATCGCGCTGGCCATCGCCGGCTCGATGGCGGTGGAGGGTCCGCTCGTCCGCTGGGTCGCCGACCACCGCAAGCACCACAAGTTCTCCGACGCGGAGGGTGACCCGCACTCCCCGTGGCGGTACGGCGAGACCGTTCCCGCGCTGATCAAGGGCCTGTGGTGGGCGCACATCGGATGGATGTTCGACGAAGAGCAGACGCCGCAGGACAAGTACGCGCCGGATCTGATCAAGGACAGGACGTTGCGCGCGATCTCCCGCCAGTTCGTGCTGTGGACGATCGTGTCGCTGGGCCTGCCCGCGCTGATCGGCGGCCTGGTGACGATGTCCTGGTGGGGCGCGTTCACCGCGTTCTTCTGGGGCTCGCTCGTGCGGGTGGCGCTGCTGCACCACGTGACGTGGTCGATCAACTCGATCTGCCACGCGGTGGGCAAGCGCCCGTTCAAGTCGCGCGACCGCTCGGGCAACGTGTGGTGGCTGGCGATCCTGTCGTGCGGGGAGTCCTGGCACAACCTGCACCACGCGGACCCCACGTCGGCGCGCCACGGTGTGATGCGCGGCCAGCTGGACTCCTCGGCCCGGCTGATCCGCTGGTTCGAGCAGCTCGGCTGGGCGTATGACGTGCGCTGGCCGTCACGCTCGCGTATCGATTCCCGCCGCAACGCCGGGGAAGACGGTTCCCGGCGCCGGAAGGAGGCCGCCAAGGCGGCATGATTGACGCCGTGGCGACCGACTCCAGCAGTACCCCGAACAGTGACAAGCCGCGGCGCGTGCGCCGTACCCGAATGACCGGTGCGGAGCGGCGCCAGCAGCTGCTGGAGATCGGTCGCACCCTCTTCGCCGCGAAGGGGTTCGAGGGCACGTCGGTGGAGGAGATCGCCGCGAAGGCGGGGGTCTCGAAGCCGGTGGTGTACGAGCACTTCGGCGGCAAGGAGGGGCTGTACGCGGTCGTCGTGGACCGCGAGATGCGGCGCCTGCTGGACATGGTGACCGGCTCGCTGACCGCCGGGCACCCCCGCGAACTGCTGGAGCAGGCGGCGTTCGCGTTGCTGGACTACATCGAGGAGTACACGGACGGCTTCCGGATCCTCGTCCGCGACTCCCCCATCCCCCAGTCGACGGGCTCCTTCGCCTCGCTGATCTCGGACATCGCCACGCAGGTGGAGGACATCCTCGGCAAGGAGTTCAAGAGCCGCGGCTTCGATCCGAAGCTGGCGCCGCTGTACGCCCAGGCGCTGGTCGGGATGGTCGCCCTGACCGGCCAGTGGTGGCTGGAGGTGCGCCGCCCGAAGAAGGCGGAGGTCGCGGCCCACCTGGTGAACCTCGCCTGGCACGGCCTGGACGGCCTGGAGCCGAAGCCGCGGTTGATCGGGCACCGCAAGAGCTGAACGAAGTGACCACAAGGTGACACTTGTGGCACCTTGGGCATGACTGAGATCCCGATCAGCGCTGCCCGTTCCCAGCTCGGCGATCTGGTCCGCCGCGCGGCCCACAGCCGCGAGACCATCGCCGTCACCGACCATGGCCACGTGGCCGCACTGCTTGTGTCTCCTCAGGTGATAGAGGATCTTGAGGACGCCCTGGCGGTCGCCGACTATGAGCGACGCAAGGCCGAGGGCAAGATGGCGAAGGCATCCCGCACGAGGAAGTCGGGCGCATCCTGGGGCTGCGCCCGTGACCTACCGCATCATCTGGGAGCCGGAGGCCAAGAACGCGGCCGTGCGGTTCCTCAAAGACGACCCGTCAGGGCTCGCCGCCGTTTACGAAGCCGTCGACGGACTCGCCGAGCACCCCCGCCCCGCCACCTCCGTCGCCTACGGCCCCGATATCCGGCGCCTCCGTGTCGGCGACTACCGAGTCCTGTACGTCATCGACGACGGCACGATCCACATCCTGGCCACCCACCTGGGTCGCAGACTCCGATGAGGGCTCACCTGCCACGCCGTGCCACCGCGAACACCCGGCGGAACGGGAACGGCGTCCCGTGCCGGGTCGGCGGGTACGCCTCGCGCAGGGCGTCGCGGTAGGCGCGTACGAAATCCTCCCGGGCCTCGGGATCGTCGGCGAGGGCCGTCAGCACCGGGCGCAGGGACGTGCCCTTCACCCAGTCCAGGACCGGGTCCTCGCCCTCCAGGAGATGGACGTACGTCGTCTCCCAGACGTCGGTCTCACAGCCGAGGTCCGTCAGGCGGCTCAGGTAGTCCACCGGCGTGAGGACGGCGTTCTCGTGCCGTAGGACCCCGGCGAGGCCGTGGCGGTGGGCCAGCTCCCGCAGCAGTCGGTGGCTGAGGGCGTCGAAGTTGCCGGGGACCTGGAAGGCGAGGGTGCCGCCGGGGGTGAGGGCGGCGATCCAGTCGGGGAAGCGGTCGGCGTGACCGGGGATCCACTGGAGGGTGGCGTTGCTGAGGATCAGGTGGTGCGGTTCGGCGGGCGTCCAGGTGCGGACGTCGGCCGCGCGGAACTCCAGGCTGCCGCCGCCCGGGGTGGGCCCGCCGGAGGCCCGGGCGAGCATCTCGGGCGAGTTGTCGTAGCCCGTGACGCGGGCGGTGGGCCAGCGCTGTGCGAGGAGCTCCGTGAGGGTGCCGGGGCCGCAGCCGAGGTCGGCGATGCGGGGCGGGCCGGCGGGGAGGTCCGGGACGCGGGCCAGGAGGTCGGCGAAGGGGCGGGCACGGGGGCCGGCGTGACGCAGGTACTGCGCGGGGTCCCAGGTCGGATCAGCCATGACGGCAGCGTGACAAGCAAGGTCTCTTGACGTCAAGAGACTTCACGTCGACACAACCACTACACTGATCGCCATGGAGGACGAGGTCGATCGGCTGGTCGCGGCGTGGCGCCGGGAGCGCCCGGACCTCGACGTGGAACCACTCGAGGTGCTCAGCCGGGTGAGCAGGCTCGCCCGGCATCTGGACCGCGCCCGCCGGCTGGCCTTCTCCGAGCACAGCCTGGAGCCCTGGGAGTTCGACGTGCTGACCGCGCTGCGGCGCGCGGGCACGCCCTACCAGCTCTCCCCCGGTCAGCTGCTGACGCAGACCCTGGTGACGTCCGGGACGATGACCAACCGGATCGACCGGCTCGCCAAGAAGGGCCTGGTGGAGCGGCTGCCCGACCCCAGCGACCGGCGCGGGGTGCTGGTCCGCCTCACCGACGAGGGCCGCGACCGCGCCGACCAGGCGCTGGCCGGGCTGCTGGACCAGGAGCGCGCCATCCTCGCCGAGCTGTCCCGCGCCCAGCGCGGGGAACTGGCCGCCCTGCTACGCCAGCTGACCGCCCCGTTCGACAACATCCCCGGTTAGGTCGGCCGGCCCCACCCCGGCCCGCCGGGCGAGCGCGACGGCGGCGAGCGTGGAGTGCACCCCCAGCTTGCCCAGCACGTTCTGCATGTGCGTACGCACCGTGTGCGGGCTGAGGAACAGCCGCTCGGCCACCGCCTTGCGGCCGAGCCCCGCCACCATGCAGCGCAGCACCTCCCGCTCGCGCGGGGTCAGCGACTCCACCAGCCGCTCGCTCTCGGTGCGGTGCCGGCGCGCGGCGGTCAGCTCGCGCAGCACGCCGGTGAGCAGCGCGGGCGGCAGATGCGTCTCGTCCCGCAGCACCCCGCGGATCACGGTGAGCAGCCGGGACAGGGAGCAGTCCTTCGCGACCCACCCGGAGGCGCCCGCCTGGAGCGCGAGGGCCGCCCGGCGCGGGTCGTCCTTCTCCGCGAGGACCACGATCCGCACTCCGGGGTGTGCCGAGCGCACGCTGGTGACCAGGGAGATCCCGTCGACGGCGCCGTCCTCGCCGCTCTCCCGCGGCGCGGGTACGGCGGCCACCGCGGGCCGGGGCAGCGGCGCGGCCAGGCCCCCGCCGAGGTCGGCGTCCACGAGCAGGACGTCGAACCGCCGGCCCTCGGCCGCCGCGCGTTCCAGGCTGCGCAGCGCGGCCGGGCCGCTGCCCGCCGCGGACACGTCGACGTCGGGCTCGGCGGCCAGGGCGGCCGCCAGCGACTCGGCGAAGATGCGGTGGTCGTCGACGACCAGGACTCGGATGCGAACCACTGATACCCCCACTGGTCCGGACAGGCCCGGAACACGAAGAACCGGCGCGGGTACGGCGCCCGGGCGGTGTGGCAACCACGACCGCACGGCCGCCGCCGTGCCAAGACTGCTACCCCCGCCGCGAGCGCCGTACCCGACTTTGTCTCGCCCCCTGAAACAGCACCGGCCCCCACCGGTGCCGGTTCCTCAGAGTACGGGCGGGGGGCCGCGGCGGAAGGTTATTTGCAGAACTGGCAGTCTGCCGCGTTTATGGTGAGCCGCATGTTTCGTCTGGAGACAGAAGTCGACAAGGCCCGGCGCGATCTTCTCCGTTCGCGGCTGCGCGACACCAACACCGCGGCCTCGCCGGTGCTGGCGGCGCTGAGAGGCACGCGGGGGGCGCGCGAAGTGCCGTTGCACGTCTGGGCGTCGGACGAGACGGGGGAACTGGCCGGCGGGCTGGTCGGCCACACCTGGGCGACCTGGCTGCACGTGACGTGCCTGTGGGTCGACGCGCCGCACCGGGGCGCCGGTCTGGGCGGCCGGCTGCTGGCCGAGGCGGAGCGCGTCGCCCGCGACGAACGCGGCTGCGGGGCCGCGCGGTTGGAGACCTGGGACTTCCAGGCGCCCGGCTTCTACGAGAAGCGGGGATACGAGGTGGTGTGCGTGATCCCCGACTATCCGCCGGGGATCACCGAGTACACCCTGGTGAAGAGGTTCTTGACGAACCGGTTCGAGAGAAACCCGCTCCGGGCGGGCTAGCCGATCCGCCGCGCCCCTGCTGACGGCACCGCCTCGAAGACCCGCGGCGCGGTGAAGCCGGCCGCGGCGAAGGCCTCCTCGACGGCCTTGGTGACCGTGTCGACGTCGGCCGCCTCGGTGAGGACGATCGCCGAGCCGCCGAAGCCGCCGCCGGTCATCCGGGCGCCCAGCGCGCCCGCCGCGAGCGCGGTGTCCACGACCAGGTCCAGTTCCGGGCAGGAGATGCGGAAGTCGTCGCGCAGCGAGGCGTGGCCCTCGGTGAGGACCGGGCCGATCGCCCGGGTGTCGCCGGACTCCAGCAGGGCGACGACCCGCTCGACCCGCTCGTCCTCGGTCACCACGTGCCGGACCAGGCGGCGCACCTCCTCGTCGTCGCCGAGCCGTTCCAGCGCCGCGTCGAGTTCCGCGTACGGGATGTCGCGCAGGGCGTCCACGCCGAGCAGCGCGGCGCCCTTCTCGCAGCCGGCGCGGCGCTTGCCGTACTCGCCGGTGGAGTGCTCGTGCTTGACCCGGGTGTCGACCACCAGCAGGCGCATGCCCTCGGCGGCGAGGTCGAAGGGGATCTGCTTCTGCGACAGGTCGCGGGTGTCGAGGAAGAGGGCGTGGCCGTCGGTGCAGCAGGCGGAGGCGGTCTGGTCCATGATGCCGACGGGGGCGCCGACGTAGACGTTCTCGGCGCGCTGGCACAGGCGGGCCAGCTGCCAGCCCTTCAGGCCCAGCTCGTACAGGTCGTTCAGGGCGAGGGCGACGACGACCTCCAGGGCGGCCGACGAGGACAGGCCGGCGCCCGCGGGGACGGTGGAGGCGAGGTGGATGTCGGCGCCGGTCACCGGGTGCCCGGCCTCGCGCAGCACCCAGACGACGCCCGCGGGGTAGGCGGTCCAGCCCTTGTCCGTCTCCGGTGCGAGGTCGTCCAGGCGCAGCTGTGTGACGCCGCCCTCGACGTCGGCGGAGTGCAGCCGCAGCAGGCCGTCGGTGCGCCGGGCGACGGCGGCGACGGCGGTGTGGGGCAGCGCGAAGGGCATCACGAAGCCGTCGTTGTAGTCGGTGTGCTCACCGATGAGATTGACGCGGCCCGGCGCCGCCCAGACGCCCTCGGGTTCGGCCCCGTACAGCCGGACGAAGTCGTCCCGCACCTGCTGTGCGCCCACGCTCACTGCTCCCTTGCGATGTACTGCGCGAACTCCCACGCGTCCGCGACGATGCCCGCGAGGTCCGCGCGGGTCGGGTTCCAGCCCAGCTTCTCGCGGGCGGTGGCGGCGGAGGCCACCAGGACCGCGGGGTCGCCGCCGCGGCGCGGGGCGGTCACCTCGGGGATGGGGTGGCCGGTGACCCGGCGGGCGGTCTCGATGACCTCGCGGACGGAGAAGCCGTTGCCGTTGCCGAGGTTGCAGATCAGGTGCTCGCCGGGCGCGGCGGCCTTCAGGGCCAGCAGGTGGGCCTCGGCGAGGTCCGCGACGTGGATGTAGTCGCGGATGCAGGTGCCGTCCGGGGTGGGGTAGTCGTCGCCGTAGACGGAGATGGCGTCGCGGCGGCCCTGGGCGACCTGGAGGACCAGCGGGATGAGGTGGGACTCGGGGTCGTGGCGCTCGCCGCAGGTGCCGTAGGCGCCGGCCACGTTGAAGTAGCGCAGCGAGACCGCTCCGAGGCCGTGGGCCCTGGCCTCACCGGTGATCATGTGGTCGACGGCGAGCTTGGAGGCGCCGTAGGGGGAGGTGGGGGCGGTCGGGTCGGTCTCGGTGATGGGCGTGCTGACGGGCTCGCCGTAGGTGGCGGCGGTGGAGGAGAAGACGAGCTTGCGCACGCCGGCCTCGCGCATCGCGGCGAGCAGCGCCATGGTGCCGCCGACGTTGTTGTCCCAGTACTTCTCCGGCTTGACCACCGACTCGCCGACCTGGGAGAAGGCGGCGAAGTGCAGCACGGCGTCGTAGGAGGCGTCGAGCCACTTGGCGGCGTCGCGGATGTCGCCCTCGATGAAGGCGGCCCCGGCGGGGACGCCCTCGCGGAAGCCGGTGGAGAGGTTGTCCAGGACGGTGACCTCGGCGCCGGCCTCCAGCAGATGCCGGGCGACCACGCTGCCGACGTATCCCGCGCCTCCCGTGACCAGGTACCTACCGCTCATCAACTCGCTACCTCTCGCAGTCGCTCGGCCGCGCGCTCCGGCGGCACGTCGTTGATGAACACGCTCATGCCGGACTCGGAACCCGCGAGGTACTTCAGCTTGCCGGAAGTCCGTCGGATGGTGAAAAGCTCCAGGTGGAGCGCGAAGTCGTCGCGTGTGACGCCCTCGAACTCCTCCAGTTGGCCGAACGGCGCCTGGTGCCAGGCGGCGATGTACGGCGTCGGCGGCTCACCCTCGCCGAAGATCCGGTCGAAGCGCCTCAAGAGTTCCAGATAAACCTGGGGGAACTCTGAGCGCGCCTCCTCGCCGAGCGCCAGCAGATCGGGCACGCGGCGCTTGGGGTACAGGTGGACCTCGTACGGCCAGTGGGCGGCGTACGGGACGAAGGCCGCCCAGTGTTCACCCTCAAGGACGACCCGCTCGCCGGCCAGTTCCCGCTGAAGGACGGCGTCGAACAGGTTCTCACCGCCGGTGGCGTCCTTGTGGGCGGCGAGCGAACGCAGCATCAGGGCGGTGCGCGGGGTGGTGAACGGGTAGGCGTAGATCTGCCCGTGCGGGTGCTGGAGGGTGACCCCGATCTCGGCACCCCGGTTCTCGAAGCAGAACACCTGTTCCACGGAGGGCAGATGGGAGAGCTCCGACGTCCGGTCGGTCCAGGCGTCCAGGACCAGCCGCGCCTGCTCCTCGCTCAGGTCGGCGAAGGACGAGGTGTGGTCGGAGGTGAAGCAGACGACCTCGCAGCGGCCGGAGTCGCCGGCCAGCGAGGGGAAACGGTTCTCGAAGACCACGACGTCGTACGACGCGTCGGGGATCTCGCTCAGCCGGTCGCCCTCGGACGGGCACAGCGGGCACTCGTCGGCCGGCGGGTGGTAGGTGCGGCCCTGCCGGTGCGAGGCGATGGCGACGGAGTCGCCGAGCAGCTCGTCGTGGCGGATCTCGGAGGTCGTCACGGTCCGGTCCAGCGGACGGCGGTCGACCGCTTCGCGCACGGCGTCGTCGCGCAGGTCGTAGTAGATCAGCTCACGACCGTCCGCCAGCCGGGTCGAGGTCTTCTTCACCGCGGACTCCTCATTCGGGCCACCCCATCACTAAGCCCACCCATCAAACAGAACCAAACACATCGAAACACAACTCACCACGACCGTCAACATCACAATCAAACAAAGAGCATCACCAGAAGTGTTCAATTACTGAAGGCAGAGGCGTAGGTTCCGCCACGGATCAGTTCGCGCAACGAAGCGAGTACTTATGCAAACCCCCACACACGCCGCCTCACAGCTGGCGGCCGAGCTACGACTCCCCACGAACTGGCTCGACTACACGATCCTCGGGATCTACTTCGTCGTCGTCCTCGGCATCGGTTTCGCCGCCAAGCGGTCGGTGAAGACCAGCCTCGACTTCTTCCTCTCCGGCCGCTCCCTGCCCGCCTGGGTCACCGGTCTGGCGTTCATCGCCGCCAACCTCGGCGCCACCGAGATCCTCGGCATGGCGGCCAACAGCGCGCAGTACGGCGTCTACACCACGCACTGGTACTGGATCGGCGCCATCCCGGCCATGGTCTTCCTCGGCCTGGTGATGATGCCCTTCTACTACGGCTCGAAGGTGCGCTCGGTCCCCGAGTTCCTGCTGCTGCGCTTCGACAAGGCGGCGCACCTGCTCAGCTCGATCCTGTTCGCCTTCGCCGCCATCCTGATCGCCGGCGTCAACCTCTACGCCCTCGCCATCGTCGTCGAGGCGCTGCTGGGCTGGCCGGAGTGGGTGGCGATCGTGGTCGCCGGCTTCTTCGTCCTCGCCTACATCACCCTGGGCGGCCTGTCCTCGGCGATCTACAACGAGGTGCTCCAGTTCTTCGTGATCCTCGCCGCGCTCATCCCGATCACGGTGCTCGGCCTGAAGTCGGTCGGCGGCTGGGACGGGCTCTCCGACAAGCTGACGGCCCAGCGCGGCGGCGACTTCATGACCTCCTGGGGCGGCACCGGCATCGGCGAGGCCAACCCGCTGGGCGCCAACTGGCTGACGATCGTCCTCGGCCTCGGCTTCGTCCTCTCCTTCGGCTACTGGACGACGAACTTCGCCGAGGTGCAGCGCGCCCTGTCCGCGAAGAACCTCTCCGCCGCCCAGCGCACCCCGCTGATCGCCGCCTTCCCGAAGATCTTCATCGTCTTCCTGGTGATGATCCCGGGCCTGGTCGCGGCGGTGCTGGTCCCGCGGATCGGCACGGCCGGCTCCGACCTCCAGTACAACGACGCGATCCCGTACCTGATGGAGTCCCTGCTGCCGAACGGCGTGCTCGGCATCGCGGTGACGGGCCTGCTGGCGGCGTTCATGGCCGGCATGGCGGCGAACGTGTCGTCCTTCAACACCGTCTTCACCACGGACATCTGGGCGAAGTACGTGGTGCGGGGCCGCGAGGACGCGTACTACGTGCGGTTCGGGCGCCTGATCACCGCGATCGGTGTGCTGGCCTCCATCGGCACGGCGTTCCTGGCCTCGTCCTTCTCCAACATCATGAGCTACCTCCAGACGCTGTTCTCCTTCTTCAACGTGCCGATGTTCGTCGTCTTCATCATCGGCATGTTCTGGAAGCGGGCGTCGATGAAGTCCGGCTTCTGGGGCCTGATCGCGGGCACCACCGCGGCGATGGTGAACTACTTCTGGATCTACAAGCAGGGCATCGTCGACATCCCCTCCGACCAGGGCGCCAACTTCGTCTCCGCGATCGCCGGCTTCGTGGCCGGCGCGGTCGTCATGGTGGCGGTCTCCCTGTTCACCAAGCCCAAGCCGGCCGCGGAACTGCAGGGCCTGGTCTACGGCACCGTCTCCCCCGGCATGTCCGAGCCGCCCGCCCCCGGCGACGAGGCCTGGTACCGCAAGCCGGCCCTCCTGGGCTGGGGCGCGGTCATCCTGGCCGCCGCCTGCTACATCCCGTTCTCGTTCTGACCGGAGGCCCGACACATCATGTCCGAACACCCCGAGCACGGGTACAGCGAGCAGGACGTCCTGCGCGAGGTCACGGAACTGGAGGGCAAGTCCGCGACCGCGGCCCGCCTCTTCGACATCCGCCGCATCATCGGCGGCCTCTTCGTGATCTACGGCGTCATCGTCACCATCGCCGGCCTCACCGACGACGCCGCCGCGATCGACAAGGCCCAGGGCGTCAACATCAACCTCTGGACCGGCCTGGGCATGCTGGCCCTGGGCCTGTTCTTCCTCATCTGGCTGAAGCTGCGGCCCACGGCTCCGCCGCCGCCGGATGTGATCCCGGAGGAGGAGAAGCGGGCCGAGTAGGACGACCACGGGGCCGGGACCCGCAGGTGGGTCTCGGCCCCGTTCGCATGTCTGGGCGCCGCCGCGGCGTGACTCCTCCCCCGCGAGCCGCAGCCCGCGCGACTCGGCGACCCGCAGCGCGGCACCCAGACACTCGGCGAGCCGAAGCCCGGCGTGTCGCAACTCGGCGTGCGGGGACAGGGGGTCGTCGAGGACCTGCCGGGTGACGGCGAGCACGTCGGCGCCGACGGCGAGCTGCCGCGCTTCGGCGGAGTCGGCCAGCCGGGAGAGGTACCCGTCTCCGGTGCCGGGGAGGAGATAGGAGGGTTTGCCCTCCGGGGAGGTCCACGGCAACAGGCGGACGTCCGACTCCGGGAGGACGCGGGGCGGCTGCTCCATCAGACGGCCACCTCTTCCCGAAGCGGCACGAGGTAAGGGCGTACGAGGCGGGTGGCGGCGCCGTCGAGGGGTGGTCGAGGCCGTAGGGGGAGCGGTGGAGGGGCAGTCGGGGTCAGGGGGATGGGGGGTGAGTTCCGGTGGGGTGGGGCGGTGCCCTGCTCGATGGATTCCGGGTGCCTGACGGAAGCAGGTGGACATGGCCGAGCTTGTCCACCGGGCGCTTCTGTCTGCCTAATCTGCTCCCATGTCTGAGGACCAGGAGTGGCGCCCCGATCCGGCCTCCCGGATCTACGTGTATGTGCAGATCGCGGACCGCATCTCGAGCCAGATCCGCTCAGGGCGGCTCCCCGTGGGCGCCCGCCTGGCGTCGGAGCCCGATCTCGCAACCCAGTACGGCGTCGGCATCAACACCCTGCGCCGCGCCATCCGGGAACTCAGGGAACGGGGCGTGGTCGACACCGTCCCCGCGAAGGGGACGTTCGTGATCGCGGTGCCCGAGGACGAGGCAGACGCCTCGCACGGCGCCGGATAGGACCATGGACTGGACGACGGGTCGTTGTCTGGCGGAGGCCGCGCGCAGCAGGCCGGCTCGGCCGACTCGGTGTCGATGATCGCGCCGGTACGGCCCAGCCGTTCCGAGCCCTAGTCCTCGTACTTGATGGGCGGACCCAGGCTCACGATGGTCGAGCACCCCACCTGCTGCCGGTACTGCCGCGGGCCTTGGCGGTAGTGGAAGCGGCAGTCCCTCAGTGCGCCGTGGACGGGGCCGGTGACCTTGATGCGGGCGACGTAGTAGATGTCGCTGCCGGAGTGGGCTTTCACCCTGACCGGGTGGCCGGCGTAGTTCCTGGCCTGGGACGGGTCGGGCATGGCTCCCGTGCCGTCGGTGCGGGCGAACAGGACGTTGCCGTCGGTCTCGTTGACGTCGACGGCCCGGTACTCGATGACCTCGATGCCTTCCGGGACGTGGCCGAAGTGCGCGTCGGTCAGCTCTATGTCCTCGCTCGACGTGTTCCAGGGCAGCGGCAGGCCCGCCCAGTACTCCTCGCCGACCCGGGCGTGCTCGTAGCCGACGTCTCCGGCCGACTGCATGCCGCCGTCGAGCGCGGACCCCTCGGGGACGCCCTCCGCCTGCGAGGCGGTCGTCGCCCAGGCGCAGGCGGCGACCAGGAGCGCGGAGAGCAGGCGCCGGTGTCCCGGCGGGACCGTCACGGTTCCGGGCTCGGGTCGGGGGCGGAGCCGCGGGGGCGCAGCGGACCCGCCCGGTCCAGCAACCCCGTGCGGGCCGCCAGGGCCGCTGCCTCCAGGCGGGAGCCGACGCCGAGTTTCATCAGGACGCGCTGGACGTGGGTGCGGGCCGTGGAGGGGGCGATGCCCATGCCGGCGGCGATCAGGCGGGTGTCCTCGCCCTCGGCGACGCGGACCAGGACCTCGATCTCGCGGGGGGTGAGCATCTGGAGGAGGCGCTGGCCCTCGTCGTCGGGCTGGGCGGCCGGGTTGAGGAGTTCGGCGAAGGCGCCCTGGAGGAGGGCGGGGGCGACGGCCGCCTCGCCCGCGCGGGCCTTCATGATGGCCCGCTCGACGCCCTCGATGCGCTCGTCGTGGCGGACGTACCCGGACGCGCCGGCGGCGAAGGCCGCGGCGATGCCGCGCGGGGACGGGACCGGGCCGAGGACGACGACCGCCACCTGGGGGCGTTCCCGTTTGATGCGGACGACCGGGTCGAAGGCGCCGGGCTCCGCCGGGGCCGCCGTGCCCAGCAGGCACACTTCCGGCGCTCGCGTGATCACCAGCTCCGCCGCCCCCGCGGCGGGCGCCGCCGCGGCGAGCACCCGGTGCCCGCGCAGCTTCAGCGCCGAGGCCAGCGCCTCCGCGAGCAGGCGGTGGTCGTCGACCACCATGAGCCGCACTCCCATCGAGCAACCCCCCAGTCCCCCCAGTGGACGCCTCCATGACTGCCCACGGATCACCCGGACAGACCCCCGGGCACAGGGCCCCCCGGCACCCGCGCCCTTCATGCCCCCGGAAGCTACACGCTTGTTCGACGTTGCGCTGCCCCTACTGGTGAGAACTGCCCCGTAACTCCGATATTCCGCTCATTCGAGGGTGTTGACGGGGTTGAGAGTTACGCGCACGGCCCCGTCCCTGAGCTGGGACGGGGCCGTGCGCTCCGGCGCGTGCGCCGGGGGGAGGAGCGGGTGCCCGGTCAGCCGGTCGCGCCGAACGCGACCGCGAGGTACTTGTCGCGGCTGGTGGACGACGCGCTGGCGAACACCTCGGACAGGTACAGGCGCCCCTGCGAGTACAGCAGCTCCGCGTACTTGGGCGACATGCCGGTCTCCACGTCGCGGACCGTCTCGTCGGACGGGTTCTCCAGCAGCTTGGTCTCCTTGAAGCTGCCGCCGTCGAAGGAGACGACCTGGCCGCCCTTGTCCCACGGCGGCGCCTTGTACGCGATCACGTTGCCGCCGTCCATGCGCAGCGGCATGACGTTGTAGCCGTCGCCCGCGTCGCCGCGCTGGCCGGTGAGCTTGCCGGTGGCCAGGTCGAAGACGACGATCTCGTTGGTCGACCCGTAGTCGCCCGTGGTGTCGTGCTCCTCGGTCGGGAGGTACAGCCGGTCGTTGCCGACGGCGATCCCCGTGCAGTCCTCGATGCGGGAGATGCCCTCGCAGGAGGCGGCGTACTCGTCGCCGGGCGCGGAGATGCGGGTGCGCAGCTTGCCGGTCTTGTTGTCGATCGAGAAGAAGTCGGAGATGCCGGAGCCGTCGCCCGCGGCGTCACCGACGTCGGCGGCCACCACCAGCGGCTCGGTCGACACCACGCTGGCGTACTCGATGCCCTGGGCCATCTTGTACTCGGAGATGACCTTGCCGGACTTCGGGTCGATGGTCTGGATGTGCAGCTGCCGCGCGCCGTACTGGCCGCACTTGCGCACCGCGACCAGCTTGGCGCCGCCGCCGTAGCCCGCGTCGTAGCAGGTGTCGGTGGGCTTGGGGGCCCACAGGGCCTTGCCCGTGGTCAGGTCGAAGGCGGCGCCGCCGCTGGTGCTGCCGACGGCGACGGTGGACGCGCTGATCGTGATGTTGTCGAAGTTGATGTCCCGGTCACCGGACTTGGCGGTCTTCTGCCACACCTTGGTGCCGGCGGCGAGGTCGATGACCGCGACCTGGGTGCAGCCCTCGAAGGAGTCCTTCGCCGGCATCCTCGGCTGGAAGACCACCGCCGTCTTGAAGTCCTCGGTCATCTGGCGGCTGGCGTGGCAGACCGGGCCGGGCAGCTTGACCGTCCAGGCCTTGGTGCCCTTGGCGAGGTCGTAGCCGGAGATCTCGGCGACGCCGCTCTTGGCGTACACCTTGTCGGTGAGCCAGGAGCCCTCCACGACCACGGTGTCGTCCTTGGCCACCTTCGGCATCGGCACCTGGAACAGCACCTTGGACGCGGGGTCGGCGGGGACCTTCTCCGTGCCCTTGGAGGAGCCGCCGGAGCCGCCCTTGTCGTCACCGCCGCCGGTGGTGCCGCCGGTGCTCGCGGTGGTGGTCTTGTCGTCGTCCTTGCCGGAGTTGGCGTACCAGACGCCGCCGACGACGATCAGCGCGATCGCGACGACCGCGGCGACGATGATCGCCAGCTGGGCGTTGATCTTCCACCCGCCGCCGGACGGCGGGGCCGGCTGCGGGTGCATCGGCATGGTCGGCTGCTGATAGCCGTAGCCGGGACCGGGCTGCGGGCCGTACGGGTTCGGCGGCTGGCCGTACGGCGGCGTCTGCGGGCCGTACGGGTTCGGCTGCTGAGCGGTGGGCGGGCCGGGCGGCGGGGTGGCCGGGGCGCCGTACGGGCCCGGCTGCGGGCCGGGGTAGCCGTAGCCGGACGGCGGCGGGCCCTGCGGGGGCTGGGGTGCCTGCGGGTAGCCGTAGCCCGGCTGCGGGGGCTGGGGCTGGGCGGGCGGTGTCTGCGGGGCGCCGAAGCCACCCGGCTGCTGCGGGGGCTGGGGCGGGTCCTGGGGGGCGCCGAACCCTCCCCCCTGCGGGGGCTGCTGGGGCGGCGGGGGCGGTGGCTGGGTCATCGTGGGGTACCTCGGGGGACGGATCGGCCGGGCGGACGGAAGCGGGAGACGGGGGCGACGGGCTCGTCACTTGCCGTAGGCGAGCATCAGCTTCTCCCTCGCTTCGTCGTCTCCGGACAGCCGCGTGGTGGACAGGTACAGCCGGCCGTCCGCCCAGTCGATGTCGCGGGAGAAGAAGCCGTTCTCGACCTCCGCGGCGCCGGCCGGGTTCTGCAGCAGCTTCACCGGCTTGTGGCTGCCGCCGGTGGTGGCGATGGACACGACCTGGCCGCCCGCGTCGTACGACGGCTCGACGTAGGCGACGAGCTTTCCGCCCTCGGCCTTCAGCGGGAACATCGTCTCGTCGGCCGGGGACTTCACCCGCCACTTCTCCTTGCCCTTGGCCAGGTCGATCGCGATGACCTCGTTGGCGCCGGTGGTGGCCTCGGTGGGCAGGTAGAGGGTGTTCGCGTCGACGGCGACGCCGTTGCAGCCGGTCAGGTCACGCTGGAGGACGGCCCAGCCGCACTCGGGGGCGATCGCGTCGTCGATGTCGACCTGGGAGCGGATCTTGCCCTTGCCCGTGAAGGTGGCGATGTTCCACTTGTCGTCGTCCTCGTTGGTGCTGTACACGACCAGCGGGTCGACGGAGAAGGTGCGGCCGATCCGCCAGCCCTTCTCGTAGGCGAACGTCCACTTGACCTTGCCGGTCTTCGGGTCGAGCTCCTGGATCTCGTCGTGCTCGTTGTCCGTGGCGGCCCCGCAGGAGGCGACCTGGATCAGCCGGGAGCCGCCCGCGAACGCGGCCGGGAAGCAGGCGTCGCCGTACTTCTTCTTGTCGAAGAGCTTCTTGCCGGTCGTGACGTCGTACGCCGTGCCGGACTGCGAGCGGCCCACCATCAAAGTGTTGCCGGCGATGGACAGCTCGACGGTGATCGTGCTGTCGAAGAGCGCGCCGTCGGCGATCTCGCCGCTCCAGCCCTTCTTGCCGGTGTTCAGGTCGATCTGCTGGAGCTGGTTGCACTTGGCGCGGTCGCTGGCGCCGCTCATGTACGCCACGACGATCTTGTCGTCGGCGGTCTTCTGCGGGGTGGTCGCGCAGATCTTCTGCGGGAAGGTGATGGTGTCCCAGGTGGGGTTGCCGTCGCCGACGTCGTACCCGACCAGGTCCTTGTACGCCGCCTTCACGGCCGTCTTGTCGGTGATCCACATGCCGTTGGCGTCGGCGCCGGAACCGGGCGCGTCGGGCGCCTCCTTGTACCAGAGCACCCTCGCCTCGCCGGCCTGGCGGCCCTCGTTGAGGTTGTCCGGGTCGGCGCCGCCGTCGCCGCTGCCGTCACCGGGGTTGACCGGGGACTCGGGGGCGGTGGGCTTGGCGTCGTCGCTCTTCCCGGCGACCGGCTTCTTCTTGCCGCCGTCGCCGTCGCCGCTCGTGACCGCGTACACGGTGCCGCCGATGACCAGCAGCGCCGCCACGGCCGCCCCGATGGCGATCGCGGGCTTGCCCTTGAAGGGGTTGCGGGAGCCGCCGCCGGGCGGCGGGGTGCCGGGCGCGCCGGGGAAGGGCTGCTGCGGGTAGCCGTAACCGGGCGGCTGGCCGGGCTGGCCGTACGGGCCCGGCTGCTGCGGCGTGCCGTACGGGCCCTGCGGGGGCTGGCCGTACGGGCCGGGCTGGCCGTAGGGGCCCGGCTGCTGGGGGGCGCCGTACGGGCCGGGCTGCTGCGGGTAGCCGTAGCCCGGCTGCGGGGCGCCCGGGGGCTGGGCGGGGGGCGGAGGGGTGCCGGGCCCCGGGTTCTGCGGGGCGCCGAAGCCGCCCGGCGGCGGGTCCTGCGGAGCGCCGAAACCGCCCGGCTGGGGCGGCTGGTTGGGCGGCTGGGTCATCTGCGGTTCCCCCTCGTGACCGATGTGGCGCCGCGCCCTGTGGCGCTGCGTTTCCGCCACACCCGTGATTCTCAGACGTATTCAGACGGTACTCAGACGGCCCTTTCTATCACCCGGGACCGACAACGCAGCGGGCCGGATCCTCCCCTGTTCCCAAGGGAGGACCGGCCCGTGATGCCGTCGTTACGCGCCTTCACGCCCCCTTCACCGGGGCCGGGGCGCCCTACGCGTCCTCGGCGAGTTCGAGCCAGCGCAGTTCCAGTTCCTCGCGCTGCCCGGTCAGCTCCCGCAGTTCGGCGTCCAGTTCGGCCACCTTCGCGAAGTCCGTGGCGTTCTCGGCGATCTGCGCGTGCAGCTTGGTCTCCTTCTCGGAGATCTTGTCCAACTGCCGCTCGATCTTCTGGAGTTCCTTCTTGGCGGCGCGCTGGTCGGCGGCGCTCTTCTCGGCCTTCTCGGCCGTGGCCGCGGGCTTCGGTGCGGCGGGGGCGGCGGCCGCCGCGGCCTCCTCCATCTTCCGCCGCCGCTCCAGGTACTCGTCGATCCCGCGCGGCAGCATCCGCAGCGTGCCGTCGCCGAGCAGGGCGAAGACGCGGTCGGTGGTGCGCTCGATGAAGAACCGGTCGTGGGAGATGACGATCATCGAGCCGGGCCAGCCGTCGAGCAGGTCCTCGAGCTGGGTCAGGGTCTCGATGTCGAGGTCGTTGGTGGGCTCGTCGAGGAAGAGGACGTTGGGCTCGTCCATGAGCAGCCGCAGCAGCTGGAGCCTGCGGCGCTCACCGCCGGAGAGGTCGCCGACGGGCGTCCACTGCTTCTCCTTGGAGAACCCGAACGTCTCGCACAGCTGACCGGCGGTCATCTCCCGGCCCTTGCCCAGGTCGACGCGCTCGCGCACCCGCTGCACGGCCTCCAGGACCCGCCAGGTGGGGTCGAGTTCGGCGACCTCCTGCGAGAGATACGCCAGCTTGACCGTCTTGCCCACGGTGATCCGGCCGGCGGCGGGCTGCGCCTCGCCCTGGGTGCGCGCGGCCTCGGCCAGCGCGCGCAGCAGGGAGGTCTTGCCGGCGCCGTTGACGCCGACCAGACCGATCCGGTCGCCGGGGCCGAGGTGCCAGGTCACGTGCTTGAGCAGCACCTTGGGTCCGGCGGTGACGGTGATGTCCTCCAGGTCGAACACGGTCCTGCCGAGCCTCGACGAGGCGAACTTCATCAGCTCGCTGCTGTCCCGGGGCGGCGGCACGTCCTTGATCAGCTCGTTGGCGGCCTCCACGCGGAAGCGCGGCTTGGAGGTGCGGGCGGGGGCGCCGCGGCGCAGCCAGGCCAGCTCCTTGCGGACCAGGTTCTGCCGCTTGGCCTCCTCCGTGGCCGCGATCCGCTCGCGCTCGGCGCGGGCGAAGACGTAGTCGGAGTAGCCGCCCTCGTACTCGTGGACGTCGCCGCGCTGGACGTCCCACATGCGCGTGCAGACCTGGTCGAGGAACCAGCGGTCGTGGGTGACGCACACCAGCGCCGAGCGGCGCTCGCGCAGGTGCCGGGCCAGCCAGGCGATGCCCTCGACGTCGAGGTGGTTGGTGGGCTCGTCGAGGATGATCAGGTCCTGCTCGTCGATGAGCAGCTTCGCCAGCGCGATACGGCGGCGCTCGCCGCCGGACAGCGGCCCGATGACCGTGTCCAGGCCCTGCGGGAAGCCCGGCAGGTCCAGCCCGCCGAACAGTCCGGTGAGCACGTCGCGGATCTTGGCGTTGCCCGCCCACTCGTGGTCGGCCATGTCCCGGATGACCTCGTGCCGGACGGTCGCCTCCGGGTCGAGGGAGTCGTGCTGGGTGAGCACGCCCATGCGCAGCCCGCCGGAGTGCGTGACCCGGCCGGAGTCGGCCTCCTCCAGCTTGGCCAGCATCCGGATCAGCGTCGTCTTGCCGTCGCCGTTGCGGCCCACGACACCGATGCGGTCACCCTCCGAGACGCCCAGGGAGATGCCGTCGAGGAGGGTACGGGTGCCGTAGACCTTGCGGACGTTCTCGACATTGACCAGGTTGACGGCCATTTCTCTCCTGCTCACGGGGGACGGTCAGCCTTCAAGCGTAGGGCCTCGGGGGTGGCGGGCGGCGCGCGAGGGGATCGTCACTCGCTGTGATGACGCGATCGGGAACCGGCGGCTACCGTGGAGGGCAGGCAGCAGGATCCCGTCCATGGGAGGAACCATGACCGCCGAGTCCGCGAAGCACCGCGTCCAGTGGCCGGTGCCGCCGCAGGACGGCTACACCGTGGACGACCTGTTCACCCTGCCGGATCTCCCGCCGCACACCGAGCTGATCGACGGGAGCCTGGTTTTCGTGAGTCCGCAGCGCCACTTCCATTACGCCGCGATCCATCTGCTGGCGAACGGACTGCGCAGCACCCTGCCGTCCAGCTTGAAGGTCGCCTGTGAGATGACGGTGGTACTCGACCCGCGCAACGGGCCGGAACCGGACATCTGCGTGGTCCACAAAGAAGCCTTCACCGGCCAACGTCAGACCCGTTTCGCGGCGCCCGATGTCCTGCTCGCCGTCGAGGTGGTCTCACCGGACTCCGAGTCCCGCGACCGTGACACCAAGCCGCACAAGTACGCCGCAGCCGGTATCCCCCACTTCTGGCTGGTCGAGATGGCCGGCCAGGACGACCACCCCGTGGTCCAGGTGTACCAGCTCGGCGAGGCCACCGGCACGTACACACTGACCGGCATCCACCACAAGCACGTCAAGGTCAGCGTTCCCTACGACATCGACATCGACCTGACCACCATCGACCGGTACTGAGCCCTCTCAGACCACCGTCGCCCCCACCACCGGCCCCGCCGCCACCCGCACGCTCCGGCACGTGCCCGACGCCCGCAGCGCCTCGGCGACCTGCTCGGCACAGGCCGCGTCCCGGACCAGGAACGCCGTCGTCGGCCCCGATCCCGAGACCAGTCCGGTCAGCGCGCCCGCGGCGCGGCCCGCCGCCAGGGTGTCCGCCAGTTCCGGGAAGAGGGAGAGCGCGGCGGGCTGGAGGTCGTTGGAGACGGCCGCGGCGAGCGCGTCGGGGTCGCCCTTGGCGAGGGCGTCGAGGAGGTCGCGGGAGGCGACCGGCTCGGGAACCGCGGTGCCCTCGGCGAGCCGGTCGAACTCGCGGAACACGGCCGGGGTGGACAGGCCCCGCTCGGCCATCGCGAACACCCAGTGGAATGTCCCGCCGACGTCGAGGGGTGTCAGTTTCTCGCCCCGCCCGACTCCCAGCGCCGCCCCGCCGACCAGGCTGAACGGCACGTCGCTGCCGAGTTCGGCGCAGATGTCGAGCAGTTCCTCGCGGGTGGCGCCGGTGCCCCACAGCGCCTCGCAGGCGAGCAGCGCGCCCGCGCCGTCCGCGCTGCCGCCCGCCATGCCGCCGGCGACGGGGATGTCCTTGGCGATGTGGAGGTGCACGTCGGGGGTACGGCCGTGGCGGCGGGCCAGTGCGATCGCCGCGCGCGCGGCGAGGTTGGAGGAGTCCAGCGGGACCTGGTCGGCGTCGGGGCCCTCGCAGGTGACGCGCAGGCCGTCCGGCGAGGGGGTGACGGTGACCTCGTCGTACAGGCCGACCGCCAGGAAGACGTTCGCCAGGTCGTGGAAGCCGTCGGGGCGGGCGGCGCCGACCGCGAGCTGGACGTTGACCTTGGCCGGGACGCGGACGGTGACGCTCACTGCTGCACGGGCTCCTCGGTGCGGGCCGCCGCCTTGTGCTCGGCGATGCGGGCGAACTCCTCGACGGTCAGGGACTCGCCGCGCGCCTGCGGGGAGACGCCCGCGGCGACGAGGGCGGCCTCGGCGGCCGCCGCCGATCCGGCCCATCCGGCGAGCGCGGCCCGCAGCGTCTTGCGCCGCTGGGCGAACGCGGCGTCGATCACCGCGAAGACCTCCGCCTTGGAGGCGCTGGTCTTGACCGGCTCGGTGCGCCGGACCAGCGAGACGAGCCCGCTGTCGACGTTCGGCGCGGGCCAGAAGACGGTGCGGCCGATGGCGCCGGCCCGCTTGACCTCGGCGTACCAGTTCGCCTTCACGGACGGCACGCCGTACACCTTGGAGCCGGGCGGCGCGGCCAGCCGGTCGGCGACCTCGGCCTGCACCATCACGAGGGTGCGCTCGATGCTCGGGAAGGTGTCGAGCATGTGCAGCAGCACGGGCACGGCCACGTTGTACGGCAGGTTCGCGACCAGCGCGGTGGGGGCCGGGCCGGGCAGTTCGGCGACGTGCATCGCGTCGGAGTGGACCAGCGCGAACCGGTCGGCGCGCTCCGGCATCCGCGCGGCGATCGTGGCGGGCAGCGCGGCGGCGAGGACGTCGTCGATCTCGACGGCCGTCACCCGGTCGGCGACCTCCAGCAGCGCCAGGGTGAGCGAGCCGAGCCCCGGGCCGACCTCGACGACCACGTCGTCGGGGCGCACCTCGGCGGTGCGGACGATACGGCGGACCGTGTTCGCGTCGATCACGAAGTTCTGGCCGCGCTGCTTGGTGGGGCGTACGCCGAGGGCGGCCGCCAGTTCACGGACGTCGGCGGGGCCCAGCAGGGCGTCGGGGGTGGGGCTGCTCACGGCACCAGGGTACGGGGGCGAGGGGCGGGGTCGGTCCACGGCGGGTGCGCGGGGGCGCTCGCGGGCGGCCGGTGCCGGTGGGTTCAGCCCTGGAGCCGGGACCCGCAGTGCGGCCAGGGGCTGGTGCCACGCCGCAGGTAGAGCTTCTTCGCGCGGTAGGTCTGTTCGGCGGCGGGCGCGTCCTGGGGGCGGCCGGTGCCGCCGAGGCTGTGCCAGGTCCGGGTGTCGAACTGGTAGAGGCCGCCGTACGTCCCCGAGGCGTCGACCGCGTCGGGCCGCCCGCCGGACTCGCAGGCGGCGAGGGCCTGCCAGTTGAGGTGGTCCGCGCCGCGCACGGAGGTCGGCAGCGGCTTGGTGCCCACCTTGACCACCTGGGTAACGGGCGCGCGCACCAGCTCGCTGCGGATCCGGCGCGGCTTCTGCCGGACGCCGTTGACGGTGCGCAGGGAGTAGGTGACCCGGCGCAGGCCCGGCTGTCCGGCCTGCTCGACGATGTCCGTGCCCCGGAAGACGTCCGGGTCCTCGATCCGGCGCACCTGGAACGGGATCAGTTCCTCGCGCACCTCCCGGGAGCCGGTGATCCGCAGCACGGTGACGGTCTGTCCGTCGCGCGGGAAGCTGCCGGGCGGCACGGAGGTGGTGTCCTGGCCGCGCAGGGTGATGCCGGCCTGCTCGACGGCCTCGCGGACGGTCGCCGCGTTGGTGCGGACGACGCGGGCGCGGCCGTCGGCCATGACCGTGACGGAGCGTTCGGTGCGGACGTCCAGGGCGAGGCCTTCGCGCCCGATACGGCGGGAGCGCGAGGTGGACAGGTACGCGCCCTCCGCGCGCACTCCCAGCTGTCTGAGCGCCCCGTCCACCGTGCGCGCCGTCGTCCACACCTCGCGCCGGTGGCCGTCGAGGGTGAGCCGTACGGGGCGTCCGTAGCGGACCACCACCTCGTCGCCGCTGCCGAGCGCGGCACCGGGGCCGGGCGCGACCACGTCGTGCGCCCGGACCTCGACGCCCTCGTCGGCGAGGAGTTCGGTGACGTCGTCGGCGAAGGTGTGCAGCGTGCGCGCCCTGCCGTCGACGTTCAGCTCGATCGCCTTGTCCTCGGCGACGAACGCGGTGGTGCCGCCGGCGAGGAAGGCGACGACCAGCGCCTTCGGGAGCAGACGGCGCATGGAGCCGCCGTCCGGGCGCTCGACGTACCGCGCCTTGCGCCGGCGCGCGGCCCGCCGCCCCGCTCCGGCGCGCGGGGCGGGCACGGGGGCGGGTCTCTGGGCGGGTGCGGGGGCTGTCTCGTAGGCCGGGGCGTATGTGTCCTCGTACGGCTCGTGGATCAGTCCGCCCACCGCCCCGCCCGCGGCCGCGTCCGTCACCCCGTACGCCGCCGAGCCGAAACCGTGTCCGTATCCCAGCGTGACGGCGGTGCGGGGATCGAAGGCGGGGGGCGCGTCGAAGCCGCCGTGCGCTGCTGGGGTGTTCCCCGTGCCGTAGGGCGGGTTCTCCGTGCCGTAGGGCGCGTACTCGGTGCCGTAGGGCGCGTACTCGGCGCCGTAGGGCGCGTACTCGGTGCCGTACCCATGCCGCGCGTCCCGCGCGTACTGCGAACTGCTCACGCCGACACACTCCAGGAGGCCCAAGGGTCCGATCGGGCCCCAGAACCTAGCGGAGCGGCGGTCACTCTCCAAAGCGACGCGACTACGTCCGGTAGTGATCAGTAGCCGAAGGCGCGTGCCGTGTTCGCCGCGATCGCCGTCGCCAGCGTGTCCTCGTCGACGCCGCGCACGGCGGCCATCGCGCGCACCGTGAGCGGAATGAGGTACGGCGCGTTGGGCCGTCCGCGGTACGGCGCCGGCGTGAGGAACGGCGCGTCGGTCTCGACCAGCAGCAGCTCCATCGGGGCCACCGCGACCGCGTCCCGCAGGTTGCGCGCGTTCTTGAAGGTGACGTTGCCGGCGAAGGACATGTAGTAGCCCGCCCGGGCGCAGACCTCCGCCATCTCGGCGTCCCCGGAGTAGCAGTGGAACACCGTCCGCTCCGGTGCGCCCTCCTCCTTCAGGATGCGCAGGACGTCCGCGTGGGCCTCGCGGTCGTGGATGACGAGTGCCTTGCCGTGCCGCTTGGCGATCTCGATGTGGGCGCGGAAGGAGGTCTCCTGCGCCTCCTTGCCCTCGGGGCCGGTGCGGAAGTAGTCCAGGCCGGTCTCCCCGACGCCCTTCACCTGGGGCAGCGCGGCCAGCCGGTCGATCTCGGCCAGCGCCTCGTCCAGCGCGGCCCGCCCGCCGGGCTCGCGGGCGCCCTGCCGGGACCAGCCGTCGGGGTCGCCGTGCACGATGCGCGGGGCCTCGTTGGGGTGCAGGGCGACGGCCGCGTGGATGTCGGCGTGGGCCGCCGCCGTCTCGGCCGCCCACCGTGAGCCGCGCACGTCACAGCCGACCTGCACCAGTGTCGTCACGCCCACCGACGCGGCCTTCAGCAGGGCCTCGGCGACCGTGCCGGACTGCATGTCGAGGTGGGTGTGGGAGTCGGCGACCGGCACCCGGAGGGGTTCGGGCAGCGGCGGGGCTTCGTCGTGGGAGGACATGCCACGATCCTACGAAAGGGGTACGCCCCGCGGCACCGCGTCGATCACCTGGCCCGGCCTCACGGCAGCGCGCTCAGCGCCGCAGCCACCTGACCGGGTTCTGGCGGCCTCGCGCCGAGACGCCCGCCCGGCTTCACCCCCGGATGTGCCCCCTGGGATGCCCGAGACCCGGCGCGGGGCGCGGGGGCGCGGGTGCCCCTGCTCGGGGACGCGGGCGCCCCGGCTCAGGGACTTGGATGCCCCGGCTCAGCGACGCGGGTGCCCCTGCTCGGGGACGCGGATGCCCGTGCTCAGGGAGGCGGGGCCCGCTCGGAGACGCGGATGCCCGTGCTCGGGAAGGCGGGGCCCGCTCGGGGACGCGGGCGCCCCGGCTCAGGGACTTGGATGCCCCGGCTCAGCGACGCGGGTGCCCCTGCTCAGGGACGCGGATGCCCGTACTCGGGGACGTGGGGCCCCCGGCCCGGGGACGCGGGCGCCACGGCTCAGGGCCGCGAGCCCGCGCCGGGTACCCGGCTCAGGGACGGGAAGGCCCATGCTCAGGGGACTCGGATATCTCCGCTCGGGGACGCGGGTACCCCGGCCCAGGACGCGAATAGCCGGCCCAAGGCCGCGGGTGCCCCTGCTCAGGGACGCGGATGCCCGTACTCGGGGACGCGGGGCACCCGGCCCAGGGACACGGGCGCCACGGCTCAGGGCCGCGAGCCCGCGCCGGGTACCCCCGGCTCAGCGGCACCGGAGCGGCCCGGTCTCACCCCGCCGGCGACCGCTTGTCGGCGACCACCGCGTCGAACACCACCCGCTTCGGCACGCCCGCCTCCACGGCCACCGCCGCGATCGCCTCCTTGCGCCGCTCCCCCGCCTCCTCGCGCACCCGGACCCGCCGCACCAGCTCCGCCGCGTCCAGCGCCTCGGGTGCCCGCTCCGGCGCGCCCTCGACCACCACGGTGATCTCCCCGCGCACGCCCTGCGCCGCCCACTCCGCCAGCTCCGCCAGCGGGCCGCGCCGGACCTCCTCGTACGTCTTGGTCAGTTCGCGGCAGACGGCGGCCCGCCGCTCGCCGCCGAACACCTCGGCCATCGCGGCGAGGGTGTCGTCGAGCCGGTGCGGGGCCTCGAAGTAGACGAGGGTGCGCCGCTCCTCGGCGACCTCCCGCAGCCGGCCCAGCCGCTCGCCCGCCTTGCGCGGCAGGAACCCCTCGAAGCAGAAGCGGTCCACCGGCAGCCCGGACAGCGCGAGCGCGGTCAGCACGGCGGACGGCCCCGGCACGGCGGTCACCGTGATGTCCCGCTCGACGGCCGCCGCGACCAGCCGGTACCCGGGGTCGGACACGGACGGCATGCCCGCGTCGGTGACGAGCAGCACGCGCGCGCCGCCGAGCAGCGCCTCGACGAGTTCGGGGGTGCGGGCGGACTCGTTGCCCTCGAAGTACGACACGACGCGGCCCTTGGGGGTGACCCCCAGCGCCTGGGTGAGGCGCCGCAGCCGCCGGGTGTCCTCGGCGGCGACCACGTCGGCCCCGGCCAGCTCCTCGGCGAGCCGGGGCGGGGCGTCGGAGATGTCGCCGATGGGAGTGCCGGCGAGGACCAGGGTTCCGGGAGTGTCTGTCACGGTTCCATCCTCGCAGGGGCCGTGCACGGGACTCACACAGCGCGGTTCCCTACGATGGCGCGGTGACCAGTACCGCGTCCTCCACGGACCTCCGGCAGGACCAGGCCGCCCCCGACCCGGGGCCGTCGTGGCAGCGGCGGCTGCGCCGTTTCGGCTACCTCGCACCGCCGCGCGGGGACGTCCGGGACCGGCTGGTGCCGCCGTACGCCGAGCCGAGCCCGCGGCTGTGGGCGGCGCTCGGGGTCCCGCACGGGTTCGCGGCCCGGTGCGTGCGCTGGTCGGGGTGGATCGGCCCGCTGCTGGTGACGCTGTTCGCCGGGGTGCTGCGGTTCTGGAACCTGGGCAGCCCGAAGGCGGTGATATTCGACGAGACGTACTACGCCAAGGACGCCTGGGCGCTCGTCCACCGCGGCTTCGAGGTCAACTGGGACAAGGACGTCAACAAGCTGATCCTGGAGTCGGGCGGCCAGGTCCCGATCCCGTCGGACGCGGCGTACGTCGTGCACCCGCCGGTCGGCAAGTACGTCATCGGACTCGGTGAACTGATCTTCGGTTTCGACCCGTTCGGCTGGCGGTTCATGACGGCGCTGCTCGGCACGCTGTCGGTGCTGATGCTGTGCCGGATCGGCCGCCGGCTGTTCCGCTCGACGTTCCTCGGCTGTCTCGCGGGCGCGCTGCTGGCGGTGGACGGGCTGCACTTCGTGATGAGCCGCACCGCGCTGCTCGACGGCGTGCTGATGTTCTTCGTACTGGCCGCGTTCGGCTGCCTGGTCGTGGACCGGGACAAGGCGCGGCAGAGGCTGGCCGCCGCGCTCCCGGCGGACGCCGACGGCCGGGTCCGGCCCGACGCGTACACGGCGGAGACGACCCGCCTCGGATGGCGGCCCTGGCGGCTGCTGGCGGGCCTGATGCTGGGGCTGGCGATCGGCACGAAGTGGAACGGCCTGTACATCCTGGCCGCGTTCGGCCTGATGACGGTCCTGTGGGACGTGGCCTCGCGGCGGGTGGCGGGCGCGCGGCGCCCGTACGTGACGGTGCTCCGCCGCGATCTGGGGTGGGCGTTCCTGTCGACGGTGCCGGTCGCGATCGTCACCTACGTCGCGAGCTGGACCGGCTGGATCCTCTCCCCGAGCGACGGCACCGGCGGCTACTACCGCGACTGGGCGGCGACCGACGGCAAGGACAGCGCCTGGTCCTGGCTGTTCCCGGACTGGTGGCGCGGCCTGTGGCACTACGAGAACCAGGTCTACGACTTCCACGTGGGCCTGTCCTCGCCGCACACCTACGAGTCCAACCCGTGGAGCTGGATCGTCGGCGGGCGCCCGGTGTCGTACTTCTACGAGTCGCCCGCGCCCGGCACGGACGGCTGCCCCGCCGACGCGGGCGAGAAGTGCGCGCGCGAGGTGCTGGCGCTGGGCACGCCGATGCTGTGGTGGGTGGCCTGCTTCGCGCTGCTGTACGTGCTGTGGCGCTGGTTCTTCCGCCGTGACTGGCGCGCGGGCGCGATCGTGTGCGCCGTCGCGGCCGGCTACCTGCCGTGGTTCCTGTACCAGGAGCGCACGATCTTCTTCTTCTACGCCGTGGTGTTCGTGCCGTTCCTGTGCCTGGCGGTGGCGATGCTGATCGGCGCGCTGGTCGGCCCGCCGGGCTCCGGCGACACCCGCCGGGTCGCGGGCGCGACGGGCGCGGGCGTGCTGGTGCTGCTGATCGCCTGGAACTTCATCTACTTCTGGCCGATCTACACCGGCCAGGCGATCCCGATCGACGACTGGCGTTCACGTATGTGGCTGGACACCTGGGTCTGACCGGTCCGGGTGGTTCCCCGCCACACTGCCCGGCAGGTGCATCTCACAATAAGGAAAACAACCGCCCCTGTTGTCACGCCCCGCGCCTACAGTGCGAGGGACCACGACGGGGAGGGGCTGCGCCATGCGCAAGGGGGTCAAGGGCGCCGTGATCGGCTCGGTGTTCGCCGTGATGGTGGGCGGCGCCGGGTACGGGGCGTTCAACATCGTGTCCGCGCTGAACGGGGACGGGGGCGGAGGGGGCGGCACCGAGACCGTGAAGACCGGGCCGCCCGGCGAGGACGAGGTCGCGCGGACCACGCGGGAGTTCTTCGCCGCGTGGGAGAAGGGACAGGGGCCGGCCGCGGCGTCGTACACCAACAACGCGGAGGCGGCCGGGCCGCTGCTGACGGCCTTCGGCGAGGACGCGCACCTGACGGACGTGAAGATCACGCCGGGTGCCGCCAAGGGGACCACGGTGCCGTTCACGGTGCGGGCGACGGTGTCCTACGGCGGCAGGAGCAAGCCGCTCGCGTACGAGAGCCGGCTCACCGTGGTCCGCGGGGTCACCACCGGGCGGGCGCTGGTCGACTGGGAGCCGTCGGTCGTCCACCCGGCGCTGAAGGACGGCGACACCCTCGTCACCGAGGAGGCGGCGAGCCCGCCCGTCGAGGCGGTCGACCGCGACGGCGCGGTGCTGGACGCGGGGAAGTACCCCTCGCTGGGCCCGATACTCGACGAGCTGCGCAAGCGGTACGGCGACAAGGCCGGCGGCACTCCGGGCGTCGAGCTGGTCGTGCGGCACCCGGAGGAGACCGGCGCGGCCGACACCTCGCTGCTGACCCTCGCCGAGGGCAGGCCGGGCAGGCTGCGCACGACGCTCAGCGCGACCGCGCAGGCGGCGGCCGAGAAGGCGGTGCGGCGGTACGCCGAGTCGTCGGTGGTCGCGGTCAAGCCGAGCACCGGCGAGGTGCTGGCGGTCGCCAACAACCGCGCGGACGGCTGGAACGCCGCGTTCCTCGGGCGGGTGGCGCCCGGCTCCACGATGAAGATCGTGAGTGCGGCGACCCTGATCGACAACGGGCTGACGACCATGAACGGGCCGGCGCCCTGTCCGGACACGGCCATGTGGGAGAGCCAGACCTTCGGCAACCTGCCCGGCCTGCGACCCGACCCGGACGCCACCCTCGCGGAGAGCTTCGCCCGCTCCTGCAACACCGCCTTCATCAAGTTCGCCGACGAGCTGGAGACCGACTCCCTCACCCGGGAGGCCGACGAGCGTTTCGGTCTGGGCCGGGACGACTGGCAGGTGGGCGTGCCCTCCTTCGACGGCTCGGTGCCCGCCTCCGGCGGCCCGGACCGCGCGGCCGGCCTCATAGGCCAGGGCCAGGTCCAGATGAGCCCGCTGAACATGGCGTCGGTGATCGCCACCGCCAAGACGGGCACCTTCCGGCAGCCGGTCATCGTGCCGCAGAGCCTGGACGGCCGGGAACTGGCCACCGCGCGCGGCCTGCCGCCGGGTACGGCCGAGCAGCTCCGGGCGATGATGAACCGCACCGCCACGAGCGGCACCGCGGCCGAGGTGATGGCCGGGGTGCCCGGCGGGATCGGCGCGAAGACCGGCTCCGCCGAGGTCGACGGGGCGAAGGCCAACAGCTGGTTCACCGGGTACCGGGACGACGTCGCGGCGGCGGCCATGGTCCAGCAGGGTGGCCGGGGCGGCGACGCGGCGGGCCCGATCGTGGCGTCCGTGCTCCGCGCGGGTGGCTGATCTCACGCTCCCGCGCGGGGACTCTAGGGTGGTGCCGTCGTTGCAGACGGTGAAGGCTGTGGGGCCGTAGAGGCCGGGAAACGCACCGGCACTCCGGAGTGCCCGGGGATGTCGCGGAGGATCGGGAAGAAGTGGGCAACAGAAGGCGCGTCGCCGAGCGACGGAACACGAGACCCGCGGTGGTCGGCGGGGTGATCGCCGCGGTCGTCGGCGGCGCCGGACTGGCCGCGTACGCACTGCTGGGCGGCGGGGCCGCGGCCGAGAACGGTACGGCGAGCTCGGTCGCCGAACAGCCGCGGACGAAAAGCGTCAAGACCGGGCCGCTGTCGGCCGCCGAGGTCACCACCACGGCGCGGCGCTTCCTCACCGCCTGGCAGCAGGGCCAGGTCCGGCAGGCCGCCGCCGCGACCGACGACAGCGCGGCGGCCACCGCCCTGCTCACCGGCTACACCAAGACCGCCCGCGTCGAGGGCGTCACCCTCACCCCCGGCCCCCGGACCGGCGACAAGGTGCCGTTCACCGTGCGGGGCACGGTCACCCACAAGGGCGTCGCCAAGCCGCTGTCGTACGAGAGCGCGCTGACCGTGGTGCGCCGCGCCGGGGACGGGGAGCCGCGGGTCGCCTGGTCGCCGGCCGTGGTCCACCCCGATCTGCGCGAGGGCGACACCCTGGTCACCGGCGAGGCCGGCACCCCGCCGGTCAGGGCGCTGGACCGGGACGGCGGCGAGCTGACCACGAAGAAGTACCCCTCGCTCGAGCCGGTCCTCGACGGGCTGCGGGAGAAGTACGGCAAGAAGGCGGGCGGCACGGCGGGCGTCGAGCTGCGGGTGGTCCGCGGCAAGGAGTCCAAGGCGCGGAAGCTGTCCGACAAGACGCTGCTGGAGCTGAGCGAGGGCACGCCGGGCACGGTGCGCACGACGCTCAGCCCGCGGCTGCAGGCCGCAGCCGAGCGGCAGGTCGCCGCCCGGGCGCGCGCCTCGGTCGTCGTGCTCAAGCCGTCGACCGGCGAGATCCTGGCGGTGGCGAACTCCTCGCGCGGCTTCAACACCGCCTTCCAGGGCTCGCTGGCGCCCGGCTCCACGATGAAGGTCGTCACCGCGTCCCTGCTCATCGAGAAGGGCCTGGCCTCGGCCGACAAGGCGCATCCGTGCCCGAAGTACTTCACGTACGGCGGCTGGAAGTTCCAGAACGACGACAAGTTCCAGATCAAGGGCGGCACCTTCAAGGCGAGCTTCGCGCGCTCCTGCAACACGGCTTTCATCAGCCAGGCGCCCAAGCTGAAGGACGACGACCTGACCCGGCAGGCCCAGCAGGTGTTCGGTCTGTCGCTGAACAACTGGGCCGTGGGCGTGCCCACCTTCGACGGTTCGGTGCCGGTGCAGTCGCAGGCCCAGATGGGGGCGTCCCTGATCGGGCAGGGCGGGGTGCGGATGAACCCGCTGAACATGGCGTCGGTGTCGGCCACCGTGAAGTCGGGCGTGTTCCGCCAGCCGTATCTGGTCGCCCCGTCGGTGGACGGCCGCACCCTGGCCACGGCCCGGCGCACGCTGTCCGCCTCGACGCTGGCCCAGCTGCGGGACCTGATGTCCTACACGGCGGCCTACGGGACGGCGGCGGAGGCGATGGCCGGGGTGAGCGGTGACGTCGGCGCGAAGACCGGCTCCGCGGAGGTCGACGGCCAGAAGAAGCCCAACGGCTGGTTCACGGCGTACCGGGGCGACCTCGCGGCCGCGGGTGTCGTCCAGGCGGCCGGGCACGGCGGCGAGACGGCGGGACCGGTCGTGGCGGCGCTGCTGAAGCTCGGCGGCTGACCACCCCGCGGCGCCGCCGCGGATCGGCGGCCCCGTGGCGCTGCCGCGGTTCGACGGCTGACCACCCCGCGGCGGCTGCCGCGGCTCGGCGGCCGCCGCGGGCCGGTCAGCCGGCGGTGGAGACGGGGACGGTCGTGTAGGTGCGGCGCAGGAAGCGCATGAGCGCCTTGGTGTCGAACTGGACCACCGAGACGCCGTGCCGGTCGTGGAACTCGACCACGGCCTGCACGCGTCCGCACGGCCACACCCGCACACTGCCGGAGCCGGCCGGGGCCTCGGCCGGGGCGCGCAACCCCTGTTCGAGGACCGCGCGGTCGAACGTCCACTCGTGGTCGCCGCCGGGGAGGTCCACCCGTACCGCGCCGGGGTCCCTGTCGGGGTCGTACCGGAGGATGACCGGAACCGCTCGCTGTTCGTCCTCCACCCGGTCGGCGGTGTCGGTGACGATGTGGGCCCGGGCGTGCTGCTCGACTACAGACATAGAAGGACCCCTTACCCAGCGTGACCAATGCGGAAACCATGTGTCCGCTACTTCTTCTTTGTCCCATATTCCGCGATTCACGCCCTCACGGCGACCAGAGACCGCCTCGCTCTTGCAAAGCGTTCGCATCAGGCCACTATCATCGAACGGTGCATGTACCTGACGGATTCATCAACGCCCCCACCTCCGTGGCCACCGGAGTCGTCGCGGCGGGTGCCGTCGCCGTGAGCCTGCGCGGCGCGCGCCGTGAACTCGACGAGCGCACCGCGCCGCTGGCCGGCCTGGTGGCGGCGTTCGTCTTCGCCGTCCAGATGCTCAACTTCCCGGTCGCCGCGGGCACCAGCGGGCACCTCCTCGGCGGGGCACTCGCCGCGATACTCGTCGGCCCCTACACCGGCGTCCTGTGCATAGCCGTCGTCCTGCTCATGCAGGGCATCCTCTTCGCGGACGGCGGTCTCACCGCGCTCGGCGTCAACATCACCGACATGGCCGTGGTCACGGTGATCGTCGCCTACGCGCTCTTCCGCGGCCTGGTCACGGTGCTGCCGCGCACCCGCCGCTCCGTCACCGCCGCCTCCTTCGCCGCCGCGCTGATCTCGGTGCCGGCCGCCGCGCTGGCCTTCACGTTCTTCTACTGGATCGGCGGCACCACCGACGTCGCCATCGGCAAGGTCGCCGGCGCCATGGTCGGCGTGCACGTGCTGATCGGCATCGGCGAGGCCGCGATCACCGCGCTGACCGTCGGTGCCGTGATCGCCGTACGCCCCGACCTGGTGTACGGCGCGCGCGGTCTGCGGGCCCCGCTGAAGCTGCGGGTGGGCGGCGAACTCGTCGACGCGCCCGCCCCCGAGGCCGCCCCGGCCGCGGCCCGCGCCTCGCACCGCGCGGTGTGGATCGGCGGGCTCGTCGCCTCCCTGGTCCTCGCCGGGTTCGTCAGCTTCTACGCCTCCGCCGACCCCGACGGCCTGGAGAAGGTCGCCGCCGACCACGGCATCGACGAGAAGGCGGAGGAGCACGCCGTCGCCGGCTCCCCGCTCGCCGACTACGGGGTCAAGGACGTCGACGACGCCCGGATCTCCGGCGGCCTCGCCGGCGTGATCGGCGTCGGCGTGACCGTCGTCGCGGGCACCGCGGTGTTCTGGGCGGTGCGCCGCCGTCGCGCCGCGGACACCTCGCCGTCGTCCACCACCACCCCCGAGAGCGTCTGACGCCATGGGTGCGGGGCACGCGCACCGGCTGTACCGGCGAGGCGACTCGCCGGTACACGCGC
Source organism: Streptomyces sp. NPDC052687 (assembly GCF_040678395.1). Lineage (NCBI taxonomy): Bacteria > Bacillati > Actinomycetota > Actinomycetes > Kitasatosporales > Streptomycetaceae > Streptomyces > Streptomyces sp. NPDC052687. The sequence continues at coordinate 204,681 of NZ_JBFATR010000003.1, read as the reverse complement.
TGCCGCCGCACACCAAGCTCGCCGCCGTCTTCGCCTTCGTCCTGGTCGTGGTCTCGACCCCGCGGGAGGCGATGTGGGCGTTCGGGCTGTACGCGCTGCTGCTCGCCGCCGTCGCCCGCATCGCGCGCGTGCCCGCCGGGTTCCTGCTGAGGCGGCTGCTGATCGAGGTGCCGTTCGTCGCGTTCGCGGTGCTCATGCCGTTCGTGGCGGAGGGCGAGCGGGTCGAGGTGCTGGGCGTGTCCCTCAGCGTGAGCGGGCTGTGGGGCGCCTGGAACGTGCTCGCCAAGGGCACCCTCGGCGTCGCCGCCTCCGTCCTGCTGGCCGCCACCACCGAGCTGCGGGAACTGCTGCTGGGGCTCCAGCGGCTGAGGCTGCCGCCGCTGCTGGTGCAGATCGCCTCCTTCATGATCCGTTACGGCGACCTGATCACCGACGAGATGCGTCGCATGCGGATCGCCCGCGAGTCGCGCGGCTTCGAGGCGCGCGGCGTGCGGCACTGGGGCGTGCTCGCGAAGTCGGCGGGCGCCCTGTTCATCCGCTCCTACGAGCGCGGGGAGCGCGTGCACCTGGCCATGGTCAGCCGGGGCTACGCCGGAGCCATGCCCGTCATTGACGAGGTGACCGCGTCCCGCGCGCAGTGGTCGTACGCCCTCGCCCTGCCCGCCGCCGCGCTCGTGGTCTGTCTGCTGGGATGGATGCTGTGACAGCTTCTGTGGCCTCTTCGCCTGCTCCGCCGTCCCTGGAGGTCTCCGGCCTCGCCTTCGCCTACCCCGACGGGCACCAGGCCCTGTTCGGTGTGGACTTCTCGATCGCGCGCGGCGAGCGGGTGGCGCTGCTCGGGCCGAACGGCGCGGGCAAGACGACCCTCGTGCTGCACCTCAACGGCATCCTGACCGGCGGCACCGGCACGGTGCGGGTCGCCGGGCTGCCGGTGGACAAGCGGAACATGGCTCGGATCCGGCGCAAGGTCGGCATCGTCTTCCAGGACCCCGACGACCAGCTGTTCATGCCGACCGTGCGGGAGGACGTGGCGTTCGGGCCGGCGGCGGCCGGGCTGAAGGGCGCCGAGCTGGAGGCGCGGGTCGACCGCGCGCTGGAGCGGGTCGGCATGGCGGCGTTCAGGGACCGCCCGCCGCACCACCTCTCCTTCGGGCAGCGGCGCCGGGTGGCCGTCGCGACGGTGCTCGCCATGGAGCCGGAGATCCTGGTCCTGGACGAGCCGTCGTCCAACCTGGACCCCGCCTCCCGCCGCGAACTGGCCGACATCCTGCGCTCGCTGGACGTGACCGTGCTGATGGTCACCCACGACCTGCCGTACGCCCTGGAGCTGTGCCCGCGCTCGCTGATCCTCAGCGAGGGCGTCATCTCGGCCGACGGGCCGACCGGGACGCTGCTGTCCGACGCGGCCCTGATGCGCGCCCACCGCCTGGAGCTGCCGTTCGGCTTCGATCCGCGGTCCGTGACAATGGGCGCGTGACGCGCCGAGACGACGAGGCAGTCGAGCGGGCCGAACGGCCGCCGCTCCTCGACCAGCAGCTGTGCTTCGCGCTGTACGCCGCCCAGCGCGCGGTGACCGCCGCGTACCGCCCGCTCCTGGACGAGCTGGGCCTCACCTACCCGCAGTACCTCGTGCTGCTCGTGCTGTGGGAGCGCGGCGAGACCACGGTGAAGGAGCTGGCGGGCGCGCTGCGCCTGGACTACGGCACCGTCTCGCCGCTGCTCAAGCGGCTGGAGAGCGCCGGTCTCGTACGCCGGGAGCGCGCGGCGCACGACGAGCGCTCGGTGCTCGTGGTGTGCACGGGGCGCGCGGAGGAACTGCGGGAGCGCGCGGCACGGCTGCCCGCCGCCCTGCTCACGGCCACGGGCCTCGATCCGGCGGACGTGGTGCGGATGCGCGAGGAGCTGTGGCAGCTCGCCCACCGCGCTGAGGAGGCGGCGGCCCGCGCCCTCTGAGCCGGCCACCTCCCGCACGGAACGCCTCCGCACGCGAACACCTCCCGCACGAGGCATCTCCGCGCGGAACGCCTCCCGTACGGCCGCCCCCGCCGGCCGGCGGGCTGTTACCCGCGGTCGCTCCCCCTCGCCGCGTCCGCCGTACCTACTCGCCGGTACCTTGTGCACGATGCATCCGCTGATCCGCCCTGGGGGAGGTCCCGCCGTGTCCGAAGGCGTCGCCGTCGACACCCGCCCGACGAAGATCGTGTACGTCGCCGAAGCCACCGCGCACGGCGGCCGGGACGGCTATGTGACCAGCCAGGACGGCCAGCTCCAGCTGAAGGTGGCGATGCCTCCGGAGCTGGGCGGCGACGGCAACGGCACCAACCCCGAGCAGCTGTTCGCGGCCGGCTACAGCTCCTGCTTCCACAACGCGCTGATCCTGGTCGGCAACCGCGAGGGCTACGACCTCACCGGCTCCACGGTCGCCGCCAAGGTGGGCATCGGCCCGAACCGCAGCCGCGGCTACGGCCTCGCGGTCGCCCTCAGCGTCTCGCTGCCCGTCCTCGACGCGGACGTCGCCGCCCGGCTGGTCGAGGCGGCGCACGAGGTCTGCCCGTACTCCAACGCCACCCGCGGGAACATCGACGTGACGATTCTGCTTGGCTGAGCAGGGCACCCGCACCGCAGGAGGAGGAGTACGGACGTGGATGTCAACGGCACCGTGGCCGAGGGGTTCGAGCCGGTCAGGGACGCGTTCGTACGGAACTTCGAGACGCTCGGCGAGCGGGGCGCCGCGGTGGCCGTCTACCGGGACGGGCACAAGGTGGCCGACCTGTGGGGCGGCACCCGCGATGTCGACGGCAGCGAGCCGTGGCAGCCCGGCACCGCCCAGATCGTCCGCTCGGCGACCAAGGGCGTCGCCGCCGCCGTCCTGCTGCTGCTGCACCAGCGCGGCGAACTGGACCTGGACGCGCCGGTCGGCGAGTGGTGGCCGGAGTACAAGGCGGCGGGCAAGGAGCGCACCCTGGTCCGGCATCTGCTCGCGCACCGCGCGGGCGTGCCCCTGCTGGACCGGCCGCTGACGCCCACCGAGGCCGCCGATCCGGTGCTCGGCGCGGCGGCGGTCGCGGCGCAGGCGCCGGTGTGGGAGCCGGGCACGGACCACGGCTACCACCCGCACACGTTCAGCTGGCTCGTGGCCGAGCTGGTGCGCCGGGTCACCGGCCGGCCGGTCGGCGAGTGGATCGCCGACGAGATCGCGGGCCCGGTCGCGGCGGACTTCCGGCTCGGGGTGCCCGCGGACGGGGCGGCGCGGGTGGGCCGGGTCGGCCCGGTGACGGGCGAGGAGTCGGCCGGTGCCCTGCGGACCCGCCCGAAGCGCGCGGTCACCGACGCCTATGCCGACCCCGGCTCCCTGACCCGCCGCGCGTTCGGCGCGATCTCGCCGAAGCCCGACGAGAACGACCCGGTCTACCGCGCCGCCGCCCTGCCCGGCTCGGGCGGCGTCGCCACCGCCGACGGGCTGGCCCGGATCTACGCCTCCCTGATCGGGGAGGTCGACGGCGGCGTCAGGCTCTTCACCCCACAGACGGTCGAGCTCGCGCGCGGCGAGCAGTCCGCGGGCCCGGACCGGGTGCTGGTCGTGAACACCCGCTTCGGCCTCGGCTACATGCTGCACGGCAGCGCGTCCCCGCTGCTGTCCCCCGGTTCCTTCGGACATCCGGGCCGCGGCGGCTCGCTCGGCTTCGCCGACCCGGAGTCGGGGATCGCCTTCGGCTATGTGACGAACGGATTCCGCAAGAGCGTCACGGCGGACCCGCGCGCGCAGGCGCTGGTGAGGGCGGTCCGCGCCGCCCTCACCAGCGCCTGATCCGCCGCGGGCTCACACGTGGATGGGGTGGGAGGTCCGCCCCGACGCCGAGTCGATCTCGTCGTGCGCCTTGGTGAGCAGCCGCATGGCGAGTTCGTTCAGCGCGCGGGCCCCGGCGATCTCCTCGCCCACCCTGGGCTGATTCGCGTCCGTGTGGTGCCTGCTGGCGTGCCCGTGGGAGCGCACCTCGCTGCCGTCGGGCAGCCGTACCAGCGCGGCGGCCTCGGTGTGCCGTTCGTCCTCCTTGAACTCCAGCTCGACGTGCCATCCCACCGCGGTGTGCATGGTCATGACGATCACCTCCGGAAGAACCTGCTTCCAGAGTGCTCCTGATGGCGTACGGATGCATCCATTAGGGGATGTTCCGGACGGAACCGGCGCGCGGCGGGCAGCCGACCGGAGGGAGAGGGAGACAGGGAGCGATCATGGGAACGTACGTGCGCCTCGGTGAGGTCGACACCTGGTACGACGAGCACGGCGCCGGAGAGCCGCTGGTGCTGCTGCACGGCGGCCTGGTGGACGCCCGGTTCTTCGAGCCCAACCTCGGCCCGCTAGCCGAGCACTTCCGCGTCTACACCCCGGAGCGCCGGGGCCACGGCCACACCCCGGACGTGCCGGGCCCGATCACCTACGGGCTGATGGCCGACGACACCATCGCCTTCCTGGAGGCGGTGGTCGGCGAACCGGCCGATCTCGTCGGGCACAGCGACGGGGCGTTCGTGGCGATGCTGGTGGCCATGCGGCGGCCCGAGCTGGTGAAGCGGCTGGTGATGATCAGCGGCGGGTTCAGCAAGGAGGGCGACGCCGTGCCGGACGCCGAGTGGGACGTCGACGCGATCTCCGCGTTCCTCGGCCCGGCCTACGGCGAGGTGTCCCCGGACGGCATCGGCCACTTCCGGGTCGTCGCGCGCAAGATCGGCGACATGGCCGCGAAGGAGCCGTGTCTGAAGGCCTGCGACCTCGCGGCGGTCACCGCGCGGTCGCTGGTGATGTTCGCCGACGACGACCTGGTCACCATGCGGCACATGGTGGACATGTACGACGCGCTGCCCCACGCCGAGCTGGCCGTCGTCCCCGGCACCTCGCACTTCCTCACCCAGGAGAAGCCGCACCTGGTCAACGCGCTCGTGCTGGACTTCCTCACCCGCGAGCCGGTGCCGGTGGTGGCCCCGATCCGGCGGGCGCCGGGAAAGCCGTGAGCCGCGTCGACGGCGTCGGTGACCGCGGGGATCAGGCGCCGCCGGTCCCGCCTCCGGTCCCGCCGCCGCCCTCGCGGACGTCGGCCAGGGTGCCGCCGGCGTGCGCGATCAGCGTCGCGGGTGCCATGGGGAAGACGGTGTGCGGGTCGCCGGCCGCCGCCCACACCACGTCGTGACCGAGCAGCCCGCGGTCGGCGAGCACCCGGGTCGCCGTCCGGTGCCCGAAGGGCGGCACGCCCCCGATGGCGTACCCCGTGGTCTCCCGTACGACTCCGGCGTCGGCCCGGGTGACCCGCTGGGCGCCGAGCGCCCGCCGCACCAGCTCCACGTCGACCCGGGAGGCGCCGTCGACCAGCACCAGCACCGGCTCCCCGTCGGCGGCGAAGACCAGCGACTTGCAGATCTGGCTCAGCTCGCAGCCGATCGCGGCGGCGGCCTCGGCGGCGGTCCGGGTCCGGTCCGGGAACCGGCGGACCCTCCCCAGCACCTCCGCGAGGCCCATCCCGCGCAGGGCCTCGGCGAATCGGGGGTGGGCTCCGTGGTTTTCGGTGGCGGTGGTTGCGCTCGTCATGGAGGGCAACCTAGTGGCGGGTGTACGGGGCACGCGAGTGCTTATCGCGCGGGCGGCGCGGGCCGCGCGGGCCCGGACGGGCCGCGCCGGCGGCAGGGAACGACGACCGCGCCGGCGGGGTGGAACGACGAAGCCGGTGAGGGCGCCCCGTCCCACGGAGCCCTCACCGGCTGGTCCCGGACGGCCGGCGGACGGGCCGCGGGCCGGGCGGTCAGACGCGGACCAGTTCGCGGTCCTCGTCGGGGTCCTTGCCACCGTCGGACCCGGTGCGCAGGCCCTCGCCCTCGACGTCGACGTTGGGCAACGCGCGGTCCAGCCACTTCGGCAGCCACCAGGCGGCCTTGCCGAGCAGGGCGAGCACCGCCGGGACGATCGCCATGCGGACGACGAACGCGTCGAAGAAGACGGCGATGGCCAGGCCGAAGCCGATCATCTTGACCATGGACTCGCTGGAGCCGATGAAGCCCGCGAAGACCGCCATCATGATCACCGCGGCGGCGGTGACGACCCGCGCGCCGTGCTTGAAGCCGGTCACGACCGCCTGGCCCGGCTTCTCGCCGTGGACGTATGCCTCGCGCATCCGGGTCACGAGGAACACCTCGTAGTCCATGGCCAGGCCGAAGACCACGCCGACCATGAAGATCGGCATCATCGACATGACCGGGCCGGTCTCCTCGACGCCCATCAGGCCGGACAGCCAGCCCCACTGGAAGACCGCGACGACCGCGCCGAGCGCCGCGAGCACGCTGAGCAGGAAGCCGAGGGCCGCCTTCAGCGGGACGAGGATCGACCGGAAGACCACGATCAGCAGCAGGAAGGCGAGGCCGACCACCAGGGCCAGATACGGCAGCAGCGCGTCGTTCAGCTTCTGCGAGACGTCGATGTTCATCGCCGTGGCGCCGGTGACCAGCACCTGGCCGTCCTGGCCGGCGGCCACCTCGGCGCCGTTGTCGCGGATGGCGTGGACCAGCTCCTCGGTGGCGGCCGAGGACGGCTTGGCGTCCGGGATCACGGTGATGGTCGCGGTGTCGCCGGCCTTGTTGGGCGCCGGCGGGGTCACCGTCACCACGTTGTCGAGGCCCTTGACCTCGCCCGCGACGTCCGTGAACAGGGCCTGCGGGTCCGCGCTGCCCTTGCCGTCGACGACGACCATCAGCGGGCCGTTGAAGCCGGGGCCGAAGCCCTCGGACAGCAGGTCGTAGGCGCGGCGCTGGGTGGTCGACGTCGGCTGGGAGCCGTCGTCGGGCAGGCCCAGTTCCAGCGAGGTCGCGGGCACGGCCGCGGCGCCCAGGCCGATCACGCCGAGCAGCAGCACGGCCACCGGGCGGCGCACCACGAAGCCGGCCCAGCGGGTGCCCATGTTCGGGCGGGCCGGCTTCTTCGGCGTGCGGCCGCCGCCGAGGAGCTTGCTCTTCTCGCCGGTCGGGCGGACCCTGCGGCCGGCGTAGCCGAGCAGCGCGGGGATCATGGTGAGCGCGATCAGGACGGCGATGGCGACCGTGCCCGCCGCGGCGATGCCCATCTTGGTCAGCATCGGGATGTTGACGACCGACAGGCCGACCAGGGCGATGACGACGGTGAGGCCGGCGAAGACCACCGCGGAACCGGCTGTGCCGACGGCCCGGCCGGCCGCCTCCTCGCGGTCGCGCCCCTCGGCGAGTTCCGCGCGGTAGCGGGAGACGATGAACAGGGCGTAGTCGATGCCGACCGCCAGGCCGATCATCGTGGCGAGGGTGGAGGTGGTGGAACCCAGGTCGAGGGGGCTCGCCAGCGCGGTGATCGTCGCGACTCCGATGCCGACGCCGATGATGGCGGTGAGCAGCGGGAGTCCGGCGGCGAGCAGCGAGCCGAAGGTGATGACGAGGACGACCGCGGCGACGGCGATGCCGATGATCTCGGAGCTGCCGGTGTGCGGTACGGCCTGGAGGGCGTCACCGCCGATCTCGACGGTCAGCCCGGCGTCCCGCGCGTCCTCGGCGGCGCCTTCCAGGGCCTCCTTGGTGCTGTCCTTCAGCTCCATGCCGGAGACCTTGTAGGAGACCTGCGCGTAGGCGATCGTGCCGTCCCGGCTGACGGCCTTGGCCTGGTACGGGTCGGCGACGGAGGCGACCTCGGAGCCGTCGGCCAGCTCCCGCACGGTCTTCTCGACGGTCGCCTTGTTCTCGGCGTCGGTCATCTTCTCGCCCGCGGGGGCCTTGAAGACGACCCGCGCGGTGGCGCCGTCGGCGCTCATGCCGGGGAAGCGCTCCTCCAGCAGGTCGAAGGCCTTCTGGGCCTCGGTGCCGGGGATCGAGAAGGACGTGGTGCCGGGGGTGGGGGCGCTTGCCGCGCCGACGCCCGCGAGCGTCAGCAGCGCCACCCATATGAGGGCGACGAGGTGCCTTCGCCGGAACGAGAACCGGCCGAGTCGGTAGAGAAACGTGGCCACGAGGGCGTACTCCCGGTCAGTCGTGGGGTGGTCAGGGCGTGGGTCATCGGCCCGACGACGTGAGCGGTCGCGTCAGGTGGTGCTGAGCGGGGAGCTCAGGGGTGCTGAGCGGGGTGCTCAGGTGGTGGGGACGCCGAGGGCGGGGAGGACCACGGCGTCGATGTACGAGATGAGGAAGGACTGCGTCGGCGGCAGCTCGTCGATCAGCGCCCGGGTGACGAACGCGCCCAGCAGCATGTGCAGCACGAACTCCATCGCCGGGTTGTCCTCGCGGACCTCACCCCGGTCGACGGCGCGCCGCAGCAGGCGCCGGAACTCGTCCAGCTCCGGTTCGATGAGCAGTTCCTTGAACGCCCGCAGCAGGTCGGGGTTGGTGTGGACCGCCATGGCCAGACCCCGCATCAGCGCGGTGTTCTGTTCCATCGTGCAGTCGTCCTCGCGGGACACGAGGGCGAGGAAGTCGCCCCGCAGCGACCCGGTGTCGACGTCGGCGACCCGGCCCGGCTTCATGTGCCGCATCGCCTTCGCCACCAGCTCGGCCTTGCCGCCCCACTGGCGGTAGAGCGTGGCCTTGCTGGAGTGGGTGCGGGCGGCGACGGCGTCCATGGTCAGGGCGTCGTAGCCGACTTCGCGGAGCAGGTCGAGCACGGCCGTGTACAGCTCGGCCTCCCGCTCGGGCGTGAGCCGGCTGCGCCGCGGGGTGGCGGTGTCGGCCATGACTCTCACCTTCTTCCTGCTGCGACTTTCCGGCCTCGGCTTTTCCCGCCTCGGCATTCCGGCTTCGGGGCATGTCCTGCTCAGGATCCGCTTCGAACGAAACGGTTTCGTACACGACCCACTGTAACGCCCCGCCTTAGCGAAACGAAACCGTTTCGTACGTGCGCTGGGTCACGTCTGTCAACGCCGCATAAGTTGCTCGGCCCCCATACCGGGCAAAGCATGAAGAGGTGACCTATCTGCGCCTCCCCCACCTCCACCGTGACCTGCTGTGCTTCGTGGCCGAGGACGACCTCTGGCTGGCCCCGCTCGACGGACCGGGCCGCGCCTGGCGGCTCACCGCCGACCGCACCAAGACCGGCCACCCCCGCTTCTCCCCCGACGGCCGGCACATCGCGTACACGAGCTGGCGCAGTCTCGTCCCGGAGATCCACCTGGTGCCCGTGGCCGGCGGACCGTCCCGGCAGCTCACCTACTGGGGCAGCCCCGACACCCGGGTCTGCGGCTGGACGCCCCCCGAGGGGGACGGTCCCGGCGACATCCTCGCCGTCGCCTCCCACGGCGAGCCCTTCTCCTACTTCACCTGGGCGTACAAGGTCTCGACGGACGGCGACCCGGGCCGCAAGCTGCCCTGGGGCCCGGTCACCGACCTCCAGGTCGCCGACCTCCCCGACGGGCACCGCACCCTGCTGCTCACCGGCACCCCGCCGCACGAGCCCGCCGCGTGGAAGCGCTACCGGGGCGGCGCCATGGGCCGCCTCTGGCTGCACGGGCAGCGCCTCCTCGCCGGCCTGGAGGGCCATCTGCACTCACCGATGTTCGTCGGCGACCGGATCGCCTTCCTCTCCGACCACGAGGGCGTCGGCAACCTCTACTCCTGCGCCCACGACGGCAGCGACCTGCGCCGCCACACCGACCACGACGCCTTCTACGCCCGGCACGCCGCCAGCGACGGCACCCGGGTGGTCTACCAGTGCGCCGGCGACCTGTGGATCGTCGACGACCTCGCCCCCGACGCCGTACCGCGCAGGCTCGACGTCCGGCTCGACGGGCCGCGCACCGGCCGCCGCCCGTACCAGGTGCCGGCCGCCCAGCACGTCGACGCGCTCTCCGTCGACGAGACGGGCCGCGCCAGCGCCGTCGTCGTGCGCGGCAGCCTGTACTGGCTCACCCACCGCGACGGCCCCGCCCGCACCCTCACCGACACCCCCGGCGTCCGCGTCCGGCTGCCCGAGATGCTGGGCTCGCGCGGGCAGGTGGCGTACGTGACCGACGCGGAGGGCGAGGACGCGGTCGAGATCGCGTCGCTGCCGCGGGCCACCGGCGACCGCGAGCCCCGGCGGCTCGCCTCGGGCCGGCTCGGCCGCGTCCTGGAACTGGTGGCCGACCCGCGGGGCGAACGCCTCGCCGTCGCCGCGCACGACGGCCGGCTGCTGCTGCTCGACGCGAGCGAGGAGTCGGACGGCGAGGTCACCGAGCTGATCCGGTCGGACAACGGCCCGGTCCGCGACCTCGCCTTCTCGCCGGACGGCTGCTGGCTGACCTGGTCCCACCCCGGCATCGGCCGCTCGCTGCGGCAGATCAAGCTGGCCCGGATCGCCGGCGCCGCGGCCGGCGGCGAGGGCGCCCCGGCCGTCGTCGACGTCACCAACGGCCGCTTCGAGGACGAGAACCCGGTCTTCACCCGCGACGGCCGCTACCTCGCCTTCCTCTCCTGGCGCGGCTTCGACCCGGTCTACGACGTGCACACCGGCGACCTGTCCTTCCCGCTCGGCTGCCGCCCCTACCTGGTGCCGCTGTCCTCGGCGACCCCGTCCCCGTTCGCCCTCGACCCGGACGGCCGCCCCGCCGCCGGCGGCCTCGGACAGCTCGGCGACGTCGGTGACCTCGGCGAGGCGGGCGGCGGCGAGGGCACCGTCACCGTTGAGGTCGAGGGCCTGGAGAGCAGGGTCACGCCGTTCCCGGTCGCCGCCTCCAAGTACTCGGCGCTCGCCCCCGTCGCGGGCGGCGGACTGGTCTGGCTGCGCTGGCCGATCTCCGGCGCGCTCGGCGAGACCTTCGTCAACCCGGACGACACCACCGGCCGCCCCACCCTGGAGTACTTCACCATCACCAAGGCCAAGCGGTCCGAACTCGTCGCGCACCTCGACTGGTTCGCGGTCAGCGGCGACGGCAGCCGCCTGGTCGTGGTCGACGAGGGCGACCTGCGCGCGGTCCCGGCCACGGAGAGCGGCGACAGCGACACCACCACCTGGATCGACCTGCGCCGCATCCTGCACCAGGTCGACCCGGGCGCCGAGTGGCGCCAGGCCTACGAGGAGGCGGGCCGGCTGATCCGCGCCTACTTCTGGGACCCCGGCATGTGCGGGATCGACTGGGACGCCGTCCTCGACCAGTACCGTCCGCTGGTCGACCGGGTCGCCACCCCCGACGAGTTCGCCGACCTGCTGCGCGAGGTCCTCGGCGAACTGGGCACCTCCCACGCCTACGTCAGCGCCGCCCGCCGCAACGAGGGTCCGCCCCACTACCAGCGCTGGCAGGGCCTGCTCGGCGCCAACCTCGTCTGCCGGGACGGCCGGTGGACGGTCAAGCGCATCCTCCCCGGCGACTCGTCCGACTCCAAGGCCCGTTCCCCGCTGGCCGGTTCGGGCATCCGCGAGGGCGCGGTCCTCACCCACGTCGACGGCCGGCCCGTGGACCCGGTGGCGGGCCCGTTCCCGCTGCTCGCGGGCGCGGGCGGTACGACCGTGGAGCTGACGTTCACGTCCCCGGAACCCACGGAGCCCGCCGAGTCCGCCCAGCCCACGGAGCCCGCCGAGCCCGCCGAGCCCGCCGAGCCCGCCGAGCCCGCGGGGCCCACCGGGGATTCCGCCGCCGCCCCCGACGGCGCGGGCGCGGGCCGCTCCCGCCGCGTCGCCGTCGTCCCCCTCGTCGACGAGCGGCCGCTGCGCTACCAGGACTGGGTGGCCAAACGCCGCGAGGTGGTCCGCGAACTGAGCGACGGGCGCTGCGGCTATCTGCACATCCCCGACATGGGCGGCTCCGGCTGGGCCCAGTTCAACCGCGATCTGCGCATGGAGGTCTCCCGGCCCGCCCTCATCGTCGACGTGCGCGGCAATGCCGGCGGCCACATCAGCGAACTCGTCATCGAGAAGCTGACCCGCACCATCCTCGGCTGGGACCTCACCCGCGACGCGCAGCCGGTGTCGTACACCTCCAACGCCCCGCGCGGGCCCGTGGTGGCGCTCGCCGACGAGGCGACCTCCTCCGACGGCGACATGATCACGGCCGCGTTCAAACTGCTGAAGCTGGGCCCGGTGGTCGGCCAGCGCACCTGGGGCGGCGTGGTCGGCATGACCGGCCGCCACCGCCTCGGCGACGGCACCGTGATCACCGTGCCGATGAACGCGGCCTGGTTCGACGCCTACGGCTGGTCCGTCGAGAACCAGGGCGTCAGCCCCGACGTGGAGGCCCTGCGCACCCCCCTGGACTGGGCCGAGGGCCGCTACGCCCAGCTCGACGACGCCGTCCACCTCGCCCTCGACCTGCTGCGGACGCAGCCCGCCGCCACACCGCCGGACCACCGCGACGTACCGGACCGGTCGCGGCCGAAGCTGCCGCCGCGGACCTGACCGCCGCCGCCCATGGCAACGCGGGGTGCCCTCCGTGCGGGAGGGCACCCCGCGCCGGCCGGAGCCGAGCGCTTACCGGTCGCGGTCGTAGTCCGTACCGAAGCGCTCCTCGTCCTCCTGCTCCTGCGGCGTCAGAGCGTCGTCACGACGCTGGCCACGGCGGTTGTGGACCTGCTCCTTGGCCTGGTCCACCTTCTCGCGGGCCTGCTGCTGGAACTGCTCGGACTGCTCCTGGAACTTGTCCTTCATACCCATGTGGTGTCACTCCTTGTGACTGGGGGGAGTTGGGGCCCCCGAGTGGGGGCTCACTCAGATTCACACGGGCCGCGACGCTCTGCATGTCGATCAGTCACGCTGCGTAGCCCGCACCGCGCGGGCCTGTTCGTCCGCCGCGCCGCCCGCGCCGACCAGCCCGGTGCGCATCCCCTCCAGCCGGTCCGCGAACCGCCGCATCTCCCGCTGCCCGACCGTCCCGATCAGCGCCGGCAGATACCCGCGCACGCCCTGCATCCCGCGCAGCCACCACTGCCCGTACACGTGCGCCGAGCGCCGCTCGATCCCGGCCACGAGCCGGTCCACCGCCGGGCCCAGCGGATACGTCTTGTTCGACGGCCACGGCAGCCGCTGCCGCAACTCCCGCATGACGTCGTCCTGATCGGCCCCGCGCACCATGTCGGTGTCCGTCCAGGACAGGTAACCGACGCCGACCCGCACGCCCTTGTGACCGACCTCCGCGCGCAGGCTGTGCGCGTACGCCTCCACACCCGACTTGGACGCGCAGTACGCCGTCATCATCGGCGCCGGGGTGATGGCGGCGAGCGAGGCGATCTGCAGCAGATAGCCGCGGCTCTCCGTCAGCACCGGCAGGAACGCCCGCGCGGTCACCGCCGAGCCGATGAGGTTGACCTCGATGACGCGCCGCCAGGCCTCCGGATCGGAGTCGGCGAACGGACCGCCGGTCGCCACACCCGCGTTGGCGACCACGATGTCGACCCTGCCGAACCGCTCCTTGACCTCCCGCGCGACCCGGGCCATCGCCTCGTGGTCCGTGACGTCGGCGTACCAGTGGTCGCTCTCGCTGTGCAGCCGGGACGCGACGTCCTTGAGCGCGTCCGGCTCCAGCCCGACCAGCGCGACCTTCACCCCGCGCGCCGACAGCTTGCGCGCGAGCAGCTCACCGACACCGCGCGCGGCCCCCGTGACGACCGCGACCTGACCCTCCAGGCTCACCCTGCTCATGCGCCCTCCCTCACCTTCGCGTACGTCGTGACGAGTTGCCGTATCTTCTCCGTGACCGGCTCGGGGGCCTCCACCGGTGTCATGTGCCCCACTCCGGGCAGCTCGGTGAGGCCGGCCGCGTGCGGCAGCGCGGCGGCGAGCGCCCGCGCGTGCACGGGCGGCGTGAGCCGGTCGTGCGTGCCGACGACGACCTCGGCGGGCACGCTCAACTCCCGTACGGCGTGGTCGAGGTCGAGCACCTCCAGGACCCGCGACCAGGTGTGGCGTACGGCGCGCGGGCAGGCGTGCACGATCCGGGCGCACGCCTCCACCATGTGCGGACCCGAACCGGCGCCCATGGTCCCGTACTTGAGGATCCGCCTCGCGAGGGGTGTGACCGGCCCGAGCGGGGCGCGCGAGCCGAGGATGCGCCGCGTCAGCCAGGTCCGCAGCCGCCCGGGCCGCAGGGGGACGACGGTGGCGGCGGCGACCAGCTGCGAACTGCCCGTGCTGCACAGCAGGACGGCCGCGGCGTGCGCCCGCAGCCGGGGGCGGGTGGCCGCCGCCAGGATCGTCATGCCGCCCATGGAGTGGCCGGCGAGCACCGCCTTCTCGCCGGGCGCGAGGGTGGCGGCGAGGACGGCTTCCAGGTCGTCGGCGAGCGTGTCGGTGGTGCACGAGCGGCTCACCGGGCTGCGGCCGTGGCCGCGCTGGTCGTAGGCGATGACCCGGTGGCCGGCGGCCAGGGCGCGGATCTGCGCCGCCCAGAAGGCGGTCGAGCAGGTCCAGCCGTGGATGAGGACGACGGGCGGCGCGCCATCGGGCCCGTGCACCTCGACGTGCAGCCGCGCGCCGTCGGCGGAGACGGCGGTCAGCTCGCGGGCGGGGGCGGGCGGGGCGTAGGGGCCGGACCGGACGTGCAGGAGGCGGCTCACCGGGCGGCCTCGGCGGAAGCCTCGGCCGCACGCCCACCGGACCGCTCCCCGGCCCCCGCGGCACTCTCACCAGACCGCTCCCCGGCCCCCGCGGCACTCTCACCGGACCGCTCCCCGGCCCCCGCGGCCCCCTCACCGGCCTTCCTCGCCGGCGGCCGCAGCACCTCGTACTCCAGCAGGTCCACCCGCCGCGTCGCCCGCCGGAACTCCGCCGTCGTGCCCGGCCAGATGGTGGTGTTGCGGCCGCTCGCGTCCAGGTACCAGCTGGTGCAGCCGCCGGTGTTCCACACCGTGCGCTTCATCCGCTCCTGCACCCGCCGGTTCCAGGCGTGCACCGCGCTGGGGCGGGCGTCGAGCGCGACGCGCCCGCCGAGCACGTCGAGCTGCCGGATGTAGTCGGCCAGGTAGTTCAGCTGGGACTCGATCATCAGGATCATCGAGGAGTTCCCGAGGCCGGTGTTGGGCCCGATGATCGTCATCCAGTTGGGGAAGCCGGCCGCGGAGGCGCCGCGCAGGGCCTCCATGCCGCCCTTCCAGACCTCGGCGAGCGTCCTGCCCTCCGCCCCGACGACCCGCTCGGCGATCGGCATGTCGGTGACGTGGAAGCCGGTGCCGAAGACGATCGCGTCGACCTCGGCCTCGCTGCCGTCGGCGGCGACCAGCGTGGAGCCGCGCACCTCGGCCAGCCCGGACGCGACGACGTCGACATTCGGCCGGGCGAGCGCCGGATAGTAGTCGCTGGACAGCAGGATCCGCTTGCAGCCGATGCGGTAGTCGGGCGTGAGCTTGGCCCGCAGCGCCGGGTCCTTGATGGCGCGGGCCATGTTGCGCTTGGCCAGCTGCTCGACGAGGCCCAGCTCGTCGGGGCGCTTGGTGAACGCCTGGACCTGCAACTCCCGGATGCCCCACAGCAGTCCGCGCCGGGCCTGGGCGGTGAACGGCAGTTTCCGGTGCAGCCAGCGCTCGACGCCGCTGATCGCGCGGTCCATGCGGGGCATCACCCACGGGGGCGTGCGCTGGAAGAGGGTGAGCCTGCCGACCTGCGGCTGGATGGCGGGCACGATCTGGATGGCGGAGGCCCCCGTCCCCACCATGGCGACCCGCTTGCCGCGCAGGTCGTAGTCGTGGTCCCAGCGCGCGGAGTGGAACACCTTGCCGGGGAACGAGTCCAGGCCGGGGATCTCGGGGATCTTCGGATCGGACAGCGGGCCGGTGGCGGAGACCACGAGGTCGGCGGTGAGCCGCCCGGAGGCGGTCTCGATGTCCCAGCGCAGCCGCTCCGCGTCCCAGGTCATCAGCTTGACCTCGGAGTCGAACCGCAGGTGCGGCCGCAGTCCGAAGACGTCGGCGACCCGCTCCAGATAGGCGCGGATGTGCTCCTGCCCGGAGAAGGCGCGCGGCCAGTCGGGGTTGGGCGCGAAGGAGAACGAGTAGAGGTGGGACGGCACGTCGCAGGCGCATCCCGGATAGCTGTTGTCCCGCCAGGTCCCGCCGACGCTGCCGGCGCGTTCCAGGACGACGAAGTCGGTGATCCCCTCGCGGCGCAATCGCACGGCGGCCCCCAGTCCGCCGAATCCGGACCCGACCACCGCCACCCGTACATGCTCGTGCTCGTGCTCGGCCATCCCGAAGCCTCCACGCATCGCTCTCGACCATGCCAGTGAACACTGGCGCAATGGGGAGAGTAGAGGAGAGCCGTACCCACCGGTAGGGGTCGGCGCCAGGAAAGTTACCGCCGGTACGACTTAGGGTGCGGACGTGGCAGACAAGGCAGCGAGGCATCCCGACGAGCCGGCGAAGCGCGAGTACCGCATGGAGGAACTGGCCCGCCTGGCCGGCATCACGGTGCGCACCCTGCGCTTCTACCGCGAACGCAAACTCATCCCGCCACCCCGCCGCGAGGGCCGTATCGCCTGGTACGACGACCATCACCTGGCCCGCCTGCGCACCATCTCCGCCCTGCTGGAACGGGGTCACACCCTGAACGGCATAGCCGAACTCGCCGAGGCCTTCGACCACGGCCGCGACGTCGGCGACCTGCTCGGCCTCGGCGCCCCCACCGAGGAGACCCCGGTCCGCCTCACCCCCGAGGAACTCGCCGACCACTTCGCCGGCCAGGCCACCCCCGAGAACCTCGCCGCCGCGATGGAACTCGGCTACCTCGGCACCGACGGCGAGGAGATCGTCCACATCAGCCGCCGCCTGCTGGACGTCTCCGCCACCCTGGTCCGCGAGGGCATCCCGCTCGCCGACGTCCTGACCGCCGCCAAACGCGTCCGCGAACACGCCGACGCCCTGGCCGACCTCTTCGCCGACCTGATCCTCCGCCACGCCCCGGAAGACCGCCTCCCCCACCTGCGCCCCCTGGCCCGCAGCGTGGTGGAGGCAGAACTCTCGCTCGCCCTGGACCGGCGGATGCGCACGCAGGGTCAGAGGTCGTAGACGACGGTCACCGGCGCGTGGTCCGACCAGCGCTCCGCGTGCGTGGCCGCCCGCTCGACGTACCCCTTGACCGCCCTGGCCGCCAGACCCGGCGTGGCCACGTGGTAGTCGATCCTCCATCCTGAATCGTTGTCGAAAGCCCGCCCCCGGTAGGACCACCAGGTGTACGGCCCCTCGACGTCCGGGTACAGGGACCGGACGACGTCGACGTAGCCGCCGGCCTCCGGGGTGAGGACCTGGGTGAGCCACTCGCGTTCCTCGGGCAGGAAGCCGGAGTTCTTGGTGTTGCCGCGCCAGTTCTTCAGGTCGGCCCGCTGGTGGGCGATGTTCCAGTCGCCGCAGACCAGCACCTCGCGCCCGTCGGCGGCGGCGCGCTCGCGCAGTTCCTTGAGGTAGGCCGAGAACTCGCCCATGAAGCGGACCTTCTCGTCCTGCCGCTCGGTGCCGACCTCGCCGGAGGGGAGGTAGAGGGAGGCGACGGTCACACCGGGCAGGTCGGCCTCGACGTAGCGCCCGCTGCCGTCGAACTCGGCCGAGCCGAACCCGACGCGCACGCGGTCCGGTTCGCGCCGGGTGTAGAGCGAGACGCCCGCGCGCCCCTTCGCGGCGGCCGGGGCGTGCACGACATGCCAGCCCTCCGGCTGCCGTACCCGCTCGGGCAGCTGCTGCGGCTCCGCGCGGACCTCCTGAAGGCACAGCACATCGGCGTCGGTACCGGCCAGCCACTCCACGAAGCCCTTCTTCGCGGCAGCGCGCAGCCCGTTCACATTCACGGAGGTCACAGTCAGCACCCCGGCACGATACCGGCACACTGGACCGAGTCCGGATTCCGACGGCCCCGCCCCTGCATAGAAGTACGATGCCTCACATGAATATACGCCGTGTGCCCTTCGACCACCCCGACGCCGTGAAGCTCAACGACGAGGTCCAGGCCGAGTACCACGAGCGCTACGGCGACGGCGGCGACGCCACCGTGCTCGCCCCGGAGGACTTCGAGCCCCCGAACGGCGTGTACTTCATCGGATACGACGAGCTGGACCGCCCGGTGGCCACCGGCGGCTGGCGGCGCCAGGACAGGAACGACGAGGGCAACGAGGACGGCGACGCCGAGCTGAAGCGCATGTATGTGATCAGACAGATGCGCGGCCGCGGCCTCGCCCGGCGCATGCTCGCGGCCCTGGAGGCGGACGCCCGCGCGGCCGGCCGTGTCCGCATGGTCCTGGAGACCGGCACCGAGCAGCCGGAGGCCATCGCCCTGTACACGTCCAGCGGCTACGAGCCCTGCGCCAAGTTCGGCTACTACCGCTTCCACGAGTCGAGCCGCTGCTACGCGAAGGCCCTGTGACGTGCGCCACCTGAGGGCCCGTCACGGGCCCTCGTCGGGGCGGCGCACACGACAAGCGCGGGAAATACGATAGAGCCCCGCTGGTTTCCCAGCGGGGCTCTATGCTGCGTGGACCTGAGGGGATTTGAACCCCTGGCCCCCTCGATGCGAACGAGGTGCGCTACCGGACTGCGCCACAGGCCCTTGCAACGAGTGAAACTTTAGCACCCCGATCGGCCTGCTCGGAAATCCGGTCCCGGCCGGGGCCCGGGGACCTACTCGTTGGCCGCGCGCGGCCGGTCCCCGTCCTCGTACTGATCGAACAGCGGCGTACGCCCCCGCTCCCGGGCCCGCCGGGCCGAGGCCGCCCGCCGGGCGTCGCTGCGGCCGTCGCCCTCCGGCCGGTCTCCCGCCAGGTCCGCTTCCGCGTCGCCCGGCTCGTCCCCGGCCGGCTCGGCGGCCGCCCGGGTCTCCTCCTCCCGCGCGACGGCGCTCGACCGCGCCGAGCTCCAGGCGTCCGGCGCCCCGAGGTCGACGTCGGCCGTGGCGCGCGGCGCGACCGGCGCGGTGACGTAGGTCGGCAGCGGTACCGGGACCGGCTCCCAGCTGTCCCCGTGCCCCGGCCGCCGCTGCCGCTCGCGCTGCTGGTCGACCCACTCGGCGTGGTCGGTCTGCTCGACGAGCGCGCGCCGGTCCGCGGCGAGCGCCGACAGGCCGGGATCGGCGTCCGGTTCCGGGCCTTCGTCGGGTTCGTCGCTGTCGGCGGGGGCGGACGGCTGCCGGCGCGGCTGGCGCGCCCGCTCCCGCAGCCGCTGGGCGGCGGCCTCCGCGCGGCGGCGGTCCATCTGGTAGGCGAAGCGGCGGCGTTCCTGGCTGCGCAGATAGGCGATGTACGCGCTGAGCAGCACGGCGGGCACGCCGGGCGCCCACAGGAAGGCGAGTCCGCCGACGGCGGCCACGACCGAGCCCATGGTGAAGGCGAGGAAGAGCACCACGGTGGTGCGCCGACGGCGCGCGAGCACCTTCGAGCGCCGGGCGCGCGCGGCGGCGGCCTCCGCGCCCGGTGCCCGCCGGGCCCCCGGTACCTGCCCCCGTACGCCCCCGGCACCGGTGCCGCGCGCGGAGGCGCCGCCGGAGGTGTGCGCGGACGAGGAGGCGGATGCCGGGCTGCCGCCGGGCACCGCCTGCCCGGACGCCTGGCCGGAGCCCGGTGCCTGGCCGGATGCCTGGCCGGGCGCGGACGCCTGGCCGGACCCGGATGCCGGGGTGCCGCCGGAGGCCTGCCCTGCCGTGGCGCCCGGTCCGCGGGCCGGCAGGGGCACCTGCGTGTGCGGGCGGGTCGGGGGCATGGCGAAGGCCCGGACGTCCACCGAGTCGGTGACCGCTTCCGGGTCGCTCAGGGCGGGCTCCGCCTCGTCGGCGGAGCGCGCCTGCAGGTCCTTGGCGTACCGGCGCTCCATCCCGGCCCGTCCGGACAGCAACCGGATGGCTGTGCTGAAGCGTTCCGTCGGACGGGCCTCGTTCAGCTCGTCCTGCCTACGGAGCCACATCGGCACCAAGTAGGCGGCCCAGGCCCCGACGATGACTGCGTAGATGAGGCCGCTGCTGCTCACGCCTCACACGGTAGAGGGGTTTGCGTGAGGCCATCCGCCAATTGAGCCGGTGTGTCGCACGATCTGGCTGATATTTCTAGCTTTTTTTGTGACGGATGCGATCAGCAGCCCGATCCGACTGTGAATTCCGGGCATCGAACCGGTCATCGAGCCCAGAATTTCGAACATTTATTCAATTACTACTGCGGGTGCGGCTGCGTCGCCACCGGTTCACCAGCCCGTCGGGCACTTCCTCCGCGGTCAGCGCGAAGACGAGGTGGTCGCGCCAGGCCCCGTCGATGTGGAGATAACGCGGCCGCAGCCCCTCCTCGCGAAATCCCAGTTTCTCCACCACGCGGCGGCTCGGCCCGTTCTCCGGGCGAATGCAGACCTCCACGCGGTGCAGTCCGACGGTGCGGAAACAGTGGTCCACGACGAGGGCCACGGCGGTCGGCATCACCCCGCGGCCGGCCACCGCCTCGTCCACCCAGTAGCCGACATGACCGGAGCACATCGAGCCCCAGGTGATCCCGGCGACCGTCAACTGCCCGACCAGCCGCCCCTGGTACTCGATCACGAACGGCAGCATCCGGCCCGCGTTCGCCTCCGCGCGCAGATGGCGCACCATCTGGCGGTAGGTCGGCCGGTGGATCACCGGTCCGCCGGGGCCGGGCGGCGGGATCGTCGCCTCCCAGGGGCGCAGCCAGTCCCGGTTGCGCCGGTTGACCTCGCGCCAGGCCCGCTGGTCGCGCAGCTTTATCGGCCGCAGGACGACGTCTCCCTCGACCAGCTCGACGGGCCAGAATGCGCTGTTCAGCTCGCACCCCCCGGTCCGGGTCCGGGGTGGTCACCGCCGCGGATCTGGTCGACGGCGTGGACCAGCAGCGGCTCCAGCACGGCCAGTCCGTCGCGCACCCCGCCGGTCGACCCGGGCAGGTTCACGATCAGCGTGCGGCCCGCCACTCCGGCCAGGCCCCGGGAGAGGACCGCGGTCGGCACCTTGTCCCGGCCGTACGCCCGGATCGCCTCCGCGATGCCCGGCACCTCGAAGTCGAGCACCGCGCGGGTGGCCTCCGGGGTGCGGTCGGTGGGCGAGACGCCCGTGCCGCCGGTGGTGACGATCACGTCGTACCCGGCGTCCACGCCCGCCCGCAGCGCGGCCTCCACGGGGTCGCCGTCGGGGACGACCCGGGGCCCGTCCACGGCGAAGCCGAAGCCGGTGAGGCCGTCGGCGACCAGCGGGCCGCCCCGGTCCTCGTAGACCCCCGCGGCGGCGCGCTGGGAGGCCGTGACGACCAGCGCGCGGTACGGCGCGGCCGGCCCGCTCACGACCGGCTCCAGTCGCCGGACTTCCCGCCCGTCTTCTCCTCCACCCTCACGTCCGTGATGACCGCTCCCTTGTCCACCGCCTTGACCATGTCGACCACGGTGAGCGCGGCGACGGAGACCGCTGTCAGGGCCTCCATCTCGACGCCCGTGCGGTCCGTCGTCCGCACCGTGGCGGTGATCTCCACGGCGTCGTCCGCGACCGACAGATCCAGTGTCACACCCGACACCGACAACGGGTGGCACAGCGGAATCAGGTCCGGGGTGCGCTTGGCGCCCATGATCCCGGCGATCCGCGCGGTGGCGAGGGCGTCGCCCTTGGGCAGTCCCTCACCGCGCAGCAGCTCGACCACGCGGGGCGAGACGAGGACGCGTCCGCTGGCGCGGGCGGTGCGCGCGGTCACGTCCTTCTCCGATACGTCGACCATCCGGGCGGCGCCCGCGTCGTCGATGTGCGTCAGTCGGTCCTGCGTACTCATGTTCTGTGCCGCTCCCGGTCCGGGCCCTCGCGGTGCGGCGCGCGGGCCTGCTGTGCGCGACACGGTACCGCCAACACCGGGGCGTCAGCCGAGCAGGATCACCTCGACGTCGTCGCCGGGCGCGACGGAGGTCACGTCCTCGGGGACGACGATCAGCGCGTTCGCGCGGGCGAGGGCGGCGATCAGGTGGGAGCCGGCTCCGCCGACCGGGGTGACGGTGCCGTCGGCGTACGCGCCGCGCAGGAACTGGCGGCGGGCCTTGGGCGAGGTCAGCGGCCGGTCCGCGGTCAGGGTGGCGCGGGCGGCGGGCCGGTGCACGTCCGTGAGGCCCATGAGGGTGCGGATCGCGGGGCGGACGAACAGCTCGAAGGAGACGTACGCCGACACCGGGTTGCCGGGCAGGGCCAGCAGCGGGGTGTGGTCGGGGCCGATGGAGCCGAAGCCCTGCGGTTTGCCGGGCTGCATGGCGAGCTTGCGGAACTCGACGCCGCTGCCCGGCTCGTCCTCGTCGCCGACGTGCGACAGCGCCTCCTTGACGACGTCGTACGCGCCGACGCTGACGCCGCCGGTGGTGACCATGAGGTCGGCGCGCACCAGCTGGTCGTCGATCGCGGTGCGCAGGGTCTCGGCGTCGTCGGCGACGGCGCCCACGCGGTAGGCGATGGCGCCGGCGTCGCGGGCGGCGGCGGTGAGGGCGAAGCTGTTGGAGTCGTAGATCCGGCCGGGGGCCAGCTCCTCGTCGGGCTGGACGAGTTCGCTGCCGGTGGACATCACGACCACGCGCGGGCGGGGGCGGACCCGGACCGTGCCGCGGCCGATGGCGGCGAGCAGCGCGATCTGCGGCGGGCCGAGGATGGTGCCGGCGTCGAGGGCGCGGTCGCCGGCCTTCACGTCGCTGCCCTGGGCGCGCACGTGCGCGCGTGCCTCGCACGGCCGGTGGACGCGCACCTGGCCGCCGGCCGCCTCCGGGGCGAGGCTGCGGGCGCGCATCCCCGCGACGGGGCCCTCGCCGAGGCCGCCGTCGGTCCACTCCACGGGGACCACGGCCTCGGCGCCGGGCGGCAGCGGGGCGCCCGTCATGATGCGGGCGGCCTGGCCGGGGCCCACGTGGAGCAGTCCGGCCTGGCCGGCCGCGACGTCCCCGATGACGTCCAGGACGGCCGGGAACTCCTCGCTCGCGCCCGCGACATCCGCGACCCGCACCGCGTACCCGTCCATGGAGCTGTTGTCGAACGGCGGCAGGGAGACCGGCACCGTGATGTCGTCGACCAGGACGCAGCCCTGGGCGTCGAGCAGGTTCAGCTCGATGGGTTCGAGGGGGCGGACGGTGGCGAGGATGTCCTCCAGGTGTTCGTCCACCGACCACAGGTGGTCCTGGCCGGTGGCGCGGGGCGCGGCGGTGCTCACGGTGGCTACATCTCCTCGGTGACGTAACTGCGAAGCCAGGACCGGAAGTCCGGCCCCAGGTCCTCACGTTCGCACGCGAGTCTGACAATGGCACGCAGGTAGTCGCCGCGGTCGCCGGTGTCGTAGCGGCGGCCCTGGAAGACGACGCCGTGCACGGGGCCGGCGACCTTCTCGTCCTGGGCGAGCTGCTGGAGGGCGTCGGTCAGCTGGATCTCGCCGCCGCGGCCGGGCTCGGTCGTGCGGAGTATGCCGAAGATGCCCGGGTCGAGGACGTAGCGGCCGATGATGGCGTAGTTGGACGGGGCGTCGGCCGCGTCCGGCTTCTCGACCAGGCCGGTCACCTTGACGACGTCGCCGTCCGTGGTGGCCTCGACGGCGGCGCAGCCGTAGAGGTGGATCTGCTCGGGCGCGACCTCCATGAGCGCGACGACGCTGCCGCCGTGCCGCTCCTGGACGTCGATCATCCGCTGGAGCAGGGGGTCGCGCGGGTCGATCAGGTCGTCGCCGAGGAGAACGGCGAAGGGTTCGTCGCCGACGTGCGGGGCGGCGCACAGGACGGCGTGGCCGAGGCCCCTGGGGTCGCCCTGGCGGACGTAGTGCATCGTGGCGAGGTCGCTTGACTCCTGCACCTTGGCGAGCCGTTCGGCGTCGCCCTTCTTCTCGAGCGCGGACTCCAGCTCGTAGTTGCGGTCGAAGTGGTCCTCAAGCGGGCGCTTGTTGCGCCCTGTGACCATGAGGACGTCGTCGAGGCCCGCCGCGACGGCCTCCTCGACCACGTACTGGATCGCCGGCTTGTCCACGACCGGCAGCATCTCCTTGGGAGTGGCCTTGGTGGCCGGCAGGAACCGGGTGCCGAGGCCTGCTGCGGGAATGACAGCCTTGCTGATCCTGGGGTGCGACTGAGTCATGCCCGACACCATATCCGGTGCCTTTGTGCGGAATCGGAGGCTCCGGTTACTAGACGCTCATATGAGCACATTGAAAGCGTACGGGAGTGACAGGTGGGCCACAGCGGACCTTCCAGCGAGCCTGACAAGCGCGCGTTGCGGCGCCGGCTCATCGCGGTGAGGAACAGGTTGACGGCCGGTGACGTGCGGGAATCGGAGGCGGCTCTGGCCCGGCGGGCGCTGGAGCTGCCCGAGCTGGCACACGCGCGCACGGTGGCGGCCTATGTGTCCGTCGGGAGTGAACCGGGGACGCGCGCGCTGCTCGACGCGCTGCGCGCGCGGGGCGTGCGCGTCCTGCTTCCGGTCCTGTTGCCCGACAACGACCTGGACTGGGGCTTGTACGCCGGTGAGGACTCCCTGGCCCGCGTCCGGCACGGCGGGAAGATGGCGCTCCTGGAGCCCGCCGGCGACCGCCTCGGCGCGGACGCGGTGACCGCCGCCGACGCCGTGCTGCTGCCGGGGCTCGCGGTCGACGCGCGCGGGATGCGGCTGGGACGCGGCGGCGGCTCCTACGACCGGGTCCTGGCCCGGCTGGAACGCGCGGGCGCGCGGCCGGCGCTGGTGGTGCTGCTGTACGACGCGGAGGTCGTCGAGCGGGTCCCGCAGGAGGAGCACGACCGGCCCGTGCACGCGGTGGTGACCCCGTCCGGGGTGCGCCGGTTCTGACACGGCGAAGGGCCCTCCACGCGCGCGTGGAGGGCCCTTCGCATCGAGGTCAGCCGCTCACGGCTTCAGGACCAGCGTGTCGGTCGTGTTCTTGTCGACCGCCTTCTCGGAGAAGGACCACGGCAGCAGTTCGCCCTTGGCCCACTTGCCCGTCTGGTCCGTGTAGTGGGCGCTGTAGGCGTGCCCGGAGGCGCCGGTGAGGTTGATCCACCGGGACTTGTCGAGGTCGCCGAGGTTGACCACCATCCGCATCGACGGCACCCAGACGACGCCGTAGCCGCCGGCGGCGTTCCAGCCGGTGGCGTTGACCGCCGCCTCGCCGCCGCTGAGCTTCCAGGGGCCGCGGTTGAGCGCGTACCGCAGGAAGCCGGGGCCCTCGGTGCCGAGGGTCTGGTTCTTCAGGAACAGGCGGTGCAGCCGGCCCCAGCTCCAGCTGTCGATGTCCTTGCCGAGCTTGGCGGTCAGCTCCCAGCGCGCGTCGATCATCGCGCGCTTGAACAGCTCGTCGCGGTTGTCGGCACCGGGGCGGGTGAAGTTCTCGGGCGCCTTCCACCAGTCGCTGTCCGGGTCGTTCATCAGCGTGCGGACCACCTCGAACCAGCGGTCGCCGCCGTCGGGCTGGGCCTCGTCGGCGTCGCGCTGGCCGCACTCGCGCACCCGGCGGTCGTCGTCCACGGGTCCGGTGGTGTCGACCGGCTCGACCCACAGGCACTGGCCCTTGACCCGCAGCTCCTTGGGCAGCTTGTTGCCGAAGGCGAGCTTGAGGACGTTGCGCCAGACGGCGTTGAAGTAGGCGGCCGCGGCCGAGTCGGCGTCCTGGGTGTAGTCCCAGCCCTCCAGCAGCTTCTGCGCCTCGCGGACGTCCTTGTCGCCGACGTCGATCTTCAGCAGCTGCGGCACGAGCAGCTTCGCCATCTCGCTGCTGTTGTCCGTCTGCATCTGGCGCATGTCCTCGGTGGACACCTTGCCGCCGCCCTTGATCTTCGACTCGATCAGGTCGGTGATCCGCTGGCTGCGGGTGCCGTAACCCCAGTCCGTGGTGAGGGTGTACGGGTAGTTCTTCCCGACCACGGCCTGGTTGGCGGCGACGATGTAGCCGCGCTCCGGGTCGTACTCGTAGGGCAGTTCGTCCTGCTCGACATAGCCGGTCCAGCGGTACTTCGCGTCCCAGCCGGGCGCCGGGACGGAGCCGTCGTGGCCCTTGGCGCGCACGGGGATCCGGCCGGGCAGGGTGTAGCCGATGTGGTTGCGGGTGTCGGCGTAGACGAGGTTCTGCGAGGGCACCTCGAACAGGGCCGCCGCCGCGCGGAAGTCGTCCCAGCCGGTCGCCTTGTCCATCGCGAAGACGGCGTCCATGGTCCGGCCCGGGTCGAGCGCGGTCCAGCGCAGCGCGATGGCGTAGCCGTCGCCGCGGTCGGGGGCGGCGGTGTCGACGGTGGCCTTCTTGCCGACCTTCACCAGTTCCTCGGCGCGGTCGGACAGCAGGGGGCCGTTGTTGGTCTCCCGGACGACGATCTTCTTCGGTTCGCCGCCGGCGACCTCGATGGTCTCCTCACGGGTCTTGAAGGGGACGACCTTGCCGTCGTAGAGGTAGCCGTCGCCGGTCAGCTTCTGCAGGTAGAGGTCGGTGGCGTCGATACCGGAGTTGGTCAGGCCCCAGGCGATGTCCTTGTTGTGGCCGATGATCACACCGGGCATACCGGCGAAGGTGTAGCCGGAGACGTCGAACTGGCACTTGGCGGACACCGCGCGGCAGTGCAGGCCCATCTGGTACCAGACGGACGGCAGCGACGGCGACAGGTGCGGGTCGTTGGCGAGCAGCGGCTTGCCGGTGATGGTGTGGGCGCCGCCCACGACCCAGGAGTTGGAGCCGATGCCGTTGCCGTTCACGCCGACGGCCGCCGGCAGGTCCTCCATGACCTCCTGGAGGCCCGCGAGCTGGGTCTGCAGCGCGTCCGTGCCGGCGCCGGTGCCGGTCCCCGTGCCGGTGCCGGTGCCGGTGCCGGTCCCTGTGCCGGTGCCCGCGGAGGTCCCGGCGGACGATCCCGCGGTGCCGCCCGCCGACGCGCCCGCCGTGCCGGCGGCACCCGCGGTGCCGGTGCCGGCCGGCGTGCCCGAGCCGTCGCCCTGTTCGAACGTCTGAGTGAGCTCGTTGTACTGGCCCTCCTGCACGACGGCCCGGTTGCGGTCGTAGGGGTACTCCGGGTACAGGTCGGCGATCTGCTTCGGGCCCAGGCGGCTGGTCATGAGGGCGCGGTCGATCTCGGCCTTCATGTTGCCGCGCAGGTCCCAGGCCATCGCCTTCAGCCACGCGATCGAGTCGACCGGGGTCCACTCCTCGGGCTTGTAGTCGTTGCTGAGGCCGAGGGCGGCGTACTCCAGGGAGATCTCCTCGGCCGCCTTGCCCTTCAGGTAGGCGTTGACTCCCTTGGCGTACGCCTGGAGGTACTTCTTGGTGGAGGCCGACAGCTTGGTGTCGTACTCCTCCTTCGCGATCCGGTCCCAGCCGAGGGTGCGCAGGAACTCGTCGTTGTCGACCTGGCTCTTGCCGAACATCTCCGACAGGCGCCCGGCGGTCATGTGCCGGCGCACGTCCATCTCGTAGAACCGGTCCTGCGCCTGGACGTAGCCCTGCGCCATGAACAGGTCCTCGTCGGAGGAGGCGTAGATCTGCGGGATGCCGTAATCATCCCGCTTCACATCGACGGGTCCGGAAAGTCCATCGAGTGTGAGTGAACCCTTGGTCTGCGGGAAGGAGGCCCGGACGGTGCTGACGGTCCAGTACGCCCCGTAGGCCACGCCACCGATGATGGCCAGCACCAGCACGAGCACGATCAGACGGGCTTTGCGCCCCTTCTTCCTGCCGGACTTGCCGGGCTTCTGACCCGTTGAGGCGGTGGTGTTGGGGGGCATCGCTGTCCTTGCTGTCCTAACGCGAGCGGCAGGTCGGGCTGTGACTATGAAAGAGCGCTGGAGCAACCATAGGCGCAGGGCCTGCTCCGGCTTGACGCGGAGTCGGGAACCAGCGCGGACGGACGTTCGATCTTGCCTCGGCGAACGTCAAGAAATCGTCAAGAGTTAGGTAAGGTAACGAAGTAGTTGGCGCGAAGTGTGCGCACTTCGTGTCGGATTTGTACGAGCGTTCACGCGCGCGGGAGGCACGCGAGGACCAGGGAAGGGAACGGCCGCTGACTGTCCACCACCTCAACCAGCTCCTGCTCGTCTGCTCGGTCGTCCTGCTCGTCGCCGTCGCCGCGGTCCGGATCTCCTCGCGCAGCGGGCTCCCCAGCCTGCTCGTGTACCTGGGCATCGGCGTCCTCATGGGCCAGGACGGCATCGGCGACATCCACTTCGACAACGCCGAACTGACCCAGGTCATCGGATACGCGGCCCTGGTCGTGATCCTCGCCGAGGGCGGTCTGGGCACAAAGTGGAAGGAGATCGGGCCGGCCCTGCCGGCCGCCTCCGCGCTGGCGCTGGTCGGGGTCGCGGTGAGCGTCGGGGTCACCGCGACGGCGGCACACCATCTCATCGGCCTCGAATGGCGCCAGGCCCTCATCATCGGGGCCGTCGTCTCCTCGACCGACGCGGCCGCCGTCTTCTCGGTGCTGCGGAAAATACCCCTCCCCGCGCGCGTGACGGGCACCCTGGAAGCCGAGTCCGGCTTCAACGACGCCCCGGTCGTCATCCTCGTGGTCGCCTTCTCCACCGCCGGACCGATCGAACACTGGTACGTCCTGGTGGGGAAGATAGCGCTGGAGCTGGCCATCGGCGCCGCCGTCGGCCTGGCGGTGGGCTGGCTCGGCTCCTGGGGCCTCCGGCACGTGGCGCTGCCCGCCTCCGGCCTCTACCCCATCGCCGTGATGGCCATCGCGGTCGCGGCGTACGCGGCGGGCGCGCTGGCGCACGGCAGCGGCTTCCTCGCCGTCTACCTCGCCGCCATGGTGATGGGCAACGCCCGGCTGCCGCACTGGCCGGCCACGCGCGGGTTCGCCGACGGCCTGGGCTGGATCGCCCAGATCGGCATGTTCGTCCTGCTCGGCCTGCTGGTCACCCCGTCGGAGCTGGGCGACGACATCGTGCCCGCGCTGCTCATCGGCCTGGTGCTGACCATGGTGGCGCGCCCGCTGAGCGTGGTGGCCTGCCTGACGCCGTTCCGGGTGCCGTGGCAGGAGCAGAGCCTGATGTCGTGGGCCGGGCTGCGCGGCGCCGTGCCCATCATCCTGGCGACGATCCCCATGGTGAACGGCGTCGAGGGCAGCCGCCGCATCTTCAACATCGTCTTCATCCTGGTCGTGGTCTACACCCTCGTGCAGGGGCCGACGCTGCCCTGGCTCGCCCGCAAGCTGCACCTCGGCGACCGCTCCGAGGCCGCCGACCTCGGCATCGAGTCGGCACCCCTGGAGCGGCTGCGCGGCCACCTGCTGTCCGTCGCCATCCCCGAGGGGTCGCGGATGCACGGCGTCGAGGTGCACGAGCTGCGGCTGCCGGCCGGCTCCGCGGTCACCCTCGTCGTCCGGGAGGGGAAGTCGTTCGTGCCGCTCCCCTCGACGGTGCTGCGGCGCGGGGACGAGCTGCTGGTCGTCGCCACGGACCCGGTCCGCGACGCCGCCGAGCGGCGCCTGCGCGCGGTGGGCCGCGGCGGCAAGCTGGCGGGCTGGCTGGGGACGAGCGGGGATGAGAGCTAGGCGCGAGCGCAGCTGCCCGCCGTTCGCAGGCGGCCGTTCACAGGCGGGGGCGTGGACAGTGCTCGTTTTCACAGGTGCGACGCGCGTAGACCTCTGTATCATGAAGGCCATCCAGACCTGATCGAACCAACTCTGCCTGACGCAGAGCTGGCGCGACCGTATGGCGGCCGGCCCGCTCCCCTCAGTGAGCGCCGGTATCTACCGCAGTTCCGCGCAAGAGGACAGCTCTCGGCGCTGCCCCGCCACCCCGGGGGCGGTGCTACCAGGCGGCAGAAAGGCACGGGCCGTGGCGTCCACGGTCACCACCGAGCCGTCGAAGGACACGACGGCGACCTCCTCCCGCCCGGGATACGGGCAGCTGCTGCGCACCCGCGGCGCCTGGACGTTCCTGCTGCCCGGCTTCGCGGCCCGCCAGCCGTTCGCCATGCTCACCCTGTCCATCGTGCTGCTCGTGCAGCACACCACCGGCTCGTACGGCGCGGCCGGCGCCGCCGCCGCGGTCACCGGCGTCTCCATGGCCCTCTTCGCGCCCTACAGCGGGCGCCTCGCGGACCGCTTCGGCCAGCGGGCCGTCCTGATCCCCGGCGTGCTGGTGCACACCGTCTCCGGTCTCACCCTGACGGCGCTCGCGCTGGCGCACGCCCCCCTGTGGGCGCTGTTCGTGGCCGCAGTCCCCACCGGCGCCTCGGTGCCGCAGGTCGGCCCCATGGTGCGCGCCCGCTGGGGCGTCAAGCTCCAGGGCTCGCCGCTGATGACGACCGCGGCCGCCTTCGAGTCGGTCACCGACGAGCTGACCTTCGTCGTCGGCCCGCTGCTGGCCACCGCCCTGTGCACCGCCGTCGACCCGGCGGCGGGCCTGGTCACCGAGGCCGCCCTGACGCTCGTCGGCGGTCTGCTGTTCGCCGCGCAGAAGAGCACGCAGCCGACCGTCACCGGCGGCGGGCACGCGCGCGTGGAGCACGCCTCCGCGCTGAGCGTCCCCGGTGTGCGCGTGCTGATCGTCGCCTTCCTCGGCATCGGTTCCGTCTTCGGCGGGATGCAGGTCTCACTGGCCGCGTTCACCGAGTCGATCGGCGAGCCCGGCCTGAACGGCGTCCTGTACGGGATCTTCGCCGCGGGCAACATGCTCTCCGGCATCGCCTGCGGCGCCATCGCCTGGAAGGCCGCCCCGCAGCACCGCCTGGTCGTCGGCTACGCGGCGCTCGCGCTGGCCGCGTCCGGGCTGTGGGCCGCGCACTCGGTGCTCGTCCTGGCGGGCCTCGGCCTGCTGGTCGGCATGTGCATCGCGCCCGCGCTCATCACCGGCTACACGCTGGTCGAGGGACTGGTCCCGGCCGGGGCCCGCACCGAGGCCTTCACCTGGCTGACCGGCGCGGTCGCGCTCGGCCAGGCGGCCGCCGTCACGGTCGCCGGACAGCTGGAGGACCGCTTCTGGGACGGCGCCGGTTTCCTGGTCCCGATGGGCGGCACACTGCTCGCCCTGGCGACCGTGCTGGCGCTGCGCTCGCGGCTCGCGGCGCGGCCCGCCGACCGGACCGTGGCGCGTGGCGTGGGTCACCGCTCGCCGGTGGCGGTGGACTGACGGGCCGGAATACGTCACTATGGATCGTCGTTAGCACTCATTGAGTGAGAGTGCCAGGAGGAAGACAGTGCCGACCTACCAGTACCAGTGCACCGAGTGCGGCGAGGGCCTCGAGGCGGTGCAGAAGTTCACCGACGACGCCCTGACCGAGTGCCCCAGCTGCCAGGGCCGCCTCAAGAAGGTGTTCTCGGCCGTCGGCATCGTCTTCAAGGGCTCCGGCTTCTACCGCAACGACAGCCGCGGCTCCTCGTCGAGCAGCTCGCCGGCGTCGTCGAAGTCGTCGTCCTCTTCTTCGTCGTCCTCGTCGTCTTCGTCTTCCGACTCGAAGTCGTCGAGCTCCAGCACCTCCACCACGGGCACCGCCGCGTAAGTCCGGCATCCCGCGCAGCACCGGAATTCCCCGCGGGAGCGGCATACCGCGCGGGTCTGGTGGCGCCGCGGGTACCGGCGCCCGCGCGCGACTCGCTTCGGGTAGACCCCGCCGTCCCAGGGACGGCGGGGTCTTCCGCGTTGCCCGGCCGGTGTCTGCGCCCCGCCCTCGGCGGCTACTGTGCTGGTCATGGCGAACGCAGAGATCGGTGTCATCGGCGGGTCCGGCTTCTACTCCTTCCTGGAGGACGTGACCGAGGTCCAGGTGGAAACCCCGTACGGGCCGCCCAGCGACTCCCTCTTCCTCGGCGAGATCGCCGGGCGGCGGGTGGCCTTCCTGCCCCGGCACGGGCGGGGCCACCATCTGCCGCCGCACCGGATCAACTACCGCGCCAACCTCTGGGCGCTGCGGTCGGTCGGGGCGCGCCAGATCCTCGGCCCGTGCGCCGTGGGCGGGCTGCGGCCCGAGTACGGGCCGGGCACGCTGGTCGTCCCCGACCAGCTGGTCGACCGTACGAAGGCGCGGGTCACGACGTACTTCGACGGGCTGCCGCTGCCGGACGGCACCGTGCCGAACGTGGTGCACGTGTCCCTGGCCGACCCCTACTGCCCCACCGGCCGGGCGGTGGCCCTGAAGGCGGCGCGCGGGAGGGACTGGGAGGCGGTGGACGGCGGCACTCTGGTCGTCGTGGAGGGGCCGCGCTTCTCCACCCGCGCGGAATCGTTGTGGCACCGGGCGCAGGGCTGGTCGGTGGTGGGCATGACCGGCCACCCGGAGGCGGCGCTCGCCCGTGAGCTGGAGCTCTGCTACACCTCCCTCACCCTGGTCACCGACCTGGACGCGGGCGCCGAGACCGGAGAGGGCGTCTCGCACGACGAGGTGCTGCGGGTGTTCGCGGCGAACGTGGACCGGCTGCGGGGGGTGCTGTTCGACGCGGTGGCCGCCCTGCCGGCGAACGAGGAGCGGGACTGCCTGTGCACGAGGGCGCTGGGCGGGATGGATCCGGGGTTCGCGCTGCCGTAGGGGCTGCGGCGGGCGGGCTGCGATCGTCGGCGGGCTGCGGTGGGCGGGCTGCGATCATCGGCGGGCTGCGGTGGGCGGGCTGCGATCATCGGCGGGCTGTGGTGGGCGGGCTGCGATCGTCGGCGGGCTGCGGCCGACGGGTTGCCGTGGGCGGGCAGCCGCGGGTGGGCTGCGGCAGGTGCGCGGGTTGCCGTCGGCGGGCGGAACGTCCCCTTCGGGGGACAGGGTTTTCCACAACCCGTCAGTAGTCCACCGGCCTCGGCGGGCGGCGGCGCGAAGCCTCATCGTGGGCTGCAACCGATCGCTCGTCGAAGGTGGTGGCCCCGTGCCCTTCGCTCACTCGCCCGCCCCGTATCCGTATCCGTGTCCGCCGTCTCCGGCCTCCGCCGCGGCGCCTGCTTCCCTGTCGCCCCGCCCGCCCGGCACCGATGTGCCCGCCACGTGCGAGGTGCCGCTCTTTCCTCCGGTGCGGGTGCGCGGCGGCCGCCACCGCCTGCGCCGGTTGGTACGGCACCGGCAGCGGGCGCTGGCCGCCGGGCTGGCCGTCACCGCGGCCGCCCTGCTGGCGGCCGGTCCGGCGGGGCCGCCGGGCGGGGACCGGGCCCGTGGTCATCCGGTGGTGGACCGGGCGGCGGGACGGCCCGCCGCGGCACGGGTGGCCGCCCCGGTGCGGATCGCGGACGCCGCGACGGTACGGCTGCTGCGGCCCGGCGACCGGGTCGACGTGATCGCCGCGGAGGAGTCGGCGGGCGGCGGCGAGGCACGGGTGGTGGCGCGCGGTGCGCGGGTGACCCGGGTGCCCGAGCCGCTGGACGCGCCCGGTGACGTCACGTCCGCCGGCGGCGGGGGCGCGCTGGTCGTGCTGTCGGTGGACCGGGCCACGGCCGCGCGTCTGGTGGGCGCGAGTGCGACGGCCCGGCTGGCGGTGACGCTGTGCTGAAGCGGGGGTTGACGGCGGGCTTGATGCGCGGGCCGCTGTCCAGTACCACGTTCGAGCCGCGGCATTGGACAGTCCGGCGTCGCCGTGACGTAGGTTGCGGAGCGTTTGATTCCACAGCATGTGTGTGCGAGGAGAGGCCCCGAGGTGAGCGAGAAGAAGGAATCCGGCGTCTGGCAGGGCTTCAAGGCCTTCCTGATGCGCGGGAACGTCGTCGATCTGGCAGTCGCGGTGGTCATCGGCGCCGCCTTCACCAACATCGTCAACTCGGTGGTGAAGGGCGTGATCAACCCGCTGGTCGGGGCGATCGGCACGAAGAACCTCGACAGCTACAGCTCCTGCCTCAAGGGCCCCTGCGAGATGGGGCGGGACGGGACCGTCACGAGCGGCGTCATGATCCTGTGGGGCTCGGTCCTCGGCGCGACGCTGAGCTTCCTGATCACCGCGGCGGTCGTCTACTTCCTGATGGTCCTGCCGATGGCGAAGTACCTGGCGCGGCAGGAGGCCCGCAGGCAGGCCCGCGAGGGCACGAAGGAGATCGTCGAGGTGACCGAGCTGGAGGTGCTGAAGGAGATCCGCGACGCGCTGGTCGCCCAGCGGGGTCCGGACCGCATTGGGTCCTGAGGGAGTCACCCTCCTCAGCGGCTCACAGGTGGTGCGGCGGCTTCTCGTCGAGGAAGCGCTTCAGGTCGTCCGCCGAGTCGCCGCCCTGCCGTTCGCCCCAGCCCCGGTCCGTGTCGTCGGAGGACTGCTCGTCCAGCGGGTCGTCGAAGATCAGCGCGGGCTTGGGGTCGCGCGGCTCGGGGGTGGAGGCGGTGCTCATGCCCCCAGCGTACGGCCCGGGAGCGGGGCCGTGTCGGGCCGGCCGGAAGGCTCGTGAACGCCTTCACAAGAAATCTCGCCCGGTTTCTGCTGTTCTGGGACGCATGACGTCCCCTTCGACTCCGCCGCCCGCCCCGGCAGGCGGGCGGCCCCCTGTCCGGCCGCTGCGCAGACTCACCGCGCGACGCCGCGACGAGGCGCACCGCGTCGCCACCCCGCTGGAGCTGTTCTTCGATCTGTGCTTCGTGGTGGCGGTCGCCCAGGCGGGCCTGCAACTGGTGCACGCGACAGGCGTTCCTGTGGGGGTACGGCCACTACGCGATCTTCGCCTCGGCGGCCGCGATCGGCGCGGGCCTGGAGGTGGCGGTCGAGCAGGCGGCCGGCACGGCGCGCGTCTCCACGCTGTCCGCCTCCGCCGCGGTGACCCTGCCGACGGCGCTCTATCTGCTGGCCGTGTGGGCGCTGCACTCCCGGTACTTCAAGGCGGGCATCGCCCAGCAGGCGGTGCTGCCGGTGACCGCGCTGCTCGTCATCTGCTGCAGCTTCCTGGGGCACTCGTCGGTCCTCGCGGCCGGTGCCGTGACGGCTTCGGCGGTGGCGACCGGGGAGACGCTGGCGGCGCGCCGGGCCGCTCGGGGGAGCGCGCCGCGGCAGCCCGCGCCGACGGGCTGAACACGTCCGGGAAGCGGGACGCTGTCCGCTCGCCACGGCGGGCCAGACTGGCCCCATGACTGTTGACGCTCTGACGGACGTGGCGGGCCTGCGGGTGGGACACGCGACGCGCACCGGCGACGGATGGCTCACCGGCACCACCGTCGTCCTCGCGCCGGAGGGCGGCGCCGTCGCCGCCGTGGACGTACGCGGCGGCGGCCCCGGCACCAAGGAGACCGACGCGCTCGACCCGCGCAACGTGGTGCAGCGGGTGGAGGCGATCGTGCTGACCGGCGGCAGCGCCTACGGGCTGGACGCGGCGTCCGGGGTGATGGCCTGGCTGGAGGAGCGTGGCCGCGGGGTGCGGGTGGGACCGGACCCGGCGCACGTGGTGCCGGTCGTGCCCGCCGCGTGCGTCTTCGACCTGGGCCGCGGCGGCGACTTCCGGGCCCGGCCGGACGCGGCGGCCGGCCGGGAGGCCGTCGAGGCGGCCGCGGCCGAAGGGCTGGGCGCGCCGGTGCGGGAGGGGTCCGTGGGCGCCGGCACGGGTGCCGTGGTCGGGGTGCTCAAGGGCGGGATCGGCACCGCGAGCGTCGTCCTCGGCTCGGGGATCACGGTGGCCGCGCTGGTGGTGGCGAACGCGGCGGGCTCGGTGACGGATCCGGAAACCGGCGTGCTGTACGGGGAGTTGTTCCAGGGGCGCGTGGACTGCCCCGAGGCGCGGGTGCACGAGGCCGCGCGGCGGCGCATCGCCGAGGCGGAGGCGAGGAACGTCCCGCCGCCGCTCAACACCACGCTGGCGGTGGTCGCCACCGACGCCGCCCTGACCAAGGCGCAGGCGCAGAAGCTGGCCGGCACGGCGCACGACGGTATCGCACGTGCCGTACGGCCGGTGCATCAGCTCAACGACGGGGACACGGTCTTCGCGCTGGCGACGGGAGCGCGGGCGCTCGACGCCGAACGTCCGCTCGCGCTCAACGACATCCTGGCCGCGGGCGCGGACACGGTGACGCGCGCGATCGTGCGGGCGGTGCGCGCCGCGGCGCCGGTGGAGGGTCCGGGCGGGGTGTGGCCGTCCTACGAGGAGCTGTACGGAAACCGTTGAGAGGGGGAACAGGAGGGAGCGCCGAGGCGTCGCGGACGGGTCCGCCCCGTTGGCTCCACTGGGGCCCATGGTGCCTGTGAGCAGCGGATTTTGACCGTTCGCCGGGTGCGGCGGGAATCTTTGCGGCGACTCGGCCGTTTTCCCCGCGTACGTTTTCTCGGTTCCCGGACACGATGTCCGACCGAGGGGCTACGGTATGCACCCACAAGGTGACATGCAGCAACGCCGGGAGAAACCTTGAGCGTTCCGTACGAGACCGCAGCGTACGAACCACACGAGTCGCCCGAGTCTCCGGAGGAGCATCTCGCGCGACTGCTCGGCCGCGCCCTCAACTCGTTCGAGCTGCCCGACGAGACGATAAGGCGCCTCGACGGTGCGCTGGCGCACGACAGTTCGCTGCACTCGGCGCATCACAGCGCGGGGCTGCACCGCGAGACGTACCGGCACACCTGGCTGCTCGCCGACGGATCGGCGCTCACGTTGTGGGAGCTCGTGCACAACACCGCGCGCGGGCGCGCGGCGCAGCACGAGGTGTATGTCGACGAGGAGGAGCTGCGGGCCGCGACGATGCGGCTGCCGCTGCCGTCGGAGGCGCCGGACTTCGAGCTGCCGGTGCTGGTGCAGCCGTCGCCGGTGCCCGGGCCGCGGCACGCGTATGTGCCGGACGACTCCGCGGACCACGCGCGCCGGCTGCTGCGCCGCGCGGAGAACCCGGACCGGCCGGACGCGGAGACGGCCGCGCTGCTGAGGAGCGCGTGCGCGCACCAGATCACCCAGGCCTTCGGGCGTCCCTGCCGCGCGGGCCGCGCCGGACTGGGATTCTCCCTCTACGAGCACGCGTTCCTGCTGCGTGACGGCACGGAGATCTCCCTGTGGGAGGTCGAGCACACGGCCACGCCCGACGGGCGTCACATGTGCGAGGTGTACGCCTCGGAGGAGGCGGCACGGGAGGCGATGGAACGACGGGCCGCGCAGCGGTCGTAGCGGGGGCCGGGTCGGCGTCGTAACGGGGCCGGGTCGGCGTCGTGAAGGGCGCCGGGTCGGTGTCGTAGCGGGATCGGGTCGGCGTCGTAAGGGGCCGGGTCGGGGTCGTAGCGCGGCCCGTTCGATCTCATGACGGGGCCCGGTCGATCTCGTGGCGGGGCCCGGTCGATCTCGTGGCGGGGGCCCGGTCGGTCTCGTGGCGGGGGCCCGATCGGTCTCGTGGCAGGGAACGTGGTCAGTGCTCGTCGCCAAGGCGGCGGACGAGGACCGCGAAGGCGGCTTCCTCCGCGGGGGTCAGGCGTACGGACTCCCGGTGCGGGCCGTTCTCGCGCTGGCGGGGCAGCGCGCCGAGGGGGCGTGCGCCGGTGCCCACGGCGGTCCCGGGGCGGCCGCGGCGCAGCAGGCGGGCGAGGACCATGACCCAGATCACGGCCGCCGCGGCGAGGACGGCGACGCCCGCCCACTGGAGGATCGAGACGTGCTCAGGCGTGTGTCCCATGTGCCCCAGTAGACACCACGGTCCGGGACTTCCGCCCCGGACCGTGATCTATCTCGCGAACCCACCCCAAGGGGGCGCTCCGTCGGGCGGTTACGCGGCCACCGGCTGCCTGGGCTCGGCCGCCGGGGCGGCCGGGCCGTCGGCGGCCGGGGCGGTCTCGGTGCCGGGGGCCGGCTTGCGCAGGCCCTTCAGGAGGATGACCAGGCCGGCGGTGACGGCCGTACCGACGGCGATGGCGAGCAGGTAGAGGAACGGCTTGCCGATCAGGAAGGTGACCCAGACGCCGCCGTGCGGGGCGCGCAGGGTCGAGCCGAACGCCATGGTCAGGGCGCCGGTGACCGCGCCGCCCGCCATGGAGGCGGGGATGACCCGCAGCGGGTCGGCGGCGGCGAACGGGATGGCGCCCTCGGAGATGAAGGAGGCGCCGAGGACCCAGGCCGCCTTGCCGTTCTCGCGCTCGGCCGGGGTGAACAGCTTCCGGCGCAGGGTGGTGGCCAGGGCCATGCCCAGCGGCGGGACCATGCCGGCGGCCATCACCGCGGCCATGATCTTCATCGCGGAGTCGCTGGGCGCGGCGACGGAGATGCCGGCCGTGGCGAAGGTGTAGGCCACCTTGTTGATGGGGCCGCCGAGGTCGAAGCACATCATCAGGCCGAGCAGGACGCCGAGGAGGACGGCGTTGGCGCCGGAGAGGCCCTCCAGCCAGTCGGTCATCGCCTTCTGGGCCTCGGCGATCGGCTTGCCGATCACGACGAGCATCAGGAAGCCGACGATCATCGAGGAGAGCAGCGGGATCACGACCACCGGCATGATGCCGCGCAGCACCGGCGGGATGGTGACCTTCTGGATCGCCATCACCACGCCACCGGCGATCAGACCGGCCGCGAGGCCGCCGAGGAAGCCGGCGTTGATGTCGAAGGCGATCATGCCGCCGACGAATCCGGGCACCAGGCCCGGCCGGTCCGCCATTCCGTAGGCGATGTAACCGGCGAGCACGGGGATCAGGAACTCGAACGCCACGGCACCGATCTGGAACAGCAGGGCGCCCCAGCTGTCGGCCTGGCCCCAGTCGAAGACCTCCGTGACCGGCTTGGCCTCGTTGATCCGGTAGCCGCCGATCGCGAAGCCGAGGGCGATGAGCAGACCGCCGGCCGCGACGAACGGGACCATGTAACTGACGCCCGACATCAGCCACTTGCGCAGCTTGGTGCCGTAGCCCTCGCCGGGCTCGCCCGCGCGCTCCACGGGGGTGCCGCCGGGCCGTCCCGCGGTGGGCGTGACCTCGCCGCGGGCGGCCTTCTCGCGCACCTCGGCGATCAGGGCGGCGGGGCGGTTGATGGCCGCCTTCACGCCGGTGTCGACGGTCGGCTTCCCGGCGAACCGTTCCTTCTCCCGTACGGCGACGTCGTGGGCGAGGATGACGCCGTCCGCGGCGGCGATGACGGCCGGGTCGAGCCGGGTGAAGCCCGCCGATCCCTGGGTCTCGACGACGACGTCGACGCCCGCCTCACGGCCCGCGTTCTCCAGGGCCTCGGCGGCCATGTAGGTGTGCGCGATGCCGGTGGGGCAGGAGGTGACGGCGACGATACGGAAGGGGCGCTCGGAGCCCACGCCGGCGCCCGCGTTCGCGTCGGCGGCGTCCCCGGCGACGTCTCCGGCGGCGTCTCCAGCGGGGCCGGCGGCGGCGGTCTCCGTGGCCGGGGTGGAGGTCGGGGCGGTGGTGTCCGTGGCGGTGGTGTCCGTGGCGGCGTCGGTGGAGGCCGCCACCGACGCCGCCACGGAGTCTTCGGCGCCGTCCTCGGCCGGGGCCGTGGCCGTGGCCGGGGCTGCGGTCGTGGCCTTGGTCGCGGCCGGGGCCGGGGTGGTGGCCGTGGCCGGGGGCTCGTCTCCGCGGATGAGCGCCGCGGCCTGCGCCGGGTCGCCGACCGCGCGCAGGGCGTCGGTGAACTCGCTGTTCATCAGCTGCCGGGCGAGCGACGACAGGATCGTCAGATGGGCGTCGTCGGCGCCGGCGGGGGCGGCGATCAGGAAGATCAGGTCGGCCGGGCCGTCCGCGGCGCCGAAGTCGATGCCGGCGGCGCTGCGCCCGAAGGCTAGCGTCGGTTCGGTGACATGGGCGCTGCGGCAGTGCGGGATGCCGATGCCGCCGTCGAGCCCGGTCGGCATCTGCGCCTCGCGCGCGGCCACGTCGGCGAGGAAGCCGTCCAGGTCGGTCACCCGGCCCAGGGCGGCCATGCGCTGGGCGAGGGCGCGCGAGGCGGCTTCCTTGGTGTCGGCGGACAGGTCGAGGTCGACCAGGTCCGCGGTGATCATGTCGCTCATCGCGGGCTCCTTAGCTCGCGTATCGCCCGGGGAGTGAGGTGGGCGGGAGAGGGGACGGGGGTGCGGTGGGGGGACGCGGGGGCGGGGGCCGTACGGGTCGAGGGGATCCGTCGGCGGGCGGAGGCGGGGCCGGGGAAACCTCGCCTCCGGGCGGGTGCGGACTTACCGAGCTCACCGGGGCCAACTGGGGCCACCGGGGCGGAAACGGGGGTCACGGGGTGGAGGGCCCGCCCGTGGGGCGCGACGAGTAACGGGGAGCCTCGCCGTTCCAGGGCGGCCGGGCGGTGCGGTGGCGCGGGCGTCATGACACCGCCTCCCTCAGCACGCGGTCCATCGGCACGTCCGCCGTGACCGAGACCGCCGCCGGTTCCAAGTCGGCCGGGGCCGGCATGACGCTGCCGGGGAGCCGGACGGCGGCGGCGCCGTGGGCGACGGCGGAGGCGAGGGCGTCGGGGCCGCTGCCGCCGGCGATGAGGAAGCCGGCGAGGGAGGCGTCACCGGCGCCGACGTTGCTGCGTACGGCGTCCACGCGGGCGCTGCCGAACCAGGTGCCCGCGTCGTCCACGAGCAGCTGGCCGTCGGCGCCCAGGCTCGCGAGGACCGCGCGGGCGCCGCGCTCGCGCAGCTCCTCGGCGGCCTTGACCGCGTCGCCCACCGTGGCCAGCGGACGTCCGACGGCCTCCGCCAGTTCCTCGGCGTTGGGCTTGACCACGTCGGGCCGGGCGGGCAGCGCCTCCAGCAGCGCACGCCCGGAGGTGTCCAGCGCGATCCGCGCGCCCCCGGCGTGCGCCCTGGTGACCACGTCGGCGTACCAGGAGGCCGCGAGGCCGCGCGGCAGGCTGCCGCAGCAGGCGATCCAGTCCGCGTCGCGCGAGTGCTCGCGCACGGTCTCCAGGAGCAGTTCCTGCTCGGCCGCCCGCAGCTCGGGGCCCGGCGCGTTGATCTTCGTCAGGACGCCGTCGGACTCCGCGAGCGCGATGTTGGAGCGGGTGGCGCCCTTGATCGGTACCGGCGCGACCTCGATGCCCTGCGCGTCGAGCAGATCCGCGACGAGTGCGCCCGGCGCACCACCGAGGGGCAGTACCGCCACCGTGCGCCGTCCGGCGGCCGCGACGGCGCGCGAGACGTTGACGCCCTTGCCGCCGGGGTCCGTGCGCTCGGTCTCGGCGCGGATGACCTCGCCGCGCTTGAGGGCCTGGACCTCGTAGGTGCGGTCGAGGGACGGGTTGGGGGTGACGGTGAGGATCATGCGCGCACTACTTCCGTGCCGCCGCGCTCGATGGCGGCGGCGTCTTCGTTGCTCAGCCCGCTGTCGGTGATCAGCAGGTCCACGTCGCTCAGGTCGCCGAAGCGGGCGAAGTGCTCCTTGCCGTGCTTGGAGGAGTCGGCGAGCAGCACGACCCGGCGGGCCGCGGCCATCGCCGCCCGCTTCACCGCGGCCTCGGCGAGGTCGGGGGTGGTCAGACCGTGGTCGGCGGAGAAGCCGTTGGCGGCGACGAGGAGGACGTCGGCGCGGATCTCGCCGTACGCCCGCAGCGCCCAGGCGTCGACGGCGGCGCGCGTGCGGTGCCGTACGCGCCCTCCGACGAGGTGGAGCTGGATGCCGGGGTGGTCGGCGAGGCGGGCGGCGATGGGCAGGCTGTGCGTGACGACGGTGAGGGAGGTCTCCAGCGGGATCGCCGCGGCCAGCCGGGCCACCGTCGTGCCGGCGTCGAGGATCATGGTGCCCTCGGCGGGCAGTTCCGCGAGGGCGGCCTTGGCGATCCGGTCCTTCTCGTCCGCCGCCGTGGACTCGCGTTCGGCGAGGTCGGGCTCGAAGTCGAGGCGCCCGACGGGGATCGCACCACCGTGCACGCGGCGCACCAGGCCGGCGCGGTCGAGGGCCTTCAGATCGCGGCGGATGGTCTCCGCCGTCACCTGGAACTCCTCGGCCAGCGACACGACGTCCACCCGGCCGCCGTCGCGGGCGAGCCGGAGGATCTCCTGCTGCCGCTCCG
This sequence comes from Streptomyces sp. NPDC052687, assembly GCF_040678395.1. NCBI lineage: Bacteria > Bacillati > Actinomycetota > Actinomycetes > Kitasatosporales > Streptomycetaceae > Streptomyces > Streptomyces sp. NPDC052687. The sequence continues at coordinate 163,010 of NZ_JBFATR010000003.1, read as the reverse complement.
GTGCGTACATGTCCGTTCGCCTCCGAGTGTGCCCGAACGTGTGGTTTCAAGGGGAGGCTACGACGGGTTTTCCGGAATGTAAACAGGTTCGGATACGAGTCCGGGCGTAAACGGGCACGGCCGGGTGCGGCCCGATGCCCGCGACGCATGGCGAGGGCCCGGCCTCCTGCATGGCGAGGCCCGGCTTCCTGCATGGCCAGGCCCGGCCTCCTGCATGGCGAGGGCCCGGCCTCCACTGTCAGGAGGCCGGGCCCTTCGTCCGGAGCGTCAGGAGACATCAGGAGACCTGGAGCGTCAGGAGACCAGTTCCCGTTCGGCCGCCTTCCCGGGCGAGGCGCTCTCGGTCGCCGCCGGTACCGCACCCTCCACATGCTGCGCCGGGCGCTTCGGCAGCGCGCTCATCAGCAGGAAGATCACGGCCAGCACGCCGGCCACCCAGCCGAGGGCGTGCTGGAAGGCGTTCACGAAGGCCGGACCCGTCTCGGCCGGGGTCAGGTGCTCGTCGATCACGCCGTAGAAGACCACGGACACCAGCCCGAGCCCGAGTGCGTTGCCCATCTGCTGCACGGTGTTGATGAGCCCGGACGCCGAACCCGCGTGCTCGCGCGGTACCTCCGACAGCACCGCGTCGGTCAGCGGGGCGACGATCAGCCCCATGCCGACGCCCATCACGACCAGCGGCAGCGCCATCTGCCAGGGGGCGATGGACAGGCCGTAGCGGTCGGACTCCCAGAGGTAGAGCAGCACGCCCGCCGCCATGATCAGCGCGCCCGCCCGGAGGACCTTGCGGCCGAAGCGCGGGACCAGCTTCTGCACGGACAGCCCGGCCGCCACGGAGACGGCGACGGAGAACGGGACACCGGTCAGACCCGCCTTCAACTCGCCCCAGCCCAGCCCGATCTGCAGATACAGCGTCCACACCAGGAAGAAGATGCCGAGCGCCACACCGAACACGGTCTGTACGGCGATGCCCGCCGCGAAGCTCTTCACCCGGAACAGGGACAGTTCCACCAGCGGGGAGCCGTCGCGGGCGGCCTTGCGCCGCTCGTACGCCACCAGCGCCGCGAAGACGGCGAACGCGCCGGCCATGGACAGATGGCCCCACAGCGGCCAGCCCAGCTCACGACCACGGGTGAGCGGGTACAGCAGCATCAGCAGGCCCAGCGTCACCAGCGCGACACCGGCCAGGTCCAGCTTGAGGGCCCGCGGCGCCTTGGACTCGGTGATGAAACGGCCGCCCAGGATCAGGCCCGCGAGGCCGACGGGCAGGTTGATGAGGAAGATGGGGCGCCATTCGAGCCCGAACAGGTTCCACTCCGTCAGCAGCGCGCCCAGCAGCGGCCCGGAGACCGCGCCGAGCCCGACGACCGCGCCGAACAGCCCGAAGACCTTGCCCCGTTCGTGCGCCGGGAAGGTGGCGTGCACGATCGACAGCACCTGAGGCACCATCAGCGCGGCCATGGCGCCCTGCAGGACGCGCGCGGCGACCAGCATCTCCGGGTTCGCGGCGAGTCCGCACAGCGCGGAGGCGACGGTGAAGCCGCCGATGCCGATGAGGAACACCCGCTTACGGCCGTGGATGTCGCCGAGACGGCCACCGGTGATCAGTCCGGCGGCGAAGGCGAGGGCGTAACCGGCGGTGATCCACTGGATCTGGGCGACGGACGCGCCCGCCTCCCGCTGGATGGACGGGATGGCGATGTTGACGATCGTGACGTCGACGAGGTCCATGAAGGCCGCCGTCATCACGATGGCCAGCGCGAACCAGCGGCGCCGGTCGGGCCCGGTGCTCCCTGTGGAGCCGATGCTCCCTATGGAGCCGGCGGTGTCCTTGGAGTCGCCGGTGGTTCCGGTGGGGTCGGTGGTTCCGGTGGGGTCGGTGGTTCCGGTGGGGTCCGTGGTTCTCGTGGAGTCGGTCGTCCTGGTGGAGTCGCTGGAGGTCATGACGCGAAACTAGGCCCGCAGTAGGCCAGATCGTGTCCTAATGCTCCGGCATCCTCGTCTCATGACGACGGACACCCCGGCCCGGCTGCTGCAGCTCCTCTCCCTCCTCCAGACCCCGCGCGAATGGCCCGGCGGCGAGCTGGCCGACCGGCTCGCGGTCTCCCGGCGCACGGTCCGGCGGGACATCGACCGGCTGCGCGAGCTGGGCTATCCCGTGCAGGCGACCAAGGGCTCCGACGGCGGCTACCGGCTGGTCGCGGGCAAGGCCATGCCGCCGCTCGTCCTCGACGACGAGGAGGCGGTGGCCATCGCGGTCGGCCTGCGGGCCGGCGCCGGGCACGCCGTCGAGGGCGTGGACGAGGCGTCCGTACGGGCCCTGGCCAAGCTGGAGCAGGTGCTGCCGTCCCGGCTGCGCCACCGCGTCGCCACGCTCCAGGCCGCCACCACGCCCCTGACCAGCGGCGACGGGCCGAGCATCGCCCCCGAGACACTGACCGTCATGGCCTCGACGGTGGCCGGCCACGAGCGGCTGCGGTTCGCCTACCGCGCGAAGGACGGCACCGAGTCCCGCCGCCTCACCGAGCCGTACCGCCTGGTGTCGACCGGCCGTCGCTGGTACCTCGTCGCCTACGACCTCGACCGCGCGGACTGGCGCACCTTCCGCGTCGACCGGATCAGCGACCCCTTCGCCACCGGCGCCCGCTTCACACCGCGCGAACTGCCCACGGGGAGCGCGGCGGAGTACCTCCGGCGGTCGATCGCCCGGCAGAGCGAGACGTACGACTTCACGGTCACCTTCGCGGCCCCCGCCCAGGCCGTCGCGGACCGCCTGCCGTCCTGGGTCGGCACGCCGGAACCCCTGGACGACTCCACCTGCCGCCTCCACGGCACGACCGGCGACCCGGTGGAGTGGCTGGCGGTACGCCTCGCCATGCTGGGCCACGAGTTCAGCGTCCGGGAGCCCGCGGAACTGGTGGAGTGCGTACGGGAGCTGGGGGGCCGGCTGACCCGGGCGGCGGGTGACTGAGACCCGGCCGGGCCCGCTGGGCGGACACCTCCCTAGCGCCCCTCCCACGGGAAGTCCCGCAGCGCCGCCAGGTTCCGCAGCGCCAGGGCGGCCGGACCCGCCGGGCCGGTCGGCGGAGCGTCACCCGCCGCCCAGCTCTCCACGGCCACGCGTACAGCGGCACTGGCGACGGCGGCGGCGAAGCGGGGGGCGGGGGCGCCTGGGGAAGAAGGGGATGCAGCGGCCGCGTCGGCTGCGTCGGCCGTTTCGGCCGTTTCGGCCGTTTCGGCCGTTTCGGCCGTTTCGGCCGTTTCGGCCGTTTCGGCCGTTTCGGCCGTGTCAGCCGCGTGCGACGCAGCGGTCCCGGCGGGCCCGTCGGGGGTGGGCTCGGCAACGTTGTCGGGGCTCGGGATGGGGCCCTCGGTGGCGGTCGCGGTGGCGCCCGCGGTGGCGGTCCGCGCCGTCAGGACCTCCGCCAGCGTGCCCTCCGCCTCCTGGCACACCTCGGCCCACACCTTCCGCAGCGCCGGGCTGGTGGTGGCCAGGCGGATGAGAGTGCGCACCCACTCCCAGGACGCGGCCGAGACCCCGGCGCCCGGGGACAGGGTGTGCCGGACGGCGTGTTCCAGGGCTTCGGGCAGGGACAGGCCGGCCGGGGCCTCCCGCACCGCCTCGGCCCAGCGCTGGGCGCCGGCGGCGTAGAGGGGGGCGACGGCCTCTTCCTTGCCGGCGAAGTAGCGGTAGAAGGTGCGCGGTGCGATGCCCGCGGCCTGGGCGATGTCCTCGGCGCGGGTGGCGCGCAGGCCCTGCCGGACGAACAGGCCGGCCGCCGCGCGGGCGATCTCCATCCGGGTGGCCGCCTTGCGCCGCTCGGTCAGCGAGGGCGGCTGTGCTGGGGTGGTGCTGGTCACTACGGCAGGCTATGCCGCTGTGGCACAATCTGCCACCGGCGGTGGGCCACCCCGGGGTTCAGGTACGGGGTGCCCCGCCGCTCAGCCATGCCCGCACGTGCACATGCCGGACGGGCACACGCCCGCACGTGCCCACGCCCGCACAGGCAGAAAAAGAGCCGGGCTCCGACGCCCGGGGGAAGGCGCCGAAGCCCGGCTGGGAGAGTCCCGGCGCCGGGGGGAGTGCGTCGGGACGTGGCTCATATGGGTGGTGTGGTGCGTGTGGGTGGGATACCGAGGCCTCGCGCTGACCGAACTCCTGTACCCGGAAGTCTTGTTCCCGGCCGCTCACGGGTTGAAGCGACGTTACATCGCCACATTTGCGCGGGCTTTCGCCACCCGGCGCACGCGGCCCCCCGCCGGTCGTACGCCGTCCGGAGAGCCGTTCGCCCCGCCGTGCACGCCAGGCGACGGCCCGCGCGGCCGTCCACGCGAGTGACCGCCGGGCCGTCCACGCGAGTGACCGCCGGGCCGTGCTCGCGACTGCCCGCGCGGCTGTTCGCGCAGGCCGTCGTCCGCGCCCGAGGTCACGCCGCCGCGTCGAACCCCGTGTCCCGCGCCAGCTTCTTCAGCTCCAGCAGCGCGTGCTTCTCGATCTGCCGGATGCGCTCACGGGTGAGCCCGTGCTCCTTGCCGACCTCGGTCAGGGTGCGCTCGCGGCCGTCCTCGATGCCGTACCGCATCTTGATGATGGAGGCCGTGCGCTGGTCGAGGCGGCCGATCAGGTCGTCCAGCTCCTCGCTGCGCAGCAGGGTGAGCACCGACTGCTCGGGCGACACGGCGGAGGTGTCCTCCAGCAGGTCGCCGAACTGGGTCTCGCCCTCGTCGTCCACCGACATGTTCAGCGAGACCGGGTCGCGCGCCCAGTCCAGCACGTCCGTCACGCGCTCCGGCGTCGAGCCCAGCTCCGCGGCGATCTCGGCGGGCTCCGGCTCCCGGCCGTGCTCACGGTTGAACTCGCGCTGCACGCGGCGGATACGGCCCAGCTCCTCCACGAGGTGGACGGGCAGGCGGATGGTGCGGGACTGGTCGGCTATGGACCGGGTGATGGCCTGACGGATCCACCAGGTCGCGTAGGTGGAGAACTTGAAGCCCTTGCGGTAGTCGAACTTCTCCACCGCGCGGACCAGGCCGGCGTTGCCCTCCTGGATCAGGTCCAGCAGCGGCAGGCCGCTGCGCGGATAGCGGCGGGCGACGGCGACGACGAGGCGCAGGTTGGAGCGGATGAAGACGTCCTTGGCCCGCTCCCCCTCGGCGACCAGGGCTTCCAGCTCCTCACGGGAGGCCTCGGTCTTCGACTCCTCGTACCCCTCGAGGATCTGCTGCGCGAACACGCCCGCTTCGATGATCTGGGACAGCTCGACTTCCTTCGCGGCGTCGAGCAGCGGCGTCCGCGCGATCTCGTCCAGGTACATACCGACCAGGTCGCGGTCCGCGATCTCGCCGCCATGGGCGCGGACACTGCCTGCCGCGTCGACGGCGTCTCCCCCGGACCCGACAGCCTGGGTGGTACCCCCAGCCGCAGACGTACGACGGGCGACGGCACGGGTTGCCATGCGTGCTCCCTTGCGATGTGAGGTCAGCGGGCGTTCCTTCGGACGCTCGGCACCGGTTGTGGACTCTCGCTGCTGTTGCTCGATCCTCTGCCGAGTGCCCTGCATCCGATGGAAACAACGACTGGAATCCGGACAGAATTCCCAAGCCGACCCTCGATTTTTCTGATCATGCAGTACCCTGTGCCGCCGCACGTGCGCGGCGGCACCGTCGCGACCCACGGAGGCGCAGGTCAGAAGGGTCCTGAGGGCCGTACGCGCGGTCCCGTCCCACTGTCCCCACCCCTCCACGGATGAGACGGCGGTCACATCGCCCTCACGAGGTCTTCACCCGAGTAGACGAACCGCGCCGCCCGGAGGTTGCCGGGCTCAGCCGAACTGCACCGACCGCTTCGCCAGTCCCATCCAGAACCCGTCGATCACGGACTTCTGTTCCCCCAGCTCACCGACCGCGTCCGCGGCGCCCAGCGTCACGAACAGCGGGGCGAAGTGCTCGGTGCGCGGGTGGGCGTAGCGGCCCGCCGGGGCCTTGTTCGGGAAGTCCAGCAGGGCGTCGACGTCCCGCGACTCCAGCGCCCGCCGCCCCCAGTCGTCGAACTCGGCCGACCAGCCCGGCACGCCGGGCCCGGTGTGGCGCAGGGCGGCGAGGTTGTGGGTGAAGAAGCCGGAGCCGACGATCAGCACTCCCTCGTCGCGCAGCGGCGCGAGCCGCCGGCCGATCTCCATCAGGCGCACCGGGTCGAGGGTGGGCAGGGAGACCTGCAGGACGGGGATGTCGGCGTCCGGGTACATCTCGACGAGCGGGACGTACGCGCCGTGGTCGAGCCCTCGGTCCGGGATGTCCTGGACGGGCATGCCGGGGGCGCGCAGCAGCTTGCGCACGGACTCGGCGAGCGCGGGGGCGCCCGGCGCGTCGTAGCGGACCCGGTAGTAGTGCTCGGGGAAACCCCAGAAGTCGTACACGAGGGGGACGGGCTCGGTGGCCGCGAGGGCGAGCGGGGCCTCCTCCCAGTGGGCGGAGACCATGAGGATCGCCCTGGGGTGCGGCAGCGCGGCCGACCAGGCGGCCAGCTCGCCGGGCCAGACCGGGTCGTCGGCGAGCGGCGGGGCACCGTGGCTGAGGTAGAGCGCGGGCATGCGCTCCTGGGTGGTGGCGGACATGTCCGGCGGCTCCTTCCGAAGCGGTCACTTTAAGTTTCAAGCTTTACGGCTTCCACCGTACGCCTCGTTTGTTCAACGTTCAAGGACCGGCCTCGTACAGTGGTACTCATGAACACGGCAGCCGCACCCGACCCGGCGGAGCCCCGCTGGCTCACCGCCGAGGAACAGCTCGTCTGGCGCTCGTACATCGAGGCCGCCACCCTGCTGGAGGACCATCTCGACCGTCAGCTCCAGCGTGACGCGGGAATGCCGCATGTGTACTACGGCCTGCTGGTCAAGCTCGCCGAGTCGCCGCACCGCCGGCTGCGCATGACCGAACTCGCCAAGCACGCCAAGATCACCCGCTCCCGGCTCTCGCACGCCGTCGCCCGCCTGGAGAAGAGCGGCTGGGTCCGCCGGGAGGACTGCCCCTCCGACAAGCGCGGCCAGTTCGCCGTCCTCACCGACGAGGGCATGGAGGTGCTGCGCCGGTCCGCGCCGGGCCATGTCGCCGCCGTCCGGCAGGCGGTCTTCGACCGGCTCACCCCGGAACAGCAGAAGTCCCTCGGCGAGATCATGCGGATCATCGCCGAGGGACTTCAGCCGGCCGAGGCGGGCGCGGATCTGCCGTGGCTCAGGTGAGCCGAGGGGTTGTCCGAGCCGGGGGCTCGTGTGAGCCGGGGCTTGTGTCAGCCGGGGGTTATGTGAGCTGGACGAGAGCCGGCGGCCAGCACCTCGTACCGGGCAGACCGGGCAGAGCCCGGCGGCCGGAGTGGGCCGCCGGGCCCGGGACGGTGGTCAGTGCGCGATCACCGGCACCGGCACCTCGTCCTCGGCCGTGGCGCCCGCGCCCGAGCCGGTGACCGTGGTGGTGCCCGGCCGCCCCGCGTTGACGAGGGTCAAGGCGATCGCCGCGGCGGCCACCAGGATGCCGACGGCGAACCAGATCGCGCTCGTGTAGCCCTGCACCATGGCCTCCAGCTGGACCAGCTGCTGCTGGGAACGGGAGGTCGCCGAGCCGAGGTGGTCGGCGATGTACGACGTGGTGGCGGAGGCCGCGATGGTGTTCAGCAGCGCCGTACCGATCGCGCCGCCCACCTGCTGCGAGGTGTTCACCATCGCGGAGGCGACACCGGCGTCGCGCGCCTCGACGCCCTGCGTGGACAGGGACATCGCCGGCATGAACGCCGTGCCCATGCCGAGGCCCAGCAGCAGCATCGCCGGCATCAGCAGGGCGGCGTACGAGGAGTCGATCTCCATCTGCGTCAGCAGCAGCATGCCGACCGCGGCGACCAGGAAGCCGGGGCCCATGAGCAGGCGCGGCGCGACCCGGGTCATCAGGCGGGTGCCGATCTGGGTGGAGCCCGTGATCATGCCCGCGATCATCGGCAGGAAGGCGAAACCGGTCTTGACCGGCGAGTAGCCCTTCACGATCTGCAGGTAGTAGGTCAGGAAGAGGAACAGGCCGAACATCGCGATGATCGCGAGACCGAGGGAGAGGTAGACACCGCCGCGGTTGCGCTCGGTGATCACGCGCAGCGGCAGCAGCGGCGCCTTCACCTTCGCCTCGACCAGCACGAACGCGAGCAGCAGCACGGCCGAGCCGACGAACATGCCGATCGTGACGCTGTCGCTCCAGCCGTCGGACTCGGCGCGGGTGAAGCCGTAGACCAGCGCGACCAGGCCCAGCGTGGACAGTAGGACGCCCGGGATGTCGAGCGGGTTGCGGTTGCGGCCGCCCTCCGGCTCACGGATGACGAACCAGGCACCGGCCGCGGCGGCCACCGCGAACGGGATGTTGACGAAGAACGTCCAGCGCCAGTCCAGGTACTCGGTGAGGAACCCGCCGAGGATCAGACCGACGGCGCCACCGCCACCGGCGATCGCACCGTAGATGCCGAACGCCTTGGCACGCTCCTTGGCGTCGGTGAACATCACCGCGAGCAGCGAGAGCGCGGCGGGCGCGAGCAGGGCGCCGAAGACACCCTGGAGGGCGCGGGCGCCGAACATCATCGCCTCGTTGGTGGCGGCACCGCCCAGCGCGGAGGCCACGGCGAAGCCGGCCAGACCGACGACGAAGGCGCGCTTACGGCCCCACAGGTCCGCGATCCGGCCGCCGAACAGCAGCAGACCGCCGAAGGCGAGGGCGTACGCCGTGACCACCCACTGCCGGTTGCCGTCCGATATGCCCAGGTCCTGCTGGGCGGAGGGCAGGGCGATGTTCACGATGGTCGCGTCGAGCACGACCATCAGCTGGGCGAGCGCGATGAAGATGAGCGCTCTCCAGCGCCCGGGGTCGGGGGCGGGGACGGGTGTGGCGGAAGCCTTGGCGGCTGTTTGAGACATGGAGGTACCCACTTCGGAACTTCGTGACGGTGAAGAAGCTGGTGAGAAAACTGGTGAAAAAGGCTGTCGGGAAGGGAAAGAGGGCGGACCCGGGAGCCGGCCGGAAAGGGAACGGCCATGACCTGGGAACGGTCAGCGGTCAACCGCCTGCGCCCAGGGCCTGGGAACGACGCGTCACCATCGACGGCCGTATGAACGAGGGAACTGCTCTGTCTGATCCATCGGAGCTGTGCGTGTCGCTGTGCGTAGCACTGCGGGTGTCGCTGCGCGTTTCGCTGTGCGTGTCAGGGCCGGCGCAAGTCCTCCAGGGTCACGGCCGTACCCGGGAGCGTGGAGGGGGCCGGAGCCCGCAGCCCGTCCAGGTACAGCTGGAGATGACGGTGGACGAAGCGGTCGGCGCTCATGCAGGCGGTACCGGCCGGGGGCCGGCTGAGCTGGGCGACGCCGAGCATGAGGTCGCCGACGCCGACGTCGGGACGGACCTGCCCCGCCGCCTTGGCGCGGTCCATGACCTCTCCGACCAGCCTCTCGAACCGCAGACGCGCGGCCTCCAGGTCCGGGTGGTGCCGGTCGAACGTGCTGCTGACCATGGGGCACAGGGCGCTGATCCGCTCGTCGGCGGCGGCGTGCGCGATGCGCTCCAGGGCCGTGAAGGCGTCCCCGGTCTCCGCGAGCGCCCGCTCGGCCGCCTGCACCGTACGGTCGATGACCGCGCAGACGACCTCGCGGACCAGCGCGTCGCGGTCCGGGAAGTTGCGGTACACCGTGGCGTTGCCGACACCGGCGCGGCGGGCGATCTCGTCGAGCGGCACGTCCGGGCCGAACTCGACGAACATCTCCCGGGCGGCGGTGACGATCCGCTCCCGGTTGCGCAGGGCGTCGGCGCGCGGCCGGGTCGCCTTGCGGCGCGCGGGGGTGGCGGTCTGCACGGCGTACTCCAAGAAAGTGACTCTGGCTGTGGCGGTGAGTGTGGCTGAGGTGATCCGGGGAGCGAGTCCCCGTTTCGCCCGTACGCAGGGTTAAACGGGGAGGGGTTCCCCGGTTATTTCCGACCGAGCCCAAAAACTTGATGTGACCTGAATCACGCACCTACGCGCGAGAAACCCACGATCGGCTCCGCCAGCGCGCGCCCGCGCCGCGCCCGGCCGAGGGTGATCGCGAGGGTGCAGCCGGAGAACGGCGGCTGCCTGGAGCGAAAGGTCCATGCATGCAGCCGCAGCCGCCCAGCCGTCGGATACGCCCGGCAGCACCCGGGGCCTTCCTCGACGGCCGAGCACGGCCCGACGGCGGCGAGCGGGCGGCCCCGCAGGGGAGCAGGCGGGCGCCTTCACAGGGCAGCGAGCGGGCGGCTTCGCAGGGAAGCGAGCGGGCGGCCGGGCACGGCAGCGATCGGGCAGCTTCGCAGGGAAGCGAGCGGGCGGCCAGGCACGGCAGCGAGCGGGCAGCTTCGCAGGGAAGCGAGCGGGCGGCCAGGCACGGCAGCGAGCGGGCGGCTTCGCAGGGCAGCGAGCGGGCGGCCGGGCACGGCAGCGACGGTTCACGACACCGCGTCGGCGACGGCGACCGACCACGACGCGGCGGGCGCATCACCCGCATCGGGTGCATGAGTCCCCTCAGACGCACCGCGGCCCTCGCGGCGGTGACCGCGCTCACGGCCGCGCTCTGCACCTCCGCGGCCGGCGGACACCTCACCGACGGCCCGGCGACGGCCGGCCCCCGCCCGGCCACCGCGGCCGAGTCCTCGGCCCTGGCCCCCTGCATGATCCGCAGCGATCGGGACGTCCAGATGTCGGAGGGCATCCCCACCCCCAGCGGCTACTCCCCCTCCACCGGCACGGTCCGCGCGCTGACCCTGATGATCGACTTCGCGGACGCGCCGGGCAGCGGCAAGGCACTGGACCGCTACCGCGAGTTCTTCCCGCAGACCCGCGAGTGGTTCCGCACCAGCTCCTACGGCCGACTGGACTACCGCCCGGACGCCCCCATCCGCGAGTGGCTGCGGATGCCGCGGACCTTCGAGGAGTACGGCATAGAACGCGGCGCGCCCTTCGACCCCGGTTACCGCAAGCTGGTCCAGGACATCGTGGCCGCGGCCGATCCCGAGGTGGACTTCCGCTCGTACGACCTCCTGAACGTGCTGGTGACCCCGAACGCGGGCCCGTCCGCGCTGGACACGGTCCTGTCGGTGACGTTCGCCGGCAACGCGGAGGCGCCCACGGCGGACGGGGTGCCGGTCGCGAACGCGTCCTTCGTCTACTCCCGCCAGGACGACGGCTCCGGCACCTACGCGCGCACCGGCTACCGCGTCCTGCCGCACGAGAACGGGCACGTCTTCGGCCTGCCCGACCTGTACACCCAGGAGGGCGGCGGGGCCGTCGGCCACTGGGACATCATGAGCGAGGACTGGGGCGCCAACAACGATCTGCTCGGCTGGCACAAGTGGAAGCTGGGCTGGCTGGACGCGATCCAGGTCGCCTGCGCCGCCCGCCCCGGCACCACCGAGCACACCCTCACCCCGCTCGCCCGCCCCGGCGGCCCGAAACTCGTCTTCGTCCCCCTCGACCGCCGCACCGGCTACGCCGTCGAACTGCGCACCCGTGAGGGCAACGACGAGGCGGTGTGCCGCCCCGGCATCCTCATCTACAAGGTCGACGCGACGGTGGACACCGGCCAGGGCCCGGTCAGCGTCTACGACTCCCACCGCGACAGCGGCGGCTGCACCCGCAGCCCCAACGTCCACGCCGAACTCTCCGACGCGCCCTTCTCCCCCGGCGACACCTTCAAGGACCCGAGGCACGGCATCCGTATCTCGGTGGTGTCGGCGGACGAGGACGACCAGCACACGATCAGAGTCACCAGAAGCTGACCTCCCGCTCCCCCACCCCCTGATCCGCCACCCGCTACACTGGCCGCGGTGACGCAGGCCCCACGGCCCGCCCACCCCACTGCCTTCGTAGCTCAGGGGATAGAGCACCGCTCTCCTAAAGCGGGTGTCGCAGGTTCGAATCCTGCCGGGGGCACAGGAAAAGGGCCAGCTTAGGAGGGTTTCCTCCCAGGCTGGCCCTTCGCCGTGTCCGGGGTCGTGCCACACGCGTGCCACTAGAGTCCACGCGGAGTCCACATTCCCTAGCCGGAGGCCCCTCCCCCACCGTCGCGGATCATGGCCCCGAGCCGATCGGCGATGGCCCGGTCCCGGTCACTGGTCATGTGCTGGTAAATCAGCGCGGCCCGGGAACTGCTGTGCCCCATCCTCGTCATCAGCTCCCGCGTGCTGGCCCCGGCCGTCGAGGCCAGCGTGTTGCCCGTGTGCCGAAGATCGTGGAAGTGCAGCTCGGCCGCGACACCCGCAGCCTTCCGGGCCTTGACCCAGTCGTCCCGGAAGTTGCTCCGCCGCAGCTGCCCGCCCTGCGGCCCGACGAAGACGTGCCCGTCGCGGCCGGGAGCGGCGAAGCGCTCCAGGTGGTGCGTGACCGCGTCGAGCAGTTCGGCCGGGAAGGAGACGGAGCGCACCCCGGCTGCGGATTTCGGCGCCTTGTCGAAGAGCCGGCCGTCCTGCAGCTCGGCCTAAGCACGGCGCACGGTGACGGTCAGCCCTTCCATGTCGACATCCCGTCGCCGCAGGGCCGCCAGCTCCCCGAACCGCAGGGTGGTGAAGGCCGCCAGGAGCACGAGCAGCCGGTAGCGCGGCGCGATGGAGTCGGCGATGGCGAAGACCTCCGCCACCGTGAGGACCGGCCGCTCGGGCACGTCGTAGCGGTCCGCGCCCTTGATGCGGCACGGGTTCCGCCGGATCAGTTCGTCGTCCACGGCCGTGTTCATCAGGGCACGCAGCAGCTGGTACGCCTTGACCACCGACGGCTCACCGACGCCGGCCGCGAGGAGCTTGCCGCGCCAGCCGCGCACCCGGGCCGTCGTCACGTCGGCCACGCAGGTCCAAAGCCTGCCCGAGTTGCCAACCAGCGTACGGCCCCCTGATCATGCTCGACCCCAGACTGGGCAGGCCACCGGCCAAACCCGCTCCGCCGACCTCAGTTCACAAGTGACCGGCAGCGCACCCAGAGCGTTGCACCTGAGACTGGTAGTTCGCTGGCGCGTCCACGAGCACGCCGCTGCGCGGCTCTGCCACACCGGCCAGAGCAATGAGCCTACGTGGATCTGGCACTGATCCGCACATGAACATAGCTTGGTAGCAATGAAGTTGGGGGGGAGCATGGCATCGAGGTCCTACACGGAGCAGACAATCAAGCAGCTGTTCGGCTCCGCCGCTGGTCGCTGCGCCTTTCCATCGTGCCGGAGGAAGCTCATCTATCCCGCCACGGAACAGAGCAGCACCACGATTGTTGGCGACATTGCGCATATCGTGGCCTTTTCCAATGACGGCCCGCGCGCCGACTCGACTGTCTCCGACAAGGAAAGGAACAGTTTCGAGAACCTACTACGTTATGTGCGGCCTGTCACAGACTCGTGGACGGCCAGCCGGCCGACTACCCCGATGAGGTGCTGAGAGCAATGAAGAAGGAGCACCTCGATTGGGTAGATGATAATCTTGAGAACAAGATGAGCGATATCAAGTTCCCGGAACTTGAGGTTGTCTGCAGCCGACTCATTTCGAGCGAACTCGCCGATTCAACAGCTCTTCACTCGCTGCCACCTCGCGAGAAAATAAATCTCAACGACCTCGGCCCTAGTAGCTCCAAAAAGATCACTATGGGGCTAATGCAAGCTCCACTCGTGGCGGAGTACTTGCAAAGCATGGTCACCCATGTCGACCCGGACTTCCCGCCAAGGTTGATCGCGGGGTTCAGATATGAGTATGACAGACACCGGAGCACAGGGATAAAAGGCGACGGGCTATTTCTACTCATGGAAAGCTTCGCCACTGGCGGTTCGGCTGACTTCGAGCGCCATGCAGCAGGTCTAGCTGTACTAGCCCATCTCTTCCAGGTGTGCGACATCTTTGAGACCGCCTCATGATCGCCCCGAATAAGTACGTAAACACCAAGAACTCAATCTTGGGTCAGGCGAGTTCTATCCTGGCGTTGCGCAAGAACAGCACAACCGTCTCTTCCTTGTGGGATGAAGTTCGCGAGAAAGGATTCGATATCTCCTATGAGAGGTTCGTTCTTTGTCTCGACTTTTTGTACACGGTCGGAATCGTCGAACTGGACAAGGGAACTCTCTCATGGCGTCGCTAAAGATTAGGAAGGTGGGAGCAAACAAGGGCTCCTTCCGCGAAGTGTCATTCCAGGATGGCCTGAATCTAATCGTCGCCGAGCGCAATGCAGCTTCCAGCGATCGCGACTCACGTAACGGCGTAGGCAAAAGCACCCTCGTTGAGATTGTCCATTTTTGCCTCGGCTCTTCAGTAACCCAGAAGAACGTGATCTATCAACTACGAGGGGACGAATGGGAGTTTTCTCTCGATCTAGAATATGGTTTTTGTAGTTTCACTGTACGGCGCTCGCTGGATAAGCCGGCCGTCGTTACTCTAACCAATCCTGCCCGCGATCTACCTTCGATGGATGCAGCGAAAGTTTCCCTGAACGGTGACATCGAAATCTCCGTCAAGAGCTGGAAAGAAATCTTGGGAGAAATCTGCTTCGGTCTCACCGAGGAGATGGCGGCAGAAAAATACTCTCCAACGTTCCGTGCACTCATCTCGTATTTCGCTCGATCGGGACGAGACGCGTACCTTGATCCGTTCACCACATCGCGCCAGATCCGCAGTTACCAGAAGCAGGTCTACAACGCGTTCCTTGTGGGACTCAACTGGCGCCATGCATCCGAGTGGCAGGTACTTAAGGATCAGGAAAAGAAGGTTCGTGCACCTTCCCAGGAATCGACGACTTATAAACGCTCCACTCTGGCCGCTCTGGAGAACGAACAAGTAAGACTACTTGCCGACCAGCAGCGTCTACGCAATCAAGTAGCGGAGTTTCGCGTCGTGCCGGAATATTCAGCAGTTCAGGAACAGACACAGCATCTGACGACAGAGATGCGCGAACTCGTGAATGAGTCGGCCATCCTGAAACAGAAGATTGCCCGGTACGAGGAACAGATGTCTGCCGAGTCGCCGGGCGATCTTAATCGAGTAAAGGACATTTATAATGAAGTAGGGCTTCTATTTCCCGACAACGTAAGCAGGGAACTTTCGGATGTCATCCGCTTCCATAATGAGGTGACAGCACACCGTCGAGAATACTTGCAAAATGAGGTCGTGCACCTGCGGGCGCGCGCTAGTGAAATTTCAGCCACCTTGAACGAGCTAGACAATCAGCGGGCAGAGTTGATTCGACTGCTCAACGAGGGTGGCGCAGTCGAAGATCTCGGGCAGTTGCAGTTCCGCTTGGGCCGAACCGAGGAACGCCTCGAAGAAATCGGAAAGAGGATCGCCGAACTAGAGAGCTCCGCAGCTGAAGAAGCGACGGTTGCCTCAGGACGCCAAGCTCTGCTCAGTCGAGCACTGTTGGATCGCGCAGAGCGTCGTCCGAAATGGTCGTCCGTTACATCTCGATTCGTGGAGGTTACGCAATATCTCTACGGTCAACCTGGGGAAATTAACTTTGGCCTGAACGAAACGGTTTCGTCTTCGAGACGAAGATGCAGCGCCGCGGCTCAAACGGAGTGGATCTGATGAGCATCTACTCCTACGATATTGCGCTCGCACAGGTCTGGCAGGGGGCGCTAGTTAGTCCTGGATTCCTAATTCATGACAGTCTGCTTTTCGAAGGTGTCGACGAGCGCCAGATCGCCCTTGCATTGGATTACGGGAAGCAAGCATGCAAACGTCTGGATTTCCAGTACATTGCGCTCATCAACAGCGATAACCTGCCAATCGCAGATCTCCGCGAGATCGGCCTTCAATGGCAAGACCACGTAAGGCTGCGACTCGGAGACGCGCGACCAGAAGACGCCCTGCTGGGATTTCGGTTTGGTCAGACGGTTTCCTGAAGACTGCTGGCCAGCGATGCTCTTGGGCGCCACAGCGCCTCTCTGAGGACGAGTGCAGCTCCACCGCGGCCCCGTGTTGCGTTCAGCCGGAGCGGGAGCCACGGAAAGGGCAGCCGAGCCCGACGAGAGCTTCTGACATCCATGGTTGACATCAACGACACCGCACGGAGGCGTACTCCATCGTCTCTGTCCGGCCGTCGCATGAGTCGGCAGCAGCAGCCGGAGCCGGTCCGGATCGAAATCCTGAGGCGATGGTCGCGGCCCAGTGGGCTCACGCACCGGCCAGCCGGAGCCGTGCCAGACGCGTGCCAGATCGAACGGGGAACCGGGGGGAACAACGGACACCGGACTCAGCAATCGAGGGAACGCCCGCCCACTGTCCTGCAGATCAGACCAGCGAATGCGCCGCGATCACCTGAGCCTCCCAAGCCGACGTGCCACAACACTTCAGGGAAGGGGCCATGGGTTGCCCGACAGCGTCCCATGGTGACTGCCGCGGTCAACCGCCAAGGGATCAAGTTCCTAGCACTGATGACCGGACGCTCTCATGCTTCGTAAGTAACCTGAGCACATGCCTGAGAATCGGCCCGCAGTCCCGCGCGAACTCGAACGTCGCCTCCTCGTTGAAGCCGGCCACCGTTGCGCGATACCCGCCTGCCGGTCCACACCAGTTGAACTAGCCCACATCGTGCCCTGGGCGAAGGTGCAAGAGCACACGTTCGACAACATGATTGCCCTATGTCCGACATGCCACACGCGTTACGATAACGGACATATTGACCGGCGAGCAATGTTCCAATACAAGACGAATCTCCGCCTGCTCGTCCCTCAGCCAGTAGACGGACTCAAGTCCCTGCAACGCGCTCGACTGTTTGTTCTCTATCGTGCGTTTCAAGGTAAATGCCGCTCTTGGGAGGGGGCAATCGGATCGATCGCGCTGGCCGATGTGAACGAGGATCCGGACGAGGTGAGGCAGTCAGAAGTCGCGGAGTGTCTTCGTAGCGCAGAAGAGACACGAGATGCCTTGGTGCAGCTCAGCAACGTGTGTGACCCCGAGACTGCCCGTAAGGCTCATGCCGTTTTCCGGTGGGAGAAAGCATGGGCCGATGACGTTGTTGATGGCCTGTGGCCCAGCACTCACCCTGGCGCCGACCAACACGATAGATATGAACTCGATCTTCTAGAGGAGGACCTTCATGCTGAAATATGCAGGGAGCTAGCAGTAGACCCAGAGGAAATTCCATTGCGCGAACCAGAAGGCGCAGCCATAGAACCCCTCAGGGGACTAGGCGGTACTGGCAAGCGATTCTGACCAATCGCCGCGTGCCACAGCCGTGCCAGATGCACGGGTCAGCAGCGGTCAACAAGGGTGGGCTAGCGGGCGCCACATCTGTGCCGTGACTTGCTGCGTTGCCCAGGTACCAAGCGGCCTCTGGAGCCGTTGCAGCGTCTGACAAATGTGGTGGCGGCAGTGAGTACAGGGCGAGACTATGGGCGCATGGAAGAAGAGTACGATCTGGGCGAACTCCCCGACGACGTGGTACACATGGGACGCTTCCTCGAGTCCGCACCTAACTGGCCCGAGAGTGCCTGGTTCGGGCGTGCTATGGCTCTTCTGCACTTCGGCACGTACCGCGTTGACCGCTTTCCGTTCGAGGAGACTTTCGAGAACGAACTCGCTGCCGCCGCGGCATTGGCTCGAAGCTTCACCCAGCTACGGGCAGCTTGGTTGGTCACGAGCCATGGCTATCTGGCAGAGATGCGCAACTTGCTACGTTCGGTGTATGAGTCTGCCGGTCTAGCCCGCGTGTTGGCCAAGGAACCCAAGATGGCTGAACAATGGCTTCGTGACGGCAGGTGGTTTCCTGATGTTCGTGTACGCCAGTGGCTCAGCGACGTACGAGGGGACTC
This sequence comes from Streptomyces sp. NPDC052687, assembly GCF_040678395.1. Lineage (NCBI taxonomy): Bacteria > Bacillati > Actinomycetota > Actinomycetes > Kitasatosporales > Streptomycetaceae > Streptomyces > Streptomyces sp. NPDC052687. The sequence continues at coordinate 145,209 of NZ_JBFATR010000003.1, read as the reverse complement.
CGCACACGAGGTTGATAAGTACAAGAACTTCTATGTGGAGGCTTCAGCTTGGGCGCACCCAACGGCTGAGTCCTGCATGGGACAGATCACGGTAGAGGACGATCATTTCTTCCTGAACTCAGCCATCACGTTCGACCAAGAAGCCTGTCAGCAAGCCGTCGGCCTTCTCGCGTCCACAGCCCTCTTCGCGTGCTTCGCCTTCCGCAACGCGGTTGTCGACGAGCGGGCCATTGACCCGGCTTGGCGAAGGGATCTGTACGACCTCGCCCGCGAGATGTCTAACCAACCAATGCCCCACCTTGACCGCGATTGGGACGCTGAGCACGCTCACTACGACGCTGTGATGGCGAACCTGCGTGATCGGCGTTACCTCAAGGGCCAGTTGCGCACTCATCCCAGGGCGTACCACAACCTCAAGCCTCAGAACTCGGACTAGCAGTTGGCATGCTCCCACCCGGCTGACGCGCGCTGCACAGGTCACGAAGGAAAGAGAAGCACGTGCCAGAACCGTGCCAGATCGTGCGGGGAACCACGGGCAACACGATGTCGGCCCACCAAGGCCCAGTGCTTCTCCGCCGCAGGTCAGCCCAGCAACCGTCCGTGAATGACCCGAGCTTCCCAAGCTGAGAGCGCGAGTTCGATTCTCGTCACCCGCTCTTCTTCAAGTCCCAGGTCAGCGGCCTGGGGCTTCGTTGTTGGGCTCGGCCGAGTCAGCGGGCTCCAATGTCCCATTCTCCTCCCCTGCCCGGTGTCAGAGGGATGGGGCAGAGTGACGGGTATGACGCCGCCCCAAATCCGCCCGGGCGGTCGAAGCTCCAGGAGAGGGTGGTATGCCGAAGATCCCGAAAGGGCGGCGCGTGGGACAGGCCGCCGTGAACGCGCTGCGCGCTCTACTCGAAGAGCACGACCACATCGTTCAGGAGATATCCGGGCAGAACGACTTCGGCGAGGACTTGTACGTCACCTTCACCGAAGATGGCGAGATCACCAGCGACACGATCAAGGTCCAGGTCAAGGGCGGGGACAGCTGGCGCCGGGGCAACGGCTATGCGGTGCCCGTCGACCACCACAGCGGCACGTGGGCGGACGGGAACATCCCCGTCTACTGCGTGGTATACGACCCGGGCACCACGAAACTGCACTGGGCGAACGCCACCCAACAGCTGCGACGGTCCGGTCCGTTCAATCCGCCCCGCTTCATCGGTGTCAGCCCGAACGCAGTGCTGAACGACACCACCATGGCGTCCTTCGTCGCTCAGGCCCGCCGCTACGTCGGACGCTACCGAGGCCGGCAGGCCGTCCTCACCCACCTCGGCGAGATGTCGGGAGTCGATTTCGCGCCGGAAGACTACGTCCTGCACTTCGTCAACGGCTACGACGAAGACCTCATATTCTGGAAACGCCCGGGGGACGCGCTGGCGACGCTACTGCTCAGTGCCCACGACTGGGATCCGTATCTGGTCAGCCTGGAGTCCCTGATGCGCTCCGAGATTCCGCCTCCGGAGGACCGGAACAACGGCGGCCCCGAGCGCGAATGGGGCGACCTGGACCTGCCGACCGCGGAAGACCTGGAGCTAAGCCGAACCGAAGTCATGTGGGTGGCTTCGTGCTTCCTCTCCACCCGGCAGGCCGACGAAGGACCTGAGGACGAACTCGTCACACCCGTCGAGTGCGAGGGGTGCCCGAGCTGCACAGGCGAGGAGCCCGAGGAACACGGCAACATCGCAGCAGATGTGCTCCACGCATACGTCCTCGCCCGCATCATCGACAGAATCGAGGCCGAGCCCGATCTGCTGCAGGGCTCGATCCTGGCCCTGCGCGAGGACGGCGAACTCCCAGCGGAGATCGTCGCCGAACTTGGCCCCCTCGAAAGCGAGCCCCGTATCGTCCGCCAGGTAAACAAGCTCGGCAGGGCAACGGTGGCGACGATTGACGACATCGAGCCAGAGGCATTCCGCCTTGCCGTCCACTACCTCATCCACCGTATCTACATCGGCGGCCCCTCACTCCCCCTCGACGAACAGATCAAAATCGTCTGGCGCATCCCTGAGCAGGAGACCACACACCAACGTGGCTGACTGTCGTCGGCTGAAGTTCGTGCCACAACCGTGCCAGACGCAGCGGTCAGCCACGGTCAACACTGGTGGCTGGCGGTCGAGTAGCCGTTCCCTTCCCTAGCCGCGAAGCCGCAGCTCACCCAGCCTCTCTCCTAAAGCGGGTGTCGCAGGTTCGAATCCTGCCGGGGGCACAGTGTTGAGCAGGGCGAGGGCCCCGGGACTCCCAGGCGAGGGAGGGTCCGGGGCCTTCCCGTTGGCGGAAGCGCCCCGCCTGACTACAGGGTGGCTGCACCCTCGCCGCACGTTCCCTACGGAGGGCTGCCGCTGCGCTGTGGCATGTGCCGACCACAGGACTACGCAGTACACAGTCTGTGCAGACCCGACCGATGACCAGTGGATCGACGACCCGTTCCGACACCGTTGCGTCGGCCGCGCCCGGTGGCGACGGCCCTTCAGCGCGAAGGACGGGCACTACCCGGCACGCGCCGAGGCACTTGCCGGGAGATCACCCGGCCGGTACTCCAACTCCATGTGGCCGCTGCTCCGCGCCGCAGCGAAACGCGGAGTAGTGTGGACAGTACCGAGGGCATTTCGCACTCCGGCTTCCACGCCGGGTCGTTCTCGGCGAAAGATGAAACCCGGGCCGCCGCAGAGGCGGCCCGGAGACGGGTCCGCATCATGTCGGCGACCTACCCCACCCTGCCGCACCCCGAGCCCGTCGCAGCCCCGGCCGTGCGTCTCGCGCTGAAGACCGACGGCACCCCCCGGGGGCTCCTGGACGGAGCCTGGTGGCCCCGGTCCCGCGATCTGCTGAGCGAACTGTCGGCGCTCACGGACGTGTTGGATGCCCGCTGGGGCCGCATCACCCGCATCGCCGTCAATCCGGAGCACTGGCCGGTCATCCCCCGCAGAATTCCCGTGGACGGGCACATCGTCAAGGTCGGCTGGTTCAGCCCGGAGATCGACCCGCACAAGCTGCTGCTGCTCTCCTACGGCACCGGCCGCTGGGACCTGCTGGTCATCCCGCCCGAGACCGGGGCGGAGTCGGCGGCCCGGCTGATGGCTGTCGCGTCCGAGCACCACGGCCCGCCCCTGACCGCGAGCGCGCTCATCGCCGCGGAGGAGGCCGGGCACGGTGTCTTGGCGGCCGGCCGGTCACTGAGCCCGGACGAGGCATGGGAGTACGAGGGCGGCGCCTCGGCGGTGTCCGCGGCCGTTCCCGGACAGACCGGTCCACCGGGGCCTGCCAGCCGGCTGATCATCGGTATGTGAGGTGGCCGCCATGAACATCTTCCTGACGGCCGCCGCCTTCGTGGTCCTCATCGCAGCGGGGGCGTACGTGATTCACCGGCTCGGCCTGCAGCACGCCGACAGGATCGCCGCGTACAGGTACAGCACACCCCGGCCCGGCCGCCGCGGCCGCTGCGTGCCACAGCCGTACCCCGCACCACAGGTGATCATCCGGGTTCCGCGCCGGCTGCCCGGCCGCGTCTCGGAACCATCGGCTCAGTCCGCGGAACCGTCGGCTCAGACCGCGGCGACGCGTGCCCGGGGCGTACCCCCGGGCCCCGGACCGGGTGGGGCGCGGCCGGGACCCGTGGACCGGGGCGTCTGAGCAACATCCGACCGAGGCGTCATGACTTCCGTAGCAACGGGATCGGCTGCACCGGCCTGAGCCGGTCCGCCGAGACGACGCACACGGACCATTCCGGAGTCTCCGTCTGGCACGGTGTGAGACACCCGCGGCCGGGTACCCACGAGAAACAGAAGGCCTGCGCAGCCGCTGACCGACGAAGCAGACGCCTTTTGCCTCCGCGTTCCGCGTGAAGTGTCCGCCACGGAGGACGTACAGACCTGACCCGTGGCCCGGTCCCAGCGGCTCCCGGGGCGGCGCCGAGCCGATCGGCCTTCTTCAGAGAGAGTTTCATCATCATGAGCAGTAACACCACGGTGCGCCCCCCGCCCTCGGAGGCGTCCGGCAGCGACTTCGCCCGTCTGTCGAGAAAGATCGCTGCCGCCGGGCTGTTGGAGCGCCGTCCCGGCTACTACGCGCTGCGGACCACGGTGGTGGCCGGGCTCTACGTCGGTGGGTGGGCCGCAGTCGTGCTCGTCGGCGACAGTTGGTGGACTCTGGCGGTCGCCGCCTTCCTTGCCGTCGTCTTCGGCCAGGTCGCCCTGCTCGCCCATGACGCAGCGCACCGCCAGGTGTTCCGCCGACGCCGGGCCAGCGAGGTGTCCGGACGGATTGCCGGTGCCGGTATCGGGATGGGCTACGGCTGGTGGCAGGACAAGCACACCCGCCACCACGCCAACCCCAACCACGAGGAACTCGACCCCGACCTCGACCCCGACCTGCTGGTCTGGTCCCAGGACCAGGCACGGGCCGCCAAGGGGCTCCCCCGCCTGATCGGCCGCTGGCAGGCGTTCCTGTTCTTCCCGCTCCTCACCCTGGAGGGCTTCAACCTGCACGTGTCGAGCGCGAAGGCGCTGGCCAATCGTTCGCTCAAGCACCGCACGCTCGACGGCGTCCTGCTGTTCGCGCACTTCGCGCTCTACCTGAGCGTGCTGCTGTGGCTGCTGCCGCCCGGCATGGCGATCGCCTTCCTCGCCGTCCACCAAGGCCTGTTCGGTGTCTACCTGGGTTCCGCCTTCGCCCCCAACCACAAGGGCATGCCGATCCTGAAGGGCGCGGACCGTCCCGACTTCCTCCGTCGCCAGGTGCTCACCTCACGCAACGTGCGCGGCGGCAGGCTCACCGACATCGCACTGGGCGGGCTGAATCACCAGATCGAGCACCATCTGTTTCCCAGCATGCCCAGCCCCAACCTGCGCAAGGCCCGGACCATCGTGCGGGACCATTGCCGGGAACTGGGTCTGGAGTACGTGGAGACCGGGTTGATCGCCTCCTACCGGTTGGCCCTCGCCAGTCTCCACCGGGCCGGAGCACCGCTCCGCCCCGCGCGGGTCCACACCTGAGGGACCTGCCGTAGCCGTCTGCGTGGTGTGGTCACCGTAGGTCTCCAGCTGCAAGCTGCATGCGGAGACCGGGCGTCGACGCCCCCCCCCGTGCGGGAGCCCTGGGGCCATGGCACCGAGAGATCAGTCGTCTTCCTGCTCCTGGCCCCGGCATTCGGGCGGTGACGTGAACCTGTCTCGGGCGGGATGCTGCGGACGCCTCGCCTTCGCCGCCGAAACCGTCGCGGCGGTCACGCCCGGCGGTGATCCGTCAGTCCGACGGACCGCGCCCGCTCCCGGTGTCGATGAGGATCTGTTCCGCCTGGCTGATGTTGTCCGCCCGGACCGCTTGGGCCATCGCGGCGCGGGCGGCGTCCGGTGCCGCGTCCGGCGGGACCACCAGCAGCGAGAAGAGGTCCCGCTCGCCCCGCGTGATCAGGACCGTGTCGTCACCGACCGGGAAGGAATCGATGTGCACCACGCAGTCGTCCACGAGGATGCGCGTCGGCAGACCCTCCCAAGCTGCGGTGTCCAGCCCCACGCGGGTCACGGGGCCGAGGTGGGCGATGAGGGCACTCAGCAGCGCGGGCAGCTCGGCGCCCATGTCGCGCGAGCGCGGCCACCACGCACCATCGAGGACACCTTCACGTGATGCGGTCGTCTCCAGCCGGAGAAGCGCAGAACCCGGCCGCAGGGCCTCGTGGGCACCGCTGGGCAGACGCCGGGGAACAGGAGGTGTATCCGAGCTGGTCATGAGGGACCACCCGTCTGTAGGGCAGGTGCGACAACGGGACCGCCTCGCACCTGCCACGCTACTCCTGGTCCCACGCGCGCCGGCGTCTCCTAAAGCGCCCTCTGCCCTAAGCGAGCGTTTCCGCAGGTCGCGCCCACACGCGCTGGAACTCCTCGGCCGAGATGACCTCCAGCGGATCCTCGCCGGGGTCGACCGCTTGGTCGGTCAGGCCGCCGTGCTCGTCCTCCAGGTGCTGCCGGCTGTACCGGTGGAGCCGGCCGGCCGAAGTCAGCTCGGCCTGCTTGATGACGATCAACTCGCCGCGGTCGGGTACGGCTTCGAAGTACCACAGCCCGCCCTCCTCGTCGGCGTGGCGGAAGTAGTGCCGCGAGGTGGCGTTCTCATCGAGAGCTCGGTAATACGCCACGGTCTTCGCTTTGATGCGCTCCAGGTCCACGGGGCCATGATGCCGACGAGCTGGCCTCGGCAGGGGGGGGCCGCATCGGCAACGGGAACCGGCAACTCAGTGGTGCTGTGCCCCACTTGCCGTGCCCGCGGGTGCCGTTTCGTCCTCCGGTTCCCAGCGCAGCAAGTCGCCCGGCTGGCAGTCCAGTACCTCGCACAGTGCCGCGAGCGTCGTGAAGCGGACCGCCTTGGCACGGCCGTTCTTGAGGACGGCCAGGTTGGCGGGGGTGATGCCGACGCGTTCGGCGAGTTCGCCCACGGACATCTTGCGCCGGGCGAGCATCACGTCGATGTCGACGACGATCGGCATCAGATCACCTCGGCCAGCTCGGCCCGCATCCGCGCCGCCTCGACGTCGCGGGCAACCGCCTGGGCGAGCAGCATGCGCAGCACCAGGACGATGAGCGCGACACCGAGGACGGCCAGGCCCACGCCGCCGATCAGGAGCACGATGCCGGGAGCCACGTCCTCGCCCGGCGCCAGGACCACACCGAGGGTGAAGACCAGCAGCGCCGCGGCCGTCATCGCGCCGATCACGATGTGTACGTAGCGGAAGGCGCCGTGGGAGAAGACGGTCCCCCGGCGCACCATCGTCACCAGCCGCCATACGCAGACCAGGACGACCTGCGCCGTCACCAGCCCCAGCAGCACGATCACCACCACCGGGGTGCGCCGGTCGAAGTCACCCATGTCGGCGGCCAGCAGCGGGACCATCACCGCCTGCACGAACACCGACCCGGCGAGCAGCCCCACCAGCACCGCGCGCAGCGCGAGCACCGTCAGTTTTCCCATCGCCTTCCCTCCTCCTCGTCGTCTGATGCCGGCACACCCGCACACGTCCGCACGCGACCGCACCATCGAATCTCGATGAGAATCTATCGTTTTTCGATAGGTGCAGCAAGAGGAGGCGAGAGGGAGGTGACCGGCGGCCCCTGCATTCCGCTTCAGCGGCGGTGCGCCGTCGCCGCGATGGCAGGGAGGACGGCCAAGGCGAGGGCGGGGCAGCTCGCGGCGTTGCGTCGGCCCGGTTGGCGAGCGGTACGACTCCGACTCGACGCAGTGCCCCTCCTCGGTACCCTGGCCGAATGGGCGAAGCCGTAGCCGCAGGTGAGCAGATGGGCATCGTGGCCGCGCTCGTGCGGTCGGCGTTCCTGGTGGACGCCGTGTACGCCGAGTCTGGCCGTCGGTTCGGGCTGACCCCGCAGCAGGGCCAGCTGCTGTGTGTGCTGATGCCGCAGCCGTACGGCATGTCCGAGCTGGGCTCGATGCTGGGTCTGGCCAAGTCCAGCCTGACCGGGCTGGTGGACCGCACCGCGCAGCGCGGCCTGGTCCGCCGCGAGGCCGATCCCCGGGACAAGCGGGCGGTACGGGTGCGCCTCACCGAGGAGGGCGCGGTGCTCGCCGGGCAGTTCTACGACGCCGCCTGCCGCCGCATCGAGGAGCTGCCGTCCGGCCTCGCACCCGCCGAGCGGGAACAGCTGGCGGCGCTGCTCGCGAGGGTGGTCCGGGACAACGAGGTCCCGCAGGTGTTCCTCGAGCCGGAACCACGGCCGTAGGGACATCACCGGACCGACCGCCACAGCCACAGCCACAGACGCCTCACATCGCCAGGTTCGCTGATCGCGCGACCGCCGTCCGTGGACCCCGGCCGCGCCGGTCCCGCAACCCTGCTCACTTCGCCGCCCGCGCCTCCCCGGTCTTCTCGTCAACCCGACTGTCCGCCTCGCCCGCACCAGCCACACCGTCCCCCTCCGCGCCCCCCGCGCCCTCCCCCACCCCCAACCCCCGCGCCAGCACCCCCGTCACAGTCAGGGAACCGACCGCCATCACCGTCATCGCCACCCCAGGCGAGGTCAGTTGGGCTGTCGTGCCGGCCAGGGTCGCGCTGAGGCCCTGGCAGGTGAGCATGCCGGCGGAGTGGAGGCCGAGGGCGTGGCCGGAGAGTTCGGTGGGGGTGAGGGTGACCAGCCGCTCCTGCTGTACGAGGCTCGCCCCGAAGCCGGCGGACGCCACCAGGACCAGGACGGCCGCGACCGGCACCGGCGGGCGCAGGAAGAACAGCAGGTACGGTCCGGCCAGCAACAGCAGCAGCGGCACCCCGAGTCGCGCGCGCCGTGCCGGTGGCACCAGGCGGCCGACGGTGACGTCCCCGGCGAACATGCCCAGCGCCGCGCAGGCGAACAGTGTCCCGGCGGCACCGGGCGCGTAGGAGACGTACAGCGACTCGCAGCCGACGATCAGTCCGTTCGGCACCCACAGGGCGAGATAGACGCGGCGGCGGGGACGTGACGACCACAGCCGGGCGTTGGCCCGCCAGGTGGCCCGTACCGAGGGGCGGCCGGTGGCGCGCGGCGGGCGTTCCGTCAGGCCCAGCCGCAGTCCGAGCGCCGCCCCGGCGTACAGCAGCGCCGCGAGCAGCAGCGCGGCGCGCGGGGTGAGGAGGGCGACGAGGACGCCGCCGGCCGCGTAGCCGCCGATCTGGGCGAGGCCGCTCATCATGTTGAAGACCGAACGCCCCAGCAGGTAGCGCTCCTTGGAGAGGATCTCGGTCAGCAGTCCCCACCGCACTCCCCCGCCCAGCGAGGCCACCAGCCCCTGCGCGAGGACGACGGCGAAGACCGCCGCCGGCGGCAGTCCCGGCAGCGCGAGCACCGCCGTACCGGCCGCGAAGGCGACGGCGACGCCGGTGAGCGTCGCCCGGGGCGGCAGCCGGTCGGCGCCCGACAGCAGGAAGGCGGCACCGACGACCTGGGCCAGCGACGGGCCGAACATGCTCACCGCCGCCAGCAGCGGCGATCCGGTGGCCCGGAACACCAGCGTGCCGAGGGCGAGCCCGCCGAGGGTCTGCGCGGCGGTCTGGGCGGCGGAGGACAGGAACAGCGGGGTGAACTCGGGCGTGCGGAAGAGGCTCGCGTAGCCGGGTGAGGTGCGCATGCGGGGAGTCTCGGGCGGCCGCGACGGGCCCCGTTATTGTTTCGCGCACACGCGAAACCAACCGGGGGGCGGGCGGCATGGGCTGGTGGCAGCTCGACGCGGACACCCTCGCCCGCAGCCGGTTCCTGCTCTCGCCGTACGCCGAGACCTTCGCGAGTCTGAAGCTGCTGCACGCCGGGACCGGGGCCCATCCGGGCGAGCGGGAGTGGCTGCGCGCGCACCTCCCCGCCTACCGGGCCCGCCTGGCCGCCGACCCGGTGACCGCGCGGCTGGTGCGGGCGGGACTGGGCCGGGACTGGATCGCCGACTTCCTCACCCCGACGCCGCGGGACGGCGAGGACTTCGCGCGGGCGGTCGCCCGGGTGCGCGCCACCCATCCCGACGCGGCCCGCGCCCATCTGCGGCTCTCCCTCGCCGGCCCGCTCCCCGCCGTCCTGGACCGCGACGACCTGCCCGAGCGCGCGGCGGCGCTCCTCACGTATGTGTGGACCGAGACCGTACGGCCGTACTGGGCGCGGCGCCGCCGCGTGCTGGAGGCCGACGTCGTCGCCCGCACGGCGCGGATGAGCGAGGGCGGCTGGGCGGCGGTGCTGGACGCCCTGCGGCCGGGCACCCGCTGGCTGGGCGCCAGCCGCTTCCAGGTCAATCTGCACGAGTACCCGCCCCGCGACATCTCCGGCGCCGAACTCGTCCTCGTGCCCGTCACCCCGCGCACCGGCTGGGTGTCGTGGGAGGAGCCGGAGCGGCAGCGGTACGCCCTGGTCTACCCGTGCTCCGGGCCGCTCGCCGACGGCCACGCCCGGCCCGCGCCCGCGAACCTCGCCGCCCTGCTGGGCCGGGCCCGCGCCGCCGTCCTCGTCCTGCTGGACTCCCCGCTCAGCACCACCCAGCTGACGGCCGTGACCGGGCAGGGGCTCGGCTCGGTCGGACGGCATCTGCGGGTCCTGCGGGACGCGGGGCTGGTGGAGCGGCGCCGGGCGGGCCGCTCGGTGCTGTACGCGCGAACGGCGGCGGGCGATGTGCTGATCCGGGCCGCGGCGGGCGATGTGCCGGTCCGGGCAGCGGCGAGCAATGTGCCGGTCCGGGCAGCCGCGGGCGATGTGCCGATGTAGGCCCCGGCGAGCAATGTGCCGGTCCGGGCAGCCGCGGGCGATGCGCCGCTCCAGGCCGCGGCGAGCGCACAGTCGACCTGGGCCGCGGCGAGCGCACAGTCGACCTGGGCCGCGGCGAGCGAGGTGCCGATCCAGGCCACGACAGGCGAGGTGTCGGCCCGGACCGCGGCAAGCCATGTGCCGACCCAGACCGCGGCAAGCGAGGTGCTGCCCCAGGCCCTAGGGGACCGGCCTGCCGGGGCGAGCGGCGGCGGGCGCGGCTAGCATCCGGCCTATGACCACCAACGCATCCCCCCTCGACGTCGGCATCGACGCCCTCCAGGGCGGTCCCGCCGATCTGAAGCAGTACGCCGGGCAGGTCGTGCTCGTCGTGAACGTGGCCTCCAAGTGCGGCCTGACCCCGCAGTACGCCGGTCTGGAGCGGCTCCAGGAGCGGTACGCCGCCCGCGGGTTCACCGTGCTCGGCGTGCCCTGCAACCAGTTCCTCGGCCAGGAGCCGGGCAGCGCTGCGGAGATCGCCGAGTTCTGCTCGGCGACGTACGGCGTGACCTTCCCGATGACCGAGAAGGTCGAGGTGAACGGCGAGGGCCGGCACCCGCTGTACGAGCGGCTGACCGGTTTCGCCGACGCCGAGGGGCACAGCGGGGACATCCGCTGGAACTTCGAGAAGTTCCTGATCGGCCGGGACGGCACCGTCGTCGCCCGGTTCTCCCCGCAGACCGAGCCGGAGTCGGCGGAGGTCGTCGCCGCCATCGAGGCGCAGCTCGGCTGAGCCGGAACGGCCGGCCTTGACCTTGCCCCCGGGGCAGGCCCGAGTCTCCTTCCCGCCGGGCGCCGAGGACCGCCCGGTGACGGAGGATGCGCGGATGGACGAGGAACTGCTCACCATCGGGACGTTCGCCGCCCGGGCCCGCCTGTCGGCCAAGGCCCTGCGGCGGTACGACCGGCTCGGCCTGCTCACCCCGGCCCGGGTCGACCCGGCCAGCGGCTACCGCTACTACCGCGTCGCGCAGATCGAACAGGCGCGGCTGGTGGCCCTGCTGCGGCAGCTGGACATGCCGCTGGCGCGGATCGCCGAGGTGGTCGCCGCGGACGGGGAGCGGGCGGCCGGGCTGCTCGCCGCCTACTGGGCGGACGTAGAGGCCCGGCTGGCGGGGCAGCGGACGCTCGCCGCGTACCTTCGTGGACGGCTGTCGGGAGGTAGTTCCGAGATGCGCGAGATGTTCACGGTCGAGACGGTCGAGGTGCCGGCGCGGGTGGTGATCACCGAGACGCGGCATGTGCTGGCGGACGAACTGCCCGCCTGGATCGGCGCGTCGCTGGGGCGGCTGGAGGAGGCGGCCCGGCAGTGCGGCGGCCCGGCCGGCGCGCCCTACGTCGTCTACCACTCCGAGGTGTCCATGGAGAGCGACGGCCCCGCCGAGGCCTGTGTGCCGGTGGCCGACGAGGCGGCGGCCCGGGCCTGGGCCGAGGCACGCGGACGCGCCTGGCAGACCCGCGTGCGAGTGGAACCGGCCATGCGCCTCGCCTTCACCCGGATCGGCAAGGCGCAGGTGGCCCATCCGCAGATCCTGGCCGCCTTCGAGGCGGTGGAGGAGTGGATCCGGGAGCGGGGGCTGGAACCGGCCGGTGCCTGCCGCGAGGTGTACTTCGCGGACTGGGACGCGGCGGGCCCCGGCGACCCCGTGTGCGACGTGGCGTTCCCGGTGCGCTGACCGCGGACAAGAGCCGAGCCCCCTCGGCAAGGACGGCGGGCTCGTCGAGAGGGCTCTGCGCACGGTGCGCGAGGTGCGCGGGTGGTGCCGGTGTTACGCCTTGACCGAGGCCACGAAGACGTTCCACGCGTCGGCGGGGAAGGCCAGCACGGGGCCCTGCTGCACCTTGGAGTCCCGGACGGCCATGGCCGACGGAACCGGGGACTTGATCTCGACACACGCGCCGTTGCCCTGGGAGTAGGAGGACTTGACCCACGTGTCCGTCGCGCCCTGCTTGATCGCCATTTTCGCTCCAGTAAGCCAGTTGCTGAGTTGTGCGTTTGCGCCAACGTTCCTGTCTTGATGGCGTGATCGACGCTACTCGCCAACTCGGATCTCCGGAGCGACTATTCACTCGACCGGATGGCATATTCCATTCGGGTCTTCCGTCCGGTCGGGGCGACGGTGTACTTTGCGGCGCCTCACCTGCGACCCGCGTAGTCCTTCACCACTTCCGAGATGAATTCCCGGGTTTGGTCGGCATTCAGGGCCTGTGCCCGCAGATGCTCGTACATGACTGCGTATTTCTGGACATCCTGCGCCTTTTCCAGATAAAGGTCGCTGGTGACGCCCTCGATGTAGACCACGCTCGAATCGGCGGCGTCCGGGAACTCCAGAATCGCGTACTGCCCGCTCACACCGGGGTGGGCGCCCATCTCGAACGGAATCAACTGGACGGTGACGTGCGGCAGTTGGGACATCTCGAGCAGGTACTCCAGCTGCTCGATCATCACCTGTTTACTGCCCACCTCGCGGCGCACCGCCGCCTCGTCGAGCACCGCCCACAGCCGCAGCGGGTTCTCCTCGGCGGCAATACGTTCCTGCCGGCGCAGTCTGACCTGCACCCGTTTGTCGATGTCGGCCGGCGTCGCCTCCGGCAGGGCACCGGTGATCAGGGCCTCCGCGTACTGCCGGGTCTGCAACAGGCCGGGCACCACCTGCGGGTCGTACACGCGCAGACTGGCCGCGTCGGTCTCCAGGCCGATGTAGACGCTGTACGGGATGTCGCCGAAGGAGTGCCACCAGCCCTGCTGGCGCGAGTCCTTGGCCATCTGCATCAGCGAATCGACGATGCGGTGGTCCTCCACCTCGTAGACCCCGCACAGGTCGCGCACATCGCGCTGGCTGATGCTGCGACGGCCGTTCTCCAGGCGGCTGATCTTCGACTGCGACACCAGCAGCCGCTCCGCCACCTCCTCGGCCGTCATACCCTTGAGCTCACGGAGCCTGCGCAGCTCCTGGCCCAGCCGGCGCCGCCTGACGGTGGGATTGACATTGGACGCCACGGGACGTGCACCTCCGGCTGCTGCAACTTTGCGTATCTGCTGTTGAGCAGACTGCCACCAAGGCGCGGCTTACCGCTGGGAAACCGCGGATATGCGGCGGGTACACGCCATATCCGCACACACGGACATGCGTCCGCGCGGGGCGGCGGACGCGTCCGTCGTCCGAACGACGCGTTCCGTCACCCCGCGCGGCTCGCGCGGCTCCCGAACCGGGCTTGTGTCTCGCCGTACTGCCGTACCGCCGTACTGCCGTACTGCCGTACCGCCGTACTGCCGTACCGCCGTGGGCCCGTGGCTAGTGGGCCACGGCGCGCGCCATGCCGGCACGGCGCGGCTGGGCGGGAACCCCCCGAGCGGGTTCCGCCGTCCTGGCGCCGGCGGGCGGCCGGCCCGCCGGGCCCGCAGCGGCGCGGCGCGGCTGCGCCCCCACGCCGTTCTGGACGTCCATAACGGCGTGCGCCACGAGGCCGCCCATGGGGTCGTGCCTGATCAGGTCCCGCAGCCGGGAGCGGGACGAGCGTCCCTCGTTCCCCGGATACAGGTGCTTGCCGAGGCCGACCGCGTGCGCCAGGGCGGCGAGCGCCGCGGTCCGCGGGTCCGGCGGAACGCCGGTGCGGATCGCGGAATCCAGCCGGGCCTTGATCTCCCGGCTGATGGCGTTGTCCGTCGCCTGGTAGCGAGTCGTCGGCAACACCCCGCACATCTGGCCCTCGACGGCATGCACCATGCCGCACCGTTCCAGATGCGAGAGGTACGTCTGGCGGAGCCCGAGACGCGGCCCGCCGATCCAGTGGACGGCCCGTACCGGAGCGCCACGCCTTCGCAGCAACTCCAACGCGCAGTCCAGTGTCGGATCTCCTGTCGGCCGTGGGACCACCACGGCGATACGATCCCCGTCTGGGGCTATCCGTCCGGCCAGCGCCAGCTCCACTAGCTGTGCTCCGGCCAGACCCAGGTCGAGCGACTGCGGCTGTGCGGTGGTACCCGTCGTCGGGTCCAACGCCAGCAGCAGAAGCTCCTCCGGAAGTGTTCTGCGGCTCCTGCCCATCCATGCCTCCCCGCGTGGATGAATGACAGGGTGACCCCTCTCACATTGGTCTGTCGAGGGTGCGTGACCGGTTCGTAAGGGAACCGGTAGGTATGTCGTTCTCGTCTACCGCTTGGGTTTAGCCCGCACACAGGACACTGGTACATGGTTCGGACAGTCGTGGAACCGAGGTGTCCGGGCGGCGGTTCGGTTCGGTAGCGCACGGGAACGTGCGGCATGGAGGAGGCATCGGTGGCGGGCGAGTCCCCCGACAGGTCGAAGCAGCGCGAGTCGTCGGCAGAACCGACGTCGGGGAGCGCGGGTCCGGTTCCCGAGGCCCGGAGCGAGGCGGCCGATCCCCGCCTCTCCGTGGCCCGTACGAGCGTCGACACGGCGACGCGGGTCCTCTCCACGAAGGACCTCGCGAAGGCGCGCGAGGACGGCGCGGAGGGCACGGACGGCACGGACGGCGCGGACGGCGCCGCCGAGGACAGCGGTGAGGACGCCGGCGGCAAGGGCGGCGAGGACCTGGACGCCGCGGTGGCGGCATGGGTCCGCTCCGCGGACGAGGCCCCGTCCGACGAGGCCGCGTCCCCGAAGGAGGGTGACGCCGCGTCCGCGAAGGAGCCTGAGAAGGCCGAGGAGTCCGAGAGGGCCGAGAGGGCCGACAAGGCCGGCAGGGCCGAGGAGCGCGACGACGTCGACGAGGCCGCGGTGGCCGGGGACGAGTCCGAGGCGGCGGCCGAGGAGGACTCCGACGAGCCGCAGGACGCGGCCGACGAGGGCGGGAAGGACTCCGGGAAGGGCGCGACGGCGGCGGAGACCGCCGAGGGCGACAAGGGCGACGGGGACGCCGAGGCCGACTCCGAGAGCGGCTCCGAGAGCGACTCGGGCGCCGAGGGCGACGAGGACGGCCCGGAGGACGCGAAGGGCGCCGCCGAGGAGACCCCCGAGGCCGCCGAGAAGGCCGAGGACGACGCCGACGCGTCGCCCGTCGACCAGCCCACCACCGTCTTCAAGGCCGTACGGCCGCCGAAGCCCGCGGTCGACCAGCCCACCACCATGCTGAAGCTCGGCGACGCCGCCAAGGCGAAGCCGGCCGCGGAGTCCGGCAAGGCGAAGGAGACCGCCGAGGAGTCCGGGAAGGCGCAGAAGCCCGAGAAGGACGCCGCCAAGGACCCCGCGAAGGACAAGGCCCCCGCCAAGGACGCCGGAGACGACTCCGCGAAGGACGCCGCGCGGACCGGCAAGTTCGTCGCGCTGAAGCCGCTGGACGACCCGGCGGACCGCAAGCCCCGTCCGGCCGCGCCCGCGAAGCCCGCCGGCCCGGTCGCGCCCGCCAAGCCCGCCGAGCGGACCGAGGCGCCCGCGCCCGCCGACGTCACCGCCGCCGTGCCGCAGATCGGCCCGGAGCGGACCACGCAGCAGCCGTTGCCGCCGAAGCCGCCGCTGGACCTGCTGGCGGAGCTGACGAACACGCCGCCGCCCCCGCAGACCCCGCTGCGCACCGCCGTGCGCCGGGTGAAGATCTGGACGCCGCTGGTGCTGCTGCTGGTGATCGTGTTCGCGGTCGTCCAGTCGTTCCGCCCGCTGCCGGCGCCCACGCTCCAGTTGACCGCCCAGGACAGCTACACCTTCGACGGCTCGAAGATCGACATCCCGTGGCCGGAGAACGGCCAGGCGGCGCTCGACGTGCAGGGCATCGGCACGTTCGGCTCGTCCGGCGAGCAGAAGCCGGTGCCGATCGCGAGCGTCGCCAAGGTGATGACGGCGTACGTCATCCTCCGGGACCACCCGCTCAAGAGCGGCGAGGAGGGCCCGATGATCAAGATCGACCAGGTGGCCGAGGAGCAGTCCCAGGCCGGCCAGGAGTCGACGGTCAACGTGTACGCGGGCGACCGGATCTCCGAACGCGAGGCGATCGAGGGCATCCTCATCGCGTCCGCGAACAACGTGGCCCGGCTGCTGGCCCGTTGGGACGCGGGGTCCGAGAAGGCGTTCGTGGCGAAGATGAACGCCGCCGCGAAGGACCTCGGGATGACCGACACGACGTACACCGACCCGTCGGGCCTGAACGACACCACGGTCTCCACGGCCGTGGACCAGGTGAAGCTCGCCAAGGCCGCGATGACCCAGCCCGCGTTCCGCGAGGTCGCCGCGATGATGTCGTACGACGACTACAAGGGCGTGAACCACCCGAACTGGAACCAGCTGGTCGGCAGCAACGGCGTCGTCGGCATCAAGACCGGCACCACCACCTCCGCCCTCGGCAACCTGGTGTTCGCCGCGAAGAAGGAGATCGGCGGCGAGACCCACACCATCGTCGGCGCCGTGGTGCGCCAGCCGGCGGGCGGCGCGGACAACACCATCCTCGGTGCCGCGCTGCACCAGAGCGACCTGCTGATCCGGGCCGCGCAGGGCGCCCTGGAGTCGGCGACGATCCTGAAGAAGGGCGACGTCGTCGGGTATGTGGACGACGGTCTCGGCGGCCGTACCCCGGTGGTCGCCACGGAGGACGTCACCGCGGTCGGCTGGCCGGGCCTGGAGGTCAAGGTGTCCTTCGCCGCCGACGAGCTGCCGCACACGGCGAAGGCCGGGACGAAGGTCGGCACGCTGACCGTGGGCGACGGGGCCGTCGCCGGGGCCGTGAAGGTGCCGGTCGCGCTGGAGCGGGACCTGGTGGAGCCCGGCTTCACGGCGAAGGTGACGCGGATCGCCTGACGCCGCCGCACCCGGGGCCCGAGCCCCGCACCGCACGCACGCACCCCGTCGAGCAGGGCCCGCAGGCCCGCCGGCGGGGTGCGTGCTAGCGTCACGAATCGGGACAGGCCGCCCGCGTGCGGGACGCGGACGGAAACTCCCGGGGCCCTGCCGGCAACGGCCGGGGAACGGTCGGAGAGCAGGGACCACGCGGCCGGGGAACGTACGAGACGCACACGGGGAGCGCCAACAGGTGGCCACTGCGGAGCCGACACGCACCGACGACACCGGTCCGGACCCGGGGGACGGTCCGCGAATACGCGTGCCCGGCTCCCCGCCGGACCCCTCGCGGCGGACCCTGCGCGACCGCGTGGCCCGCCACCCCGCGCTCCTCGTCACCGCCGTGGCCGGCGTGCTGCACATCGTGTGGTTCTTCACGTTCGCGAACAGCGGCGGCGACCTCGCGGCGCAGGACGCCTGGGCGGAGTTCGTCGGCCGGCACCCCGACTCGGCGTACAACCTTGCCTGGTACGGCGGGATGCACCCGGTGTCGTACAGCGTGGTGTCGCCGTATCTGATGTCGGTGCTCGGCGTGCGGACCACGATGATGATCGCCGGGACGCTGTCGGCGGGTCTGCTGACGATGATCCTGGTCCGCAGCCGGGCCGTCCGCGCACCGCTGTGGCCCGCGCTGGCGGGCGTGTTCGGCCTGCTCGGCAACGCGGCCTCGGGCCGGGTGACCTTCGGTCTGGGCACGCTGTTCGCCCTCGCGGCGGTGGCGGCGGTGTTCTGCTGGCCGTACCGCTGGCGTCACAAGCGCTGGGCGAAGGCACTGTGCGCGGCCCCGCTGGCGGCGCTGGCCACCATGTCGTCACCGGTCGCGGGCCTGTTCGTCGGGCTGGTGGCGGTGGCGCTGTTCCTGCAGAAGCGGCGGCCGGGCGCCTGGGCGCTGGGGCTCGGCCCGAGCGTGGTCGTCGCGGTGTCCGCGTGGGCGTTCCCGTTCTCCGGCACCCAGCCGATGGCGTTCGGCTCGGCCGTGCTGCCGATGCTGTACGCGCTGCTGGTCTTCCTGCTCGTGCCGCGCGAGTGGGTGACGGTCCGGATCACCTCGGCGGTGTACTTCCTGGCCGTCCTGCTCGTGTGGCTGATCAGCTCGCAGATCGGCTCGAACATCACGCGGCTGGCGATGCTGTTCGCGGGGGTGGCGCTGGTGGCGGCGCTGCCGTTCACGGTGCCGCGCTCGCGCAAGTGGTACGCGCTGGTGGTGTCGTTCGCCGGTTTCGTCGGCTGGATCGGCTTCAAGTCGGTCGACGACGTGGTGCACACCACCCCGCGCGCCTCGTGGGCCCGGGAGCTGGCGCCGCTGGTGAACGAGTTGCAGCAGGTCGGCGCCGGCAAGGGCCGGGTGGAGGTGGTCCCGGCCGCCTCGCACCGGGAGGCCTCGGCGCTCGCCCCGTACGTGAACCTGGCCCGCGGCTGGAACCGCCAGGCCGACATGGAGCGCAACCCGCTCTTCTACGACGACACCCTGAACTCGGCCAACTATCACCTGTGGCTCAAGCGCTGGGCGGTCCACTTCGTGGTCCTGCCGAAGGACGAGCCGGACGGGGACGGCGGCCAGCGCGAACGGGAGCTGGTGCAGCGCGGTCTGCCGTATCTGGAGCAGATCTGGGGCGACGCCAACTGGCAGCTGTTCCGGGTGAAGAACCCCACTCCGCTCGCCGACCCGCCCGCCACCGTGGAGCGCGCCGAGCAGGGCGAGATGACGCTGCGGGTCGGCCGGCCCGGCCGGATCCTGATACGGGTGCCGTACTCCCCCTGGCTCCAGCTGGTCGACGCCGAGGGCAAGGGGGTGGAGGGCCCGCGGGAGACGGAGGAGTCCCGAAGCCGCCCCGAGGGTGAGCCGAAGACGTACGAGAACGTCAACGGCTGTCTGATGGAGACGGAGGAGGACGAGGAGGGCGACACGTGGACGCTGCTTCTCGCGCCCCGCGCGGGCACCTACCGGCTGGCCTCCCCCTACGACTGGCCGCGCGGGACACCGTGCCCGGAGGAGCTGCGCTGAGGCCCTGATCGCGGCCCTTTCCGCCCCACTCGGAGACCACCCGGATTCGTTCAGGTCCGTGAACGGAAGTCACCTGGCAGAACAATTTTGCCAGCCCTTGACCTTCCGCTTGCTTGTCGTGCCCATGTGACCGCACTCACGATGAGCGGGCCGTTCACAAGGCGGACCCTGAGCGGACCCTGAAAGGGTGGCACATGAACAGTCTCGACTGGGCCGTGCTCATCGGCTACTTCGGCGTGATGGTGGCCATCGGCATCTGGTCGCACAAGCGCGTGGACAACGTCAGCGACTTCTTCACCGCCGGCGGCAAGATGCCCTGGTGGCTCTCCGGCATCTCGCACCACATGTCGGGCTACAGCGCGGTGATGTTCACGGGGTACGCGGGCATCGCCTACACCTACGGCGTCACCTCCTTCGTCACCTGGTCCTTCCCGATCGCCCTGGGCATCGCCATCGGCTCCAAGCTGTTCGCCCCGCGGATCAACCGGCTCCGCTCCCGCCTCCACGTGGCCTCCCCGCTGGAGTACCTGAAGAACCGCTACGACCTGAAGACCCAGCAGGCGCTGGCCTGGTCGGGGATGCTGCTGAAGATCGTGGACGTGGGCGCGAAGTGGGCGGCGATCGCCACCCTGCTGTCGGTGTTCACGGGTGTGTCCCTGAACCAGGGCATCCTCATCACCGGCACCATCACCGCCGTCTACTGCACGATCGGCGGCCTGTGGGCCGACGCGCTCACGGAACTCGGCCAGTTCGTCATCCAGTTCCTCGCCGGCATCGCGATGTTCGTCGCGGTGATCATGGAGCTGAACGACAAGGGCATCGGCTTCCTCGGCGCCTGGCACGAGCCCGAACTCCAAGGCCACGGCGAGCCGTTGGTCGGCCCCTACGGCACGGTGTTCCTGCTCGCCTTCCTCTTCATCAAGCTGTTCGAGTACAACGGCGGCATGCTCAACCAGGCGCAGCGCTACATGGCCACCTCCAGCGCCTACGAGGCCGAGCGCTCGGCGCGGCTGTCGGCGGTGCTGTGGCTGGTGTGGCCGCTGGTCCTGTTCTTCCCGATGTGGATGTCCCCGCTGCTGGTGGAGTCCCAGAAGTCCGACGGCTCCGACTCCTACGGCCTGATGACCGAACAGCTCCTCCCGCACGGCCTGCTGGGCCTGGTCATCGTCGGCTTCTTCTCCCACACGATGGCCATGTGCTCCTCGGACGCCAACGCCATCGCCGCCGTCTTCACCCGGGACTGCGCGCCGGTCGTCTGGCGCCGGGCGCGGGCCTGGAGCGAGGGGCAGGGCCTGCGGGTCGCCCGCGTCACCACGGTCGTCTTCCTCGGCCTGTCGATGGCGGCGGCCACCCAGGTCAACTCCCCCACGTTCGGCGACATCATCACCGTCGTCATCAAGTGGGTCGCCGGTCTGATGGGCCCCATGGCCATCCCGATGATGCTCGGCCTGCTCCGCCCCTTCCGCCGCTCCGGCCCGACGGCGGCCCTCACCAGCTGGGCGACCGGCCTGTTCGCCTTCTGGCTGGTCAACTACCCCATCCACTGGAACCTCGACGGCGGCGTCCCGCTCCAGTACCAGGTCTCGATCCCGCTCGCGGTCTCCCTCGTCCTCTACATCCTGATCGGCTACCTCAAGCCGGAGGACACCCCGGAGCGCCTGGCCGTCATCGAGCGCATCAACACGGACGACGACGGCACCGGCACGGCGGCGCCGATCCCGGCCCAGCAGGACGGCACCCCGGGCGTACCGGTCAAGGACTGACCCGGCTCCGGGCCACCGAGCCCGGGGTCACGACCGCCCGGGACACGGCCGCCCGGGCGGTCGTCCGTGTCACGGCCACAGCAGGGTGCGTGTCCAGCGGTCGCCGTCGCGGCGGTACACCAGGCGTACGTGCCGTCGCCGGGCGTCCCCCTGGAAGAACTCGGCCTCCTCGGGGCGCAGGCGGTAGAGGGTCCAGGTCGGCGCCGGGGTGCGCGGGGCGCGCTCGGCGCGGGCCCAGGCCGCCTCGGAGGCCCGCGCCAGTTCGTCCAGGGAACCGAGGGGTTCGCTCTGCCTGCCGGTCAGGGCGGCGGCGAGGGCGCCGGTGGAGCGGGCGTGCAGATCGGCCTGGGCCTCCTCGGGCGGGGCGGTGGTGACCCGGCCGCGCACCCGGATCTGGCGGGCCTGCGCCGGCCAGTAGAAGCCGAGGGCGGCATACGGGCGGGCGGCGAGGTGGCGGCCCTTGCGGCTGCCGGCGTGGCTCGCGAAGCTCCAGCCGTGCGCCGCGTCGGCACCGTGCAGCATCACCGTCCGGACGTCCGGCAGGCCCTGCTCGTCGGCCGTGGCCAGGGACATGGTGTGCGGCTCGGGCTGCCCGGCGGCGACCGCCTGCGCGAACCACGCGGTGAACAGGTCGAGCGGGTCGTCAGGTGCCGTGGCCGGGTCGAAGGAGGGCAGGGGGTCGAGGTCCCACACCCGCAGGGACCGCAGCAGTTCGTGAAGGTCCGGTGCCATGGCCCGAGTATCGCCGTATCCGCCGGCGTCAGACGGTGGCCAGCCGCTGGAGCAGCAGGAACGCCCCGATGCCCAGCATCGCGGCGCCGGAGGTGCGGGTGACCGCGCGGGCGGCGGCCGGGCGGGCGCCGAGGACGGCGCGGGCCAGCAGGCCGACCGTGAGGTAGACGGCGGCACAGCACGCCATGTGCAGCAGGCCGAGCGCGGTGGTCTGCACGGGCACGGGCAGGTGGTGGCCCTCCAGGGTGAGGAACTGCGGCAGCAGCGACAGGTAGAGGAGCAGGCCCTTCGGGTTGAGGCCGCTGATCGTCGCGCCCCGCAGAAAGGTTCGGCGCCGGCCGGTGGGCGGGCCGGCCGGGTCCGCGGCGCCCGGCACGGCCGGCCGCCGCAGCACTCCCCAGCCCAGCCACAGCAGGTACGCCGCGCCCGCCACCGTCAGCGCGGTGAGCAGCGTCGGGGATCCGGCGACCAGCACCGCGAGGCCCGCCGCCGCGAGGACCGTGTGCAGGGCGTAGCCGGTGACCAGGCCCGCGACCGCCGGGACCGGGGAGCGGTCGCGCAGGCCGGCGGAGATCACGTACGCCCAGTCGGCGCCCGGTACGCAGACCAGCAGGAGGTCCAGAGCGAGGAAGGAGAGGAGGGAGGCCGAGTCCATACCGGGGACATTAGGCGGAGATGCGCCGAAAGTGTTCCCGTTCTTTCTCCGCTCACTCGCACTCTGAGGCAAGATTTCCCGCATGGACGACGTGGACCGGAAAATCCTTGCCGAGCTGCAGCAGGACGGGCGGCTGACCGTGACGGAGCTGGCCGCGCGGGTGCGGCTCAGCGTCTCGCCGTGCCACCGGCGGCTGCGCGAGCTGGAGCGGTCGGGGGCGATCAGCGGCTACCGGGCCGTCGTGGACCCGGCCGCGGTGGGGCTGACCTTCGAGGCGCTGGTCTTCGTCTCGATGCGGCAGGAGGACCGGGAGACGGTCGCCGGGTTCGAGCGGGCGCTGACCGAGGTGCCGGAGGTACTGGAGGCGCAGCGGCTGTTCGGGGAGCCGGACTATCTGCTGCGGGTGGTGGCGGCGGATCTGGCCGCCTACCAGCGGCTGTACGACGAGCGGCTGGCCACGCTGCCCGGGGTGCAGCGGCTGACGTCCACGCTGGTGATGAAGCACGTGGTGCGGGACCGGCCCCTGCCCGCGTAGCGCCGCGCGGATCCGTGGCTCCCCGCGCCCCTTCCGGGGCGCATGACAGGACGTGGGGAGACGGGGGTCCGCCGTCGCGCGACCCGCTACTTCGCGGGCTTCCTGCCCGTGATGCCGAGGTGCACCAACAGGGCGAGGGCGGGCTTGAGTTCGTTCTGCTTGACGCCCGCGAGGCCCTTCTGGTGGCCGGCCACCGCGGCGAGCATCGCGACGATCGAGCCGGCCATCGCCGCGGCGCTGACGTCCTTGTCGACCCGGCCCTTGGCCTGCAGCTCGGACACCGCTTCGGCGAGGGAGGTGTTGACCGAGCTGAGGATCTTCGTGCGGATCTTGTGGAACCGCTTGTCGCCCTCGGCGGCGCCGAGGTCGATGACGCGCAGGATCGCGTCGTTCTTGCGCCAGAACTCCAGGAATCCGTCCACGAGTTCCTGCGCGGTCTGCCAGCCCGCCTTGCCGGCCCAGGTGCGTCCCTCGACCAGTCCGGTCAACGCGGCGCTCTCGCCCGCCATTTGCTCGGCGATCTCCAGGACGGCGCCCTCGACGTCCGGGAAGTACTGGTAGAACGTCGCGGGCGAAGTGCCTGCCTTCCGGGCGACATCGATGACCTTGACGTCCCGGTAGGGAGAGGAGCTGAGCATCTCGCTGAGGCAGTCGAGCAGCTTCTGCCGCGTCGCCTGCCCGCGCCGGCCGGCCACGCGGCCGTCGACGGTACGCACTTGTCCTGTCATGCCGTCAGCTTACCGAGGGGGGGTGGGAGCGCTATTCGGCCGACTGCAAATGGGGTGCGCGGGGGCTTCGAGGGCTGTGTGCCTGGTGAGCGGGGTGCGCGGGGCGCCGCTACTTTGACTGCATGGCCGAAAACAGGGCATCTGCTCACCAAGAGGGATACACCGAGGGCGTCCCGTGCTGGGTCGACGCCCAGCTCGCCGACGTGGCGGCGGGCAGGCGGTTCTACGGTGAGCTCTTCGGGTGGTCCTTCGAGGAGTCGTACGGCGGGAGCGTGTGGGCGCGCCTGGACGGGCGGCCGGTCGCCGCGCTCGCGCAGAAGGCGGACGGGCGGCTGCCCACCGTGTGGACGGTGTACTTCGCGACGCCTGACGCCGAGGGCCTGGCCCGGCGGATCCTGGCGGCCGGCGGGCAGGTGGTGACCGCGCCGGTGCCGGTCGGCGAGCTGGGTGTCGCCGCGCTCGCCACCGATCCCGAGGGCGCCGTCTTCGGCCTGTGGCAGGCGGGCTCCCACCGGGGTTTCGGGCGCCGTCACGAGCCCGGCACGTTCGGCTGGGCGGAGCTGTACGCGCGGGACACCGCCGCCGCGAACGGCTTCTACGGCGGCCTCTTCCACGACGCCCTGTTCGGCCCGGACGCCGAGCCCGACTTCGGCCGCGCCCCGCTCACCGACGTCTTCCCCGCCGAGATGCCACCGCACTTCCTGGTGCACTTCCGGGTGGCGGACTGCGCGGCCGCGCTCGCCGAGGTGACCCGGCTCGGCGGGCGGGTGCAGGCGGGCCCGTTCGAGACGTCGTACGGCACGGTGGGCGTGGTCACGGACGACCAGGGGGCGTCGTTCGCGGTGCTCCAGCGCTGAAACCGGCCACGCCGGGTCCGGTCCTACCAGGGTTTTTGCGGCGATATCAGGTGAGACACCCCGTTTCTCACCGGGTTCGCAACCTGCGCCCCGGCCAGGAAGAATCGGGGTGCGTGCCGCCACGGCGGTGCGGTGGTGAGACGCTGCACGGGGTCGCGTACATATGTGGGTGACGCGGCTCGTACGGGGAGGTGGCAGGCAAGTGGTGGATCAGCTGACACAGCACGATCCGCGGCGCATCGGGCCGTTCGAGGTGCTGGGACGGCTGGGGGCCGGCGGCATGGGGCTGGTCTATCTCGCGCGCTCGGCGTCCGGCCGGCGCGTGGCGATCAAGACGGTCCGCACCGAGCTGGCCGAGGACCAGCTGTTCCGGGTCCGCTTCACCCGTGAGGTGGAGGCGGCCCGCGCGGTCTCCGGCTTCTACACGGCGGCCGTGGTCGACGCCGACCCGCGCGCCGCGGTGCCGTGGCTGGCCACCGCGTACGTGCCCGCGCCCTCCCTCGAGGAGATAGTGAACGACTGCGGTCCGCTGCCCGCGCAGGCGGTGCGCTGGCTGGCGGCGGGCGTGGCGGAGGCGCTCCAGTCGATCCACGGCGCCGGACTGGTCCACCGGGACCTGAAGCCGTCGAACGTGCTGGTCGTGGAGGACGGCCCGCGGGTGATCGACTTCGGCATCGCGTCCGGCGTATCGAACACCCGTTTGACGATGACCAACGTCGCGGTCGGCACCCCCGCCTACATGTCCCCCGAGCAGGCCAAGGACTCCCGCAGCGTGACGGGCGCCTCCGACGTCTTCTCCCTCGGCTCCACCCTCGTCTTCGCCGCCACCGGCCACCCGCCCTTCCACGGCGCCAACCCGGTCGAGACCGTCTTCATGCTGCTGCGCGAGGGCCCGGACCTCGAAGGCCTGCCCGACGAGCTGCGCCCGCTGATCGAGTCCTGTATGCAGATGGACCCGGCGGCCCGGCCCACCCCGGCCGACCTCCAGGCCCAGCTCGCCCCGCATCTGTTCGGCTCCGGCTCCGACGACAGCGGGACGGCGTCGGCGTGGCTGCCCGAGCGGGCCGTCGCCCTCATCGAGGCCCGCCGCGGCGGCCGCCCCGCGGTCAAGCCCGCGTCCGGCGGGCACTCCGGTGGCCATCACGGCGGGCACCCCGGCGGACACTCGGGCGGGCGCGGCGCCGGACGCGGCGGCTCCGCCGTACCGCCCCCGCCGCCGCACGACCCGGTCGTCCCGGCCCCGGTCGGCGCCCCGCCCGTCCCTGTCGGCGCGCCCCCGGTCCCCGGCCCCTCCGCCGCGCCCGACAGCGGGCCGATCCGGCTGGCCGGCGCCGCCGTGCCCATCGGGCCCGGACCGCGCGTCGCCGACGCCCGCGCCGCCGCCGTCAAGGCGCCCCCGCCGGAGGCCGGTCTCGCCGCCTCCTGGTCGAAGCCGCGCCCCGGCGTGGGCGGCGCCGATCCGGCCGTGACCGCGCCGCCGGCGCCCCCCGTGCCGCCGGAGCCGGCCGCGACGGGCTGGCGCCCGTGGCGGTTCCGCATGTCGAACGACGTGTGGGGCACCCCGGCCGTCGCCGGCGACCTCGTGTACGTCACCTCCTTCGAGGTGCACGCCCTCGACGTGGCCACCGGCCGCCGCCGCTTCAAGACCCGCGACGTCGCCTGGTCGATGGCGGTCGCGGACGGCAGGATCCACGCCTCCGACGGGCCCACCCTGTTCGCGCTGGACGCCCGCGAGGGCACCGACCTGTGGCGGCTGTCCACGGACGCCTGGGTGTACTCCCTCAAGGCCGAGCGCGGCACCGTCGTCACCGGCACCCGCGGCGGCGGCGTCCAGGCGTGGGAGGCCGTCAACGGCCGCAAGCTGTGGGAGATCACCGGCTGCCAGACCGACTTCGAGTCCCCGGAGGCGGGCCCGGCCCTGCACGACGGCACCGTCTACCTCTGGCAGGACGCCCGGCTGCGCGCCCTCGACGCCCGCACCGGCGACGAGCGCTGGTCCTACCCGATCGGCGACGCGGCCTCCTGCGGCGGTGTGCCGGTCCGGGTCGCGCCCGCCCCCGACGGCTACGTCTACGTCTCCGCGGGCACCCGCGTCCTCGCCGTGGACGTCGCGAGCGGCCACGTGCGCTGGCACTTCGAGGCCCCGGCGGTGTTCCTCTCCCCGCCCGCCTTCGCGCCCGGCCCCGCGGTCACCGGCGGCGGTGTCTACCTCGCGGACTACCTCGGCACGGTCTACGCCCTGGACGCCACCGACGGCCGGGACCGCTGGCGCATCGCCACCGAGGCCCGGGCCTCGGTCGAGCCGGTGCTGGTCGCGGCGGGCCACGTCCACGTGGGCAGCGGCACCGGCCTGTACACCCTGGACGCGGTCACCGGCACCCCCAAGTGGCGCTTCCAGGCGGGCGGCGACATCGTCGGCGCCCCGGCGGTCGCGGAGGGCCGGATCCACTTCGGCTCCACGGACCACCTGCTGTACACGCTGAAGGCCGACGACGGCCGGCTGCGCTGGAAGCTGGCGACCGGCGGGGAGATCACCGGCTCGCCGGTGGTCAAGGACGGGATCGTGTACGCGTGCAGCAAGGACCGCTGCGTCTACGCGCTGGACGCCGAGAAGGGCACGGGCACCGCGCGGACCGCGTGAGGTCCGCGCGGTCCGCGGGAGATCCGGGGACGGCCGTCGCAAGGGCACGGAAGGGGGTCCAGACGGCGGCCGTCGCACGCGGTGAGCGGGTGGAGACTCCTTCACCGCTCAGGCACCCGACGCTACGCCCGGTGAGCGGGGACCGCCACGCGAGCTGCGCTAGCCTGACGCGTGCATGCCAACGCCAGGTCGCTTTCTCACGACGCTGTCTCTTCACACGGGGGTCTCCACATGAAGCTTCGCCATGTCCGCGCGGTCGCCGTCCTCGTCGGCGTGGTCGTCGCGCTGACCGGCGCCCGCCACTCCGGCGGCGGCGGCTGCGACAGCTCCGGCTCCTCGGGTTCCTCCGGCTCGTCCGGCTCGTCGGGCGGCAGCGGCCACTACGACGATGACGACTCCGGGTCCGGCTACGACTCGGGCCATGACTCCGGCTACGACACGGGCGCCACCTCCGGCGGCGAGACGAGCGGCAGTGGCGGCGACGCCTCCGCGGACGCCTCCCGGGACGTGCGGATCGACAGCTGCGTCTACGACGCCGGCCGCGGCATCGTCGCCCGGGTCAGCGCCGCCAACCCCAGCTCGACGCTCACCTACACCTACGAGTTCAGCGTCACCGTCAAGGACCCCGCGGGCACGGTGCTGCGCACCAGCGACACGACCATCCCGTACGTCGCCCCCGGCGACACCGAGACCCTCGACGTGGCCGCCTCCTACGTCCCGGCGGACGGCGGCGACGGCAGCGGCGGCCGCTGCGAGCTGGACGACGTGACGCGTACGGCGGTGTGACCCGCGGGCGCGCACGCGCCCCGGACACACGTCGGCCGCGACGGCTCCCCCTCCGCGCCGCCGCGGCCGATCCCCCCGTGTGTCAGCCTCAGACCGGCTCGTCCGTGGCGTGGATGTTGCCGTTGGTGGTGTCGCCCGCGCCGTCCTCGGCGAGGCCCTTGAGCGGCTCGCTCGTGGCGTGGATGTTCTTCACGGTGACGGGCTCACCGGTGGCGTGGATGTTGCCGTTGGTGGTGTCGGCGGTGGGCTCGCCGGTCGCGTGGATGTTCTCGGTGCTGTTCTCGCTCATGTGACTGGCTCCCCTGCGGTGTTCTGCGTTCGTGGGACGGGGGCCGCCCGGCAATCCCCCCGCGGACTGCCGGGCCGGCCCCCGTCGGGCCGGTACACCCTAGAGGTCCGGCCCCGCGGCCGTTGTGTTCGCCTCCCCCCGGCGACGGCTCGACACGATCGAGAGTGCCGGACGGCGATAAACGAACGATGAACGCCGCCGCGGGTACGCCGTTCCGGCCGCGGCTCAGGCGACGGCCGCCGGGGTCAGCAGGTCCCTGACCTCGTCCGCCTCCGGCGCGCCCAGGGTCTCGAAGATGTGCAGCGCCTCCCGCCAGCAGACCTGGCCCCGGTCCCGCTGCCCGACCGCGTTCAGGGCCCGGCCGAGCACGACGAGGACGTTGCCGCGCCGCCATTCGCCTCCGATGCCCCGCAGGACGGTCAGCGCCATCTCGGCGTTCGCCGCGGCCTGCGCGGCGCGTCCGCCCGCGAGGTCGACCTCGGCGAGACGGAACAGCGACATGCCCTCCCACAGCCGCTGACGGCTGTCCCGGAACACGGACAGGGCTTCCGTCAGCCGTGCCGTGGCCTCCGGCAGCCGGCCGCTCTGGGTGAGGGCGAGACCGAGGGCGTAGCGGCCGTTGGCCCCCTTGAGGGCGTGGCCCATCGCGTCGTACATCCGCGTGCCCCGCTCGGCCAGGGACACGGCGCTGCCGGTGCGTCCGGTGGCCAGGTGGATACGGGAGAGGTTGCACAGGGCGCTGGCTTCGCCCGGGCGGTCCTGGCAGGCGCGGAAGCCCTCGATCGCACGGGTGAGATGGGCCTCGCCGTCCTCGTACCGGTTCTGGTAGAGCGCGATCACCCCCCGGGTGTTGGCCGCCCAGCAGCCGGTCAGCGGGTCGTCCCCGGCGCTCAGCCCGGCGGCCGCCTCGGCGGCCTGGTCGGCTATGTCGAAGCGGCCGGTGATGTGGTGGACGTAGGCCAGCATGATCAGGGCCCGCGCCTGGGCGTGCGGGTCGCCGGCCCGCTGCGCCGCGTCGCGCAGGGCGGAGGCGACGCCCTCGTACTCCCTGGCGTTGGAGCCGGACTCCGCGAGGTCGACCGACGCCCACAGCGCGTCGACCGCGCGCCGCAGGAACGCGGGGCGGGTGGACTGGCGTACGCAGGCGAGCAGGGACACCGCCTCCGCGTACAGCCAGTCCTGGGCCTCGTGCCGGTGCGCGAAGGTCAGCCCCGGATAGTCGGTGGCCTCCAGGTGATCCACCAGCCGGTCCCCCGGCCGTTCGATCGCGTACACGCCCGCCGCCGTCGCCAGGTAGAAGTCCAGCAGCCGTGACATGGCCGCCTCCCGCTCGCTCGGGGGCTCCTCGTCGCGTTCGGCGCAGGCGCGGGCGTAGAGGCGGACGAGGTCGTGGAAGCGGTAGCGGCCGGGGGCGGCGGACTCCAGCAGGGAGGTGTCGACGAGGGACTCCAGCAGGTCCTCCGTCTCCTCCACCGGGAGGTCCAGCACCGCCGCGGCCGCCGGCAGGGAGATGTCCGGCCCGTCGGCGAGGCCGAGCAGGCGGAAGGCGCGGGCCTGGGCGGGCTCCAGCTGGCCGTAGCCGAGTTCGAAGGTGGCCTTCACGGCGAGGTCGCCGGCCTGGAGTTCGTCGAGGCGGCGGCGCTCGTCGGCGAGCTTCGCCGCGAGCACGGACACCGTCCAGGTGCGGCGGGCGGCCAGGCGGGAGGCGGCGATGCGGATGGCCAGGGGCAGGAAGCCGCAGGCGGCGACGACGTCCAGGGCGGCCTCGCGCTCGGAGCCGACCCGCTCCTCGCCGACGATCCTCGTGAACAGGGCCAGGGCCTCGTCGGGGGACATGACGTCCAGGTCGACCAGGTGGGCGCCCGCGAGGTCCACCATCCGCACCCGCGACGTGACCAGCGCCGCGCACCCGGAGGTGCCCGGCAGCAGGGGCCGTACCTGTGCCGCGTCCTTGGCGTTGTCCAGGAGCACGAGGACCCGGCGGCCGTCGAGGACCGACCGGTACAGCGCCGCCCGCTCCTCCAGGGAGTCCGGGATCGCCGAGTCGGCCGTGCCGAGGGCGCGCAGGAAGGAGCCGAGGACCGTCTCGGGTTCGGCCGCGCGCTGGCCGGCGCCCTGCAGGTCGACGTACAACTGGCCGTCGGGGAAGGCGGAGCGGGCCTGGTGGGCGACGTGGACGGCGAGGGTCGTCTTGCCGACGCCGCCGATGCCCGCGAGCGCCGACACGGCCATCACCCCGGTCTCCGAGGAGGCCAGCACCTCGCTCAGTTCGGCGACGAAGGCGGCGCGTCCGGTGAAGTCGGGGACCGTCGCCGGGAGTTGCGCCGGGCGGACGGGGACGACCGCCTGCTCGGCGACCGGGGCGGACGGTTCCGCGAGGCCGGGGTCCGCGCGGAGGATGCGCTGCTGGAGTTCGCGCAGGCCGGGGCGGGGGTCCACGCCCAGTTCGTCGGCGAGCAGCCGTCTGGTGTCCGCGTAGACGGCCAGCGCCTCCGCCTGGCGTCCGCTCCGGTAGAGCGCGAGCATCAGCAGCTCCCGCAGGCGTTCCCGCAGCGGGTGCGCGGCGGTCAGGGCGGTGAGCTCCGACACCGCCTCCGCGTGGCAGCCCTGCTCCAGGTCCATGTCGAGGCGGGACTCGAGGAGCCGCAGCCGCCACTCCTCCAGGCGCACCCGCTGGGCCTCCGCGTACGGCCCCGGCACTCCGGCCAGCGTCTCGCCGTCCCACAGGGCGAGCGCGCGGTTCAGCGTCGCGCGGGCGTGGCACAGGTCTCCGGACGCCTTGGCCTTCTCCGCCTCGGCCGCCAGTTCCTGGGCCGTGGCGAGGTCCAGCGCGCCCTCGCCGAGGCCGCGGACGGCGTACCCGCCGGACTCGCTGACGAGCACGCCGGCGCCGAGCGCCTTGCGCAGCCGGGAGGCGTAGGTGCGGACCGCCGCGAGGGCCTGCGAGGGCGGTTCCTCGCCCCACAGCGCGTCGATCAGCTCGGCGGCCGTCGCGGTACGGCCCTCGCGCAGCAACAGGGCGGCCAGCAGGGCGCGTTGCTGGGGTGAGCCGGTGTTCAGCGGTTCGTCGCCGCGCCAGGCGCGCACCGGCCCGAGCACGCCGAAGCGCAGCGCCGCCGGTTCCACCGGGTCCGGGCGCCTTTGCGCCGGCACTCGCGGTACCCCGTCCATCCGCCGTCCCCCTAGGCCCTGTCCATCCTGAGCAACCCTGTCAGTTTGCCTTGTTCATGGCGGATGCGTCAGCCGGGCGAGAGGCCGATCACAGCGCGTTCACGGCGGCGCGGGGCCGCTGTCAGGGCGGTTGGGCGACCGTGCGGCGGTCCGGCGGCGGCGGGTTCACTCATCCCTCACCTGTCCTTCGCGTCACCGCCCCAGTGAGGGCCCGTCAGGTCGGTGCGTATCGTCAGCAGGGCGCGGCCGCGTGGGCCGGCGCGGACGGCTTCGGCGACGGCGACAGTGACAGCGAATCCACAGTGACAGCGACAACAGCGACGACGACAAGGGCAGGGCTCACGGCAGTGAACTCGACGACGCGTGACGGGTCGTTCTCCCGCGGCAGGGCGGCGGGCGTGGCCGCCGCCCTGCTGCTCCTGTCCGCCTGCGGCGGGAGCGGTGACGAGCCCACCGACCACCCCACGGACGACCCCACGGTCACGGCGTCCGTGGGCGAGCGGTTCGCCCTCACCGTGGAGCAGAACCCCTCGACCCGCTCGCACTGGTACCTGGCCGCCCCGAAGCCGGACGGCTCGGTCGTCCGCCTGCGGGGCCGGGAGAGCGAGACGACGCGGGACGCCGGCGGCGAGGTGGCTCCGGGCGCGAGCAGCCGCCTCACCTTCACCTTCGAGGCGACCGGCGAGGGCAGCACCGAGATCGTGCTCCTGCACTGCACGTTCTCCAGCACCTGCGACACGGATGACGGCGGCCCCGCCCCCGCCCCCGCCCCGACCGCGGGCGGCTCCGAGCCGACCGAGCCGGAGCGGGTCACCTACCGGGTCACGGTGAGCTGAGCCCCGCCCACTCCGCGCGCCACCGCGCCACCGCGAGACTCTCGATGCCGACCAGTCGGTATGGACAGGCGGGCGCTCTCCCGGTAGAGATGGGTCATGCGTATCGCCGTGACCATCTTCCTCACCGACGAGACCATCACCCCGACCCGGCTCGCGCGTGAGCTGGAGCAGCGCGGCTTCGCCGGGCTGTATCTCCCCGAGCACACCCACATCCCCGTCGAGCGGACGACTCCGTACCCGGCGGGCGGCGAACTGCCGCGCGAGTACGGCCGTACCCTCGACCCGTTCGTCGCGCTCGGCCAGGCCGCCGCCGTCACCGAACGCCTCGGCCTGGGCACCGGCATCACGCTCGTCGCCCAGCACGACCCGATCGACCTGGCCAAGCAGATCGCCACCGTCGACCATCTCTCCGGTGGCCGGTTCACCCTCGGTCTCGGCTTCGGCTGGAACGTGGAGGAGGCCGCCGACCACGGCGTCGAGTGGCGCACCCGCCGCAAGCTGGTGCGGGACCGGATGGCGCTGATGCGGGCCCTGTGGTCCGAGGAACCCACGGCGTACGAGGGGGAGTTCGGGTCCGTGCGGGCCAGCCACGCCCACCCCAAGCCGGTGCAGAAGCCGCGCGGCCCGGTCGTCGGCCCGCGCACCCTCATCGGCGGCGCCGCCGGGCCGAAACTGTTCGCTCACATCTGCGAGTACGCCGACGGGTGGCTCCCCATCGGCGGCGGCAGCCTGTCCACCTCCCTGCCGGCGCTGCGCGCCGCCTGGGCCGACGCCGGCCGCGACCCCGCCGCCCTCCAGGTCGTGCCGTACGCCGTCCGTCCCACCCCGGGCAAGCTCGCGCACTTCGCGGAACTCGGCATCGAGGAGGCGGTGGTGCAGCTGCCTCCGGCGGGCGAGGCGGAGGTGCTGCGCGCGCTGGACGCGTACGGCGAGTACGTGTGAGCGGAGGCCGCCACGGCGGGCCCGGCCCGGCTCCCTGGCCCGCGAGCCCACCGGGACGCCCGCGCGGGCACGGCAGCCCCACCGGGCCCGCGCGCGGGGGCACCGCAGTCCCACAGGCCCGCCCGCGCGGGGCACCGCGCACCCCCGGCCCGCCCGCGCGGGCACCACAGCCCCACCAGCCCACCCGCGCGGGCACCACAGCCCCACCAGCTCACCCGCGCGGGCACCGCGCACCCCCGGTACGCCCCCCAACCCCCGTCCGACCGGCGGAGCCTTAGGCTCGAAGGATGACGACTTCCGCGTCCCCCGGAACCGGCCCCACCGAGAACTCCCTGCGCCGCGCCCTCAAACGCGCACGGGACGGCGTCGCCCTGGACGTCTCCGAGGCGGCGGTTCTGCTCCAGGCCCGCGGCGAACACCTCCAGGACCTGGCCGCCTCGGCCGCCCGCGTGCGCGACGCGGGCCTGGAGGCGGCGGGCCGCCCCGGCGTCATCACCTACTCCAAGAGCGTCTTCATCCCGCTGACCCGGCTGTGCCGGGACAAGTGCCACTACTGCACGTTCGCCACCGTCCCCGGCAAGCTGCGCCGCGCCGGGCACGGGATGTTCATGTCCCCCGACGAGGTCCTGGACATCGCCCGCAAGGGCGCCGCCCTCGGCTGCAAGGAAGCCCTGATCACGCTCGGCGACAAGCCGGAGGACCGCTGGCCCGAGGCCCGCGAGTGGCTGGACGCGCACGGCTACGACGACACGATCGCCTACGTCCGGGCCGTCTCCATCCGCATCCTGGAGGAGACCGGGCTGCTGCCCCATCTCAACCCGGGCGTGATGACCTGGACGGACTTCCAGCGGCTGAAGCCCGTGGCGCCCTCCATGGGCATGATGCTGGAGACCACCGCGACCCGCCTGTGGTCGGAGCCGGGC
This sequence comes from Streptomyces sp. NPDC052687, assembly GCF_040678395.1. Classification (NCBI taxonomy): domain Bacteria; kingdom Bacillati; phylum Actinomycetota; class Actinomycetes; order Kitasatosporales; family Streptomycetaceae; genus Streptomyces; species Streptomyces sp. NPDC052687. The sequence goes on along the minus strand of NZ_JBFATR010000003.1, from coordinate 111,263 downwards.
GGCCCGCACTACGGCTCCCCCGACAAGGAGCCCGCCGTCCGCCTGCGGGTGCTGGAGGACGCGGGCCGTTCCTCGGTGCCGTTCACGAGCGGTCTGCTGATCGGCATCGGCGAGACGTACGAGGAGCGCGCGGAGTCGCTGTTCGCGCTGCGGAAGGTGGCGCGCGCCTACCACGGCATCCAGGAACTGATCATCCAGAACTTCCGCGCCAAGCCGGACACCGCGATGCGCGGCATGCCCGACGCGGAACTCGACGACCTGGTCGCCACGGTCGCGGTCGCCCGCCACATCATGGGCCCGGGCGCCTGCCTCCAGGCCCCGCCGAACCTGGTCGACGGCGAGTACGAGCGGCTGATCGGCGCGGGCATCGACGACTGGGGCGGGGTCTCCCCGCTCACCATCGACCACGTCAACCCCGAGCGCCCCTGGCCGCAGATCGAGCGGCTGGCGGAGCACTCCCGCGCCGCCGGCTTCGAGCTGCGCGAACGCCTGTGCGTGTACCCGGAGTTCGTCCGGCGCGGCGAGCCCTGGCTGGACCCGCGCCTGCTGCCGCACGTCCGCGCGCTCGCCGACCCCGAGACGGGCCTGGCCCGGCCGGACGCGCTGCCCGAGGGGCTGCCCTGGCAGGAACCGGAGGAGGTCTTCACCGCGTCGGGCCGCACCGACCTGCACCACTCGATCGACACCGAGGGCCGTACGTCGGACCGCCGCGACGACTTCGACGTGGTCTACGGCGACTGGGAGGCCCTGCGGGAGGCGGCGGCGCCCGGGATGGCTCCCGAGCGCATCGACACCGACGTACGCCAGGCGCTGCGCGTCGCCGCCGACGACCCGACGAAGCTGACCGACGCGGAGGCGCTGGCCCTGCTGCACGCGGACGGTGCGGCGCTGGACGCGCTGTGCCGGGTCGCGGACGACGTGCGCAAGTCGGCGGTCGGGGACGACGTGACGTACATCGTCACGCGGAACATCAACTTCACCAACGTCTGCTACACGGGCTGCCGTTTCTGCGCGTTCGCCCAGCGCAGGACGGACGCCGACGCCTACACCCTCTCTCTGGACCAGGTCGCGGACCGTGCCCAGCAGGCGTGGGAGGTGGGCGCGGTGGAGGTCTGCATGCAGGGCGGCATCCACCCGGACCTGCCGGGCACGGCGTACTTCGACATCGCGCGGGCGGTGAAGTCCCGCGTCCCCGGCATGCATGTGCACGCGTTCTCGCCGATGGAGGTGGTGAACGGTGCGACCCGCACCGGCATGTCCGTACGGGAGTGGCTGAGCGCGGCCAAGGAGGCGGGCCTGGACTCCATTCCGGGCACGGCGGCGGAGATCCTGGACGACGAGGTCCGCTGGGTCCTGACCAAGGGCAAGCTGCCGACGGCGACGTGGATCGAGGTCGTGACGACGGCCCACGAGCTGGGCATCCGCTCCTCCTCGACGATGATGTACGGCCACGTCGACCAGCCCCGCCACTGGCTGGGCCACTTCCGCACGCTGGCCTCGATCCAGCAACGCACCGGCGGCTTCACGGAGTTCGTGACGCTTCCCTTCATCCACACCAACGCCCCCGTCTACCTGGCGGGCATCGCCCGGCCCGGCCCGACGATGCGCGACAACCGCGCGGTGACCGCGATGGCCAGGCTGCTGCTGCACCCCTGGATCCCCAACATCCAGACCAGCTGGGTGAAGCTGGGCACCGAGGGCGCGGCGGAGATGCTGCGCTCGGGCGCGAACGACCTGGGCGGCACGCTGATGGAGGAGACGATCTCCCGTATGGCGGGCTCCTCCTACGGCTCGTACAAGTCGGTCAGGGAGCTGGTCGCGGTCGCGGAGGCGGCGGGCCGCCCGGCCAGGCCGCGCACCACGCTGTACGGCGAGGTCCCGGAGGAACGGCGCCGCGCGGCGGAGGCCTCCGACGGTCACCTGCCGGAGCTGCTGCCGGTCCTGGACTGATCCAGCGGGCACGGGCGGCCCGCCTCCCCCGCAGTAGGATGATCCGACCCTCGGTGTCGCCCGGCACCGGGGCCGGATCGTTGAGGAGATGCGTGCCCGTGCCTGCCCGACGGCTTCCCTCGTGGGCCTGGGTGACCGGCCTGACCACCGGGGCGATAGCGGCGGTCGCCGTCCTGGCGGTCCAGGCCACCCACGGCACCCGTCCGGTCGCGACGGCGGCGTCCCCGTCGCCGTCCGCGTCGGCGGAGACGGCCGCCAAACCCCGCCCCACCGCGAAGCCCCCGACCGCGGTCCCCTCCGACTCCGGCACCGGCCGCCGTATCGTCTACTCCCTGTCCCGGGACCGCGTCTGGCTCATCGACGCGAGCGACAGCGCCCGCCGCACGTTCCCGGTCTGGCCGGGCACGATCGACCCCGACCCGGGCACCTACACGGTCGGCACCCGCTCCGAACCCGTCACCACGGGCTCCGACGGCGTCCGCATCCAGCACATCGTCTACTTCGCCGCCAAGTCGGGCGTGAACATCGCCTTCTCCCACGCCCTGGACGGCTCCTCCCCGCCCCCCGCCCCCTCCGGCACCCAGACCGGCGGCATCCGCACGAACAAGCCGGACGGCACGGCCCTGTGGACGTTCGCGACGACGGGGACGCCGGTACGGGTGGTGAAGTAGCCCGGCATGACCTCCTCCTCCGCCAGGGCCCGCCTCACGGCGGGCAGCGTCGCGGCTTCCGCGGTCCTGCTTGTCTCCTGTACCGCCGGCAGCGGCGACACCGCTGACGCGTCACCCTCGCCGAGCCCGACCGCGACATCGTCGGCCGGCTCCCCCGGCACCTCGGAGCGCAAGCTCACCGAGCGGGTCGAGGCGGCTCTGGCGGGATTCCGCGACGGCACCCTGGTGGAATCCGGCGTGGAACGCGTGAGCGAGGGCATCCACACCGAGCCCACACTGACCAAGGGCGCCACGTACCGGCTCGACCTCGCCTGCGCCGGCACGGGCAGCGCCCGGCTGCGGCTCACCCCGGCGAGCGCGGGCCGGCAGGCCACCGTGCCCTGTGACGGCACCGTCGTCCAGCAGCGCATCGCCGGGGACGGAGCGATCCGCATCGATGTCGACGGCAGTACGGGAGCCACCGGCATGATCGCCTGGCAGATCGACAGAGCCTGACCCGATCAGACCGATCGGCACAGCCCTACCCGATCAGGCCGAGTCGCCCTCCCGTACCCGATGCGGCCCCGCCGGCTCCGGCTGCCGTGGCCGCATCGGGTCAGTGCGCGTCACCAAGGCCCCCGTGATCGTCTTCATCGCCGGCCGAGGACACCGCGCACTCAGGGATGCATCCGCGCCCCCTTGAGCACCTTGTCCACCGCGTTGCGCGGGCCGTACACGGCGAGGCCCACCAGGTCCAGCTGGTCCTTCGGGACGGCCCGCACGGCGGCGCGGTTGTCGCGGTCGTTGCCGGTGGTGAAGAGGTCGGAGGTGAAGACGGCGCGGGGCAGCGCGCGGGAGAGGGCCCGGCCGTGGGCGGCGGTCAGGACTTCCTTCGACCCCTCCAGCACCAGCACGGGCTGGCGGAACATCGGCAGGTAGGGGGTGCCGTCGGCGTCGGCGTACGGCTCGCCGATCACCTCGGGGATCTCCGTGCCGAGCCCGCTGACCAGGAACGCGGTCACGTTGAGCCGCTGCCAGGGGGCGAGGTCGTCGCGCAGCAGGACGGCGATCTTGGTGTCGAAGCGTACGGGCGTGCTCTCGGTGGTCTCGGTGCTCATGCCCCGAGCCTGCCGGTCCGGCCGCGCGGCGGTCTTGTACGTTCCTTGCATGGTCGGTCGGCCGGAGATCAGCGCGTGGCGCCCGCGCGTGCCGGGTGTCGTGGAGGTCTTCCACGCCCGCTTCACCGAGCACGCCTACCCCATGCACGTCCACGACGTGTGGACGCTGCTGATCGTCGACGACGGCGCGGTGCGCTACGACCTGGGCCGCCGGGAGCACGGCACCCCGCACGACACGGTCTCCCTGCTGCCGCCCCAGGTCCCGCACAACGGCGAGCCCGCCACCGCGCACGGCTTCCGCAAGCGGGTGCTCTACCTGGACCTGTCCCAGCTGGACGAGACGTTCATCGGCCCGGCGGCGGACGCCCCGGACATGGCCGATCCGCTGCTGCGCCGGCGGGTCGGCCAGCTGCACGCGGCGCTCGCGCGGCCGGGCGAGGAGCTGGAGGCGGAGAGCCGGCTGACGCTGATCACCGAGCGCCTGCGCGGCACCCTCCGCCCGCGCCTGGCGGCGGACGCCCCGCCGCCGGTGCGGGGCGTGGCCCACGACCTTCGCGACCTGCTGGACGACCGCCTGCGCACCGGGGTGACCCTGAACGAGGCGGCGCAGCTGGTCCACGCCCATCCCGCGCACCTGGTCCGCTCCTTCAGCGCGGCGTACGGCATCGCACCGCACCAGTACCTGACGGCCCGGCGGGTGGACCGCGCCCGGCGCCTGCTGCTGGACGGGCGCCGCCCCGCGGAGGTGGCGGCCGAGGTGGGCTTCCACGACCAGGCCCACCTCACCCGCCACTTCAAGCGTCTGGTGGGCACGACACCGGGCCGCTACGCGTCCCGCTCGGCGCCCGGCAGGTGATTGACGACGAGGACCACGCCGCTGAGCAGGAAGATGCGGGTGGCGGCGTCGAGTCCGTTCCAGTCCCCGGACTGCCACATGGCGAACCACTCGCCGCCGATGCCGATGAACCCGGCGCCGAACAGCAGCATGACCATCAGCAGCCCGTAGGTGGACAGGCGCCTGCCCTGGATCCGCTGCCCGCGGGCCCAGAACCAGGTCCCGGCGATCAGCACCAGCGCGGACAGCGTCTCCCAGATGATGATCGCGACGTACGCCGCGTTCTGCAGCCCTTCGCTGGTGATGGCCCGCCACATCAGGTCCTCGTCCTTGAACGTCGTGTCCATGGCGAGCACATGCTGGACGAACGCCTGGTTCGTCCCGAAGTCCGTGATGTTCCCGAAGGCGACCAGCGTCATGTACAGCGCGACGGTCCCGGTGAGCAGCGTGGCGGCGAGCGAGAGGGGGCCGCGTGAGTTTGTGGTGGACATGGCGTCATCTTGCCCGGCGGGCCGGCGTGGTCCGCAGGGATTGAGTCAAACGCCGGCCCCGCGCCGGGCGGGGCGGTGGCCGCAGCGGCGCGGTGGCACGGTGGGGCGGTGGGGCGGTGGCGCGGCCGGCGGTCAGGCCCTCGGATACCTGGCCAGCCACGCGGGCGAGGCGGCCGCCGGGCTGTGCAGCGCGGGCCCCTGGGTCATCTCCATCGCGAAGTCGTCGGCGAGTTCGAGGATCGTGGGCCGGCCCTCCAGCTCGGCGAGCCAGGCCGGAGGGAGGGCGGTCTCGCCGTGGAGGGCGCCGAGGAGACCGCCCGCGAGGGCGGTGATGGCGGCGGAGGGGCCGCCGTGGTTGGCGGCGAGGCGGAGTCCGTGACGCACGTCCTCTCCCACCAGGGAGCAGTAGACGGCGGCCGACACCACTCCGTCGGCGCCGCCGTCCCCGGCCAGCTCCTCCACCCTGCCGGGGGTCGGCATCCCCTGCCGTACGGCCCCCAGCGCCCGCTGCAACGCGTCCGACACCGGCTCGTGCCCCGGCCGCGCCGCCAGCATCGCCAGCGCCCGCTGCACCGCACCGTCCGGACTCTCGCCGCGGGCCAGCGCGTGCACGACGACGGCGTACGCGCCCGCGGCCAGGCAGGCGGTCGGATGCCCGTGGCTCTGCACCGCGCACTCCACCGCCAGCTGGATCACCAGCTGCGGCTCCCAGCCGACGAGCAGCCCGAAGGGCGCGGACCGGGCCGCCGCCTCCGGTCCGGTCTCACCGGGGTTCTTGGGCGCGTCCAGGGTGCCCATCTTCTCGTCGCCGAAGCCGATCAGCAGCGAGCGGGCCGGCCCCCGCCGGGCGTACAGCCACTCCTCGCGGGCCAGCCACCCGTCGTCCTCGCGCCGCTCGTCCGGCCCCCAGTCCCGCTGCGTGGCCGCCCAGCGCAGATACGCCCGGTGCAGGTCCGTCGGCGGATGCCAGGCGCCGGTGTCGCGGCGGACCTGGGCGCGTATCAGCCCGTCCACGCTGAAGAGGGTGAGCTGGGTGAGGTGCGTGACGGCACCGCGCCGCCCGTACGCGGGCACGAGGTCCACGACGCCCTGCGGCCCGTACGCCGCCCGGATCTCCTCGAGCGCCATCCCGTCGACCGGCGCCCCCAGCGCGTCCCCGACGGCCACGCCCAGCAGTGTGCCCCGCACCCGGCTCCGGAAGTCCTGCTGCTCGGCCCGCCCCCAGACAGGCCCGGCTGTCGCACCCACGTAGACCTCCCGGAGAACCGTCCGCCGTCCGCTCGTACGACGCCAGCACTGTAATCGAACGGGAACGGTCGGTTCAGGGCCCGATCCGGCGGCTTTCGTCATACGCGGCGCGGTGCGATCTCGGCCCATACGGTCTTGGCGCTCGGCGGTGCCTCCACCACGCCCCAGCGGGCCGCGTACGCCGCCACGATACGCAGCCCTCTGCCGGTCTCCGGGACGTCACCCACCGGGTCCGGGACGCGCGGGATCCGGTCACCCCGGGCGTCGGTCAACTCGATACGCAGGGTGCCGTCGGGGCGGAGACGCAGACGCAGGCGGAAGTCCCGCCCCGGGACGCGGCCATGGAGTACGGCGTTGGAGGCCAGCTCGGCCACCACCTGCGCGGCGTCCTCGTACGGCTCGCCCCAGTCGTCGAGTTGGCGTTCCGTGAGAAGTCGGGCGAGACGGGCGCCCCTCCTGGTGGCCGAGAGCTGCACGGCGAATTCGTGGTTCACGTCACCCAGCGTGGCCACACGCCCCTACGCTGAACAGTGACCAGGTCGGCACAGACAGTGACTGTACGAGCGCCCGGGGGCGCCGTACGGCTGGTACGTCAGGAGGGGAAGGCGTGGAGGACGAGGAGGCCGAGGCCGTACTCAGGATGGTCGGCCGGCAGATCAAGGCGTGGCGGGAACAGGCGGGCCTGAAGCAGGCGGAGTTGGCTGCGGCGATCGGGTACGGCGAGGAGATGGTCTCCTCGGTGGAGCGCGCGCGGCGGATCCCGCGGCCCGAGTTCCTGGACAAGGCGGACGAGGTGCTGGGGGCGGGCGGAAAGCTGGCCGCGTTCAAGGAGGACGTGGAGCGGGCTCGGTACCCGAAGAAGGTCCGGGACTTGGCGAAGTTGGAGGGGGAGGCGGTGGAGTTGGGGGCGTACGCCAACCACCACATCCACGGTCTGCTCCAGACGCAGGAGTACGCCCAGGCGCTGTACGCGATGAGGCGCCCCGCGTACACGGAGGACGAGATCGAGCGCAATGTGGCCGCCCGCATGGCCCGCAAGTCCGTCTTCGAGAGCGTGCCCCGGCCGCTCCTCACCTTTGTCCAGGAAGAGGTGACGCTACGGCGGCCCGTCGGGGGCAGAATGGTCCTGCGGCGGCAGCTCGAACACCTGTTGGACATGAGCGAGTTGCGGCACGTGGAGATCCAGGTCATGCCCACGGATCGAGAGGACCACGCGGGGATGATGGGCCCGTTCCGAGTGCTGAAGCTCCGGGACGGGAAGACCGTCGGCCACTCGGCAGGCCAACTGTTTGAGCGGGTGATCAGTGATCCCCGAGAGGTCCAACTGCTCGATATGCGCTATGGAATGATCCGGGCGCAGGCCCTCTCACCTCGGGAGTCGCGGGCCTTCATCAAGGAGCTGTTGGGAGAGATGACATGACGTCCGCGTTGGAGTGGTTCAAGAGCAGCTACAGCGGCAACGACGACTCCGACTGCGTCGAGGTCGCCATAGCCCCCGCCCGCACCTCCGTTCACGTACGCGACTCCAAGGACACCTCCGGCCCCCAGCTCGCCCTCACCCCGGAGGCCTGGGGCGCCTTCCTGTCCGGCGTCCGCGAGTGACCACCCGCCGTAAGTCCACCGACCCCCCTCATCCGTGATCGATCCGCAACCAATTCCGGTCTTGACCGAGACCCATCAACCGGACATGTGATTACGCTCCCCCACATGCCCGACCCCACCGCCCCCGCGCACAACGCCTCCGCGCACGACGCCTCGGCAGACGACGCCGCCACGCCCGAGGCCCCGCCCGCCCCCGACCGCCGCCCGGTGTACGTCATCGGCGGCGGCCCCGGGGGCCTCGCCGCCGCGTACGCGCTGCGCGCGCGGGGCATCGAGGCCGTGGTCCTGGAGAAGGCCGACCACGTCGGCGCCTCCTGGCGGCGCCACTACGACCGGCTCCGGCTGCACACCACCCGTCGGCTGTCCAGCCTGCCGGGCCTGCCGATGCCGCGCCGCTTCGGCCGCTGGGTCTCCCGCGACAACGTGGTGCGGTACCTGGAGAAGTACGCCGAACACCACCGGCTGGACGTCGTCACCGGCGTCGAGGTGTCCCGCGTCGAGCGCTCCCCGGACGGCACCGGCTGGCTGCTGCACGCCTCCGGCGGACGGCAGCTGACCGGCGCCGCGGTCGTCGTCGCCACCGGCCACAACCACACTCCGCGCGTCCCGGACTGGCCGGGTCTCGCCGGTTACACGGGCGACTTCCGCCACGCCCGCGACTACCGCGACCCCGCGCCCTACGCCGGCCGTGACGTCCTCGTCGTCGGCGTCGGCAACACCGGCGCCGAGATCGCCGTCGACCTGGTGGAGGGCGGGGCCGCGCGGGTACGGCTGGCCGTGCGCACCGCCCCGCACATCGTGCGCCGCTCCACCGCCGGCTGGGCCGCCCAGTACAACGGCATCCTCATCCGCCGCCTCCCGGTCCGCCTGGTCGACGCGCTGGCCCGCCCGCTGGCCCGGCTCAGCGTGCCCGACCTGTCGGCGTACGGCCTGCCCCGCCCGGCCACCGGCCTGTACAGCCGGGCCCGCGCGGGCGCGATCCCGGTGCAGGACGTCGGGCTGATCGACGCGGTCCGCCGGGGCCGGGTCGAGATCGTCGCCGCGGTGGAGTCCTTCGACGGCGACGAGGTCGTCCTCGCCGACGGCGACCGCATCGGGCCGGACGCGGTGATCGCGGCCACCGGGTACGTGCGCGCGCTGGAGGGTCTGGTCGGGCATCTCGGGGTGCTCGACGCGCGCGGCAGACCGGTCGTCCACGGCGCGCGGACGCCGCGCCAGGCGCCGGGGCTGTTCTTCACCGGGTTCACCAATCCCCTCAGCGGCATGCTGCGGGAGCTGGCGATCGACGCGGAGAGGATCGCGAAGGCGGTCGCCCGGGGCTTCGGTGAGCGGGCGGCACGCCTGCCCCGGTGACCGTCCCGGCCCCGGGCCCCTCCACGCTCCACGGCGCCCTGCGCTCCGAGCCCGTGCCGCGCCCAGCGCGGCGGGCCCGCCCGCCGCGGCCGGGTCAGTCCCGTTCGAGGACGCGCAGCGCCGGGGCGTCCGGGTCACCGGCCGTCGCGAACAGCTCCGGCTCCCGCGCCGTACCGCCGGCCGACCAGAACAGTTCCTCGCCGCAGCCGTCGCCGAGGGCGACGGACACGCCGTCCCGGCCGTCCCGGTGACCGGCCCGCCAGGTGCCGGTGCGGGTGCCCTCGCACGTGGCGAAGTCCCAGCCGTCCGGGGCCGTCACCGGCGCGTCCGTCGCCTCGGCCCGCCCGCCGGGCAGCAGCCGCAGCACCGCCCCGTCCGCGCCGCGCCACACCCCGGTCAGCCGGGCGGCGGACAGCCTCGGCGGCTCGTACTCCCGCACCAGCCCGGTGGCCGTGGCCAGCAGCCCGCCCAGCAGCGTCAGCACGCACAGCCCCACGCAGGTCAGGGCGGAGGCGAGTCCCAGGCCCAGGCACCCCCACGACCGCCCGGTGCGCTCCGCCCGCCGCCGGACGAACCCGCACCACAGCACGGGCCAGACCCCGGACGCCGCGAGGACCGGCGCCGTCGTGACGAACGGCCGGCCGAGCAGGAGCGCGGCCGGCGCCGCCCACAGCGCGGCCACGACCGTCGTGCCCAGCAGCCGCCACACCCACCGCGGCCGGCCGGGGAAGCGGCGCGCGAGGGGCAGGGCGAGCGTCCAGCCGGGCACGAGATGGACGAGCGCGTGGACCAGGCCGAGCACCGGCAGCAGCAGCGGGAGGAAGAGGCACAGGCAGGCGAAGCCGAGCGCGCCCCCGTAGCCGCTTCCGTAGTCGTCCTCGGCGAAGCTGCCGATCCACCACACCAGGAACGCCACCGGAAGCTGCGCCGCACACGCGTAGGCCGCGGCCTCCAGGTCCCGGCGTATGTCTCCCCACCCCATACGCCGGAGCGTACGCCCCGCGTTTCTCACGCCCCCGAGGCGTATCCCCGTACAACCCCACAGGTCTCCCGGGTGTCCAGTACATGACCGGACGGCCAACCGCCCGGTCCCGTCCTTCCTGCCCCACCAAGGAGACCCCGTGCGTCAGCACACCCGCCGCGCCGCGGCCGTCGCGACCGCCGTCGCGCTCGCCGCCGCCGTGCCCGCAGTCCTCGCCCCCTCGGCTCACGCGGCCGAGGCCGCGCCCGACCTGTCGGTCTCGACCCTGTCGAGCCTGCCCTTCGAGCCCGGCGACGTGTACGAGGACACGGTCACCCTCACCAACCACGGCACGGCTCCCGCGGACGGTGTCTCGTTCCAGGTCCGGCTGACCCGCGGCCTGGACTTCCCGGAGCCCGTCAAGGGCTGCACGTACACCACGGACGAGCAGTCGGTGCGCACGGCGCTGTGCGAGCTGGACACGGTCATCCAGCCCGGCGCGACCTTCACCACCCCCGTCCGCTTCAAGGCGCTGCCGCACGCGCTGATGGAGGCCGTCGAGTACGGCACCTCCCGCACCGGCGAGGCCCCGAGCGGCGGGTTCGACCAGGCCTACCAGCGCCTGGCGATGACCGCCGGCAGCTCGGCCGACGTCGTCGCGGTCGGCGACCGGGCCGAGGCCGCCCCCGGCGAGACGGTCACCGTGCGGGCCACCCTGCGCAACGACGGCCCCGGCTGGGTCCAGGACCAGGTGAGCGACAACCTGCCCGGCCTCGTGGTGCGCGTCCCGGCGGGCACGGTCGCCGTCGAGGTCCCCGCCGACTGCTCGACGTTCGGCGTCGACGGCCCGAGCGGCCCCGCCAAGCCCGGCAAGTCCGCGTACGTGTGCCGGCCGGCGGACGCCTCCCTCGACGTCGACGAGACGCACACCTGGGCCTTCTCGCTGAAGGTGAAGGAGGGCGCGAAGGACACCAAGGGCGAGGTGCGGGCCAGTTCGGTCTACGACATCACGCCCGAGTACGACAAGAAGCTCGCCAACAACACCGCCTACCTGCGCGTCGACGTGACCGGCGACGACGACTCCGGCACCTCGGGCGGCTCGGGCTCCGCCGGCGGCTCCGCGGGCGCTTCCGGCGGCGGCTCCACGAACGGGTCCACCAGCGGCTCCACGGGCGGCAACGACCCGGACGGCCAGTCCACCGGCGGCACGGGCACGGCGGGCTCGACCGGCACCACGGGCTCGGCGGGAACCGGCGGCTCCGCCACCGGAACGTCCGGCACGACCGGCGGCAGCACGGGCGGCAACCTGGCGGCCACCGGCTCCGACGGCACCCCGCTGCTCGCGGGCGCCGCGGCCGCCGCGGCGGCGGCCGGCGGACTGCTGGTCCTGGCCGTACGCCGCCGCCGGGCGGGCGCGCAGTCCTCCTGACACCCGCCGGTTCGCGCGCCTGACGGTCCGGGGCACCCGCGCTCAGGCCGCCGCGAGCGACGCGGCGGCCGGGGCCGGGCGGCGCCGGATCACCAGCGCCATCAGCGCCGCCGCCGCGCACAGCGCCCCGGAGGCGTACCAGACGACGTCGTAGCTGCCGAACACGTCGCGGGCGACGCCGCCGAGGAAGGCGACCAGGGCGGCACCGACCTGGTGCGAGGCCAGCACCCAGCCAAAGACGATCGCGCTGTCGTCGCCGTAGTGCTCGCGGCACAGGGCGACGGTGGGCGGGACGGTGGCGACCCAGTCCAGGCCGTAGAAGACGATGAAGAAGATCATCGGCGGGTGCACGGACGGCGCCAGCAGCATCGGCAGGAACAGCAGGGAGACCCCGCGCAAGGCGTAGTAGACCGCGAGCAGCCGGCGCGCGTCGAAGCGGTCGGTGAACCAGCCCGAGGCGATCGTCCCGACGACGTCGAAGACGCCGATGACCGCGAGCAGCGAGGCGGCGGCGGTGACGGGCATGCCGTGGTCGTGGGCGGCGGGCACGAAGTGGGTCTGGACCAGGCCGTTGGTGGAGGCCCCGCAGATCGCGAAGGTGCCGGCCAGCAGCCAGAACGGTCCGGTCCTGGCCGCCCGGAACAGGACGGTGACCGCGCGCCGCGCGGCGTCCGGCACCGGCGCGGGCTTCGGCACGAACTCCTTCGCGCCGTACGGCTTGAGGCCCACGTCGGCCGGGTGGTCGCGCAGCAGCAGCCAGACGAACGGGACGACGACGAGGGCGGCGAGGGCGACGGTCACGGCGGCCGGGCGCCACTGGTGCCGCTCGACGATCCAGGACAGCAGCGGCAGGAAGATCAGCTGTCCGGAGGCGGACGCGGCGGTGAGGATGCCCGTCACCAGGCCGCGCCGCTCGGTGAACCAGCGGTTGGTGACCGTCGCCGCGAACGCCAGCGCCATCGAGCCGCTGCCCAGGCCGACCAGCAGACCCCAGCACAGCAGCAGCTGCCAGGCCGCCGTCATCCACACGGTGAGCCCCGCGCCCAGCGCGATCACCACGAGCGCGCACGCGACGACCCGCCGGATGCCGAAGCGGTCCATCAGCGCCGCCGCGAACGGCGCGGTGAGGCCGTAGAGGGCGAGGTTGACGGAGACGGCCGCGCCTATGGTGCCGCGCGACCAGCCGTACTCCTGGTGCAGCGGGTCGATGAGCAGACCCGGCAGCGAGCGGAAGGCGGCGGCGCCGATGATCGTCACGAAGGTGACGGCGGCGACGAACCAGGCGCGGTGGATCCGGCGGCGGGTACGGGCGGGACGCGGTCCCTTCCGGGCGTGGGCGACGACGGTCGCATCGGTTGTCTGGGTCACGTCATAGAGCTTCCGGTCCGGTCACGCCGCGAACGAGTGGCCCGAGGGACAGCATTCGTTAGGATCGGGCCATGAGCCGTGAGCCGAGCCGTGGACCGAACCCTGAGCCGAGCCGTGGACCGGGCGGGGAGCCGGGCGGCGTGCCGGGCCGGGAGCCGGGCGGCGCCGACGGCTTCCGTCCGCACCGCGTCGTCGTCCTCGCCCTCGACGGGCTCCTCCCCTTCGAACTGGGCATCCCGCACCGCATCTTCGGCCGCCCCAAGGACGCGCGGGGGCGGCGCCTCTACGAGGTCGTCACCTGCTCGGTGCGCCCGCCGGGCCCGGTGGAGACGGACGCGGACTTCGCCATCCACGTCGCCCACGGCCCGGAGGCCCTGGCCACCGCCGACACCGTGATCGTCCCGGCGTCGTACGAACTCGGCCCGGTCCACGAGGAGGGCGTGCTCACCGAGGAGCTGGCCGCCGCCCTCGCCCGCATCCGGCCCGGCACCCGGCTCGCCTCCATCTGCACCGGCGTGTACGTCCTGGCCGCCGCCGGCTACCTCGACGGCCGCCCGGCGACCACCCACTGGGCCGACGCCGAACGCCTCCAGCGGATGTTCCCCGAGGTGAAGGTCGACGCGGACGTCCTGTTCATCGACGACGGCGACGTGCTGACCTCCGCCGGGGTCGCGGCCGGCATCGACCTGTGCCTGCACATCGTGCGCCGCGACCACGGCACGGCCGTCGCCAACGACGTGGCCCGGCGCACGGTCGTCCCGCCGCACCGCGACGGCGGTCAGGCGCAGTACATCCAGCGCCCGGTGCCCGACCCGCAGCAGGCCACCACGACCACCGCCCGCGCCTGGGCGCTCGGCCGCCTCCACGAGCCGATCCAGCTGCGGGACATGGCCGAGCAGGAGGCCATGTCGGTGCGCACCTTCACCCGCCGCTTCCGCGAGGAGACCGGGGTCAGCCCCGGCCAGTGGCTCACCCAGCAGCGCGTCGAACGCGCGCGGTACCTGCTGGAGTCCACCGACCTCTCGGTCGACCAGGTCGCCCGCGACGCCGGCTTCGGCACCGCCCAGTCCATGCGCCAGCACCTGCAGGCCGCCCTGGGCGTCACCCCCACCGCCTACCGCCGGACCTTCCGGGCGTCGGCCGCAGCGGCGGCCGGGGGCCCGGGCCACCCCGGAGACGCGGGAGGCACGCGAGACCCGGGAAGCGCGCGAGGAACCCGCGGCGTCCAGAGCACCGGCACCGGCACCGGCTGAGACACCGGAAGCAGCCGAGCCAGGGGCACTCACGTCGCCACCAGCCGAGAACACCCCACCGCCTTCCGCCGCCTGTGGATAACTCCGGCCAACCACCAGGCGAGCGAAGGGAGTTGTGCGGTGAATTGCGCCGTGTACCGCTGCCCGAGCCCGGACGCGTCGAAAAGTTGTCCACAGCCTGTGGAGAAGCAAGTCGCCGGGCGCCCCCGCCACCGGCGATGCCGGAACCATCCACCCCTGAAGTCCGGTTGGCGGCGCGAGCGCGCCCGCCCCGAGCACGGCACCCCGCGCCGCCATCCGGCCCCGGCGCACTCTCCCCCGCTCTCGACTTCTCCCCATGAGCGGAGGCCCCCCACCGGTTCCCCAAGGCCCTGAGGGAACCGACGCCGGTTCACGACCCACACTCGTCGAGGATTTCCGTCACCGGAGCCCTCGTCGTCCCCTCGCGGCGAATCGCTGACCACAAGCGTGATCAAACGGACACGACCCGTCAACACCCAATAGGGGATTTGCCAGTTACGTCCGTTTTGGTGGAGGCGCGCACGGAAGCACATCCCGGCGCACCGCCCAACGGCTCGGCACGGTCCGCCGGATCACCGTGCACCCGTGCCCCCGCGCGAGGTCACACGGCCTCGTACGCCAGCCCCTCGCACGCCCCGTACATCGCCGTGCCGCCCGCGGGGCGGCCCGCCGCGGCCTGGCGCGTGGCGTCACGGCGGTCCAGTTCGCACCAGATGCGCTTGCCGGCGCCTTCCCGGCTCCAGCCCCAGCGGTCGGCGAGCCCGTCGACGAGCGCGAGGCCCCGGCCGCCGGTGTCGTCGCCGTCGGCCCAGCGCGGCACCGGCGCGCGGGTGCTGCCGTCGGTGACCTCCAGGCGGACGGTCGCCTCGCCGGCGGCGGCCTGGGGCAGGCAGAGCCGGAGGACGGCCGGACAGCCGGTGTGCACCACGGCGTTGGTGACCAGTTCCGAGACGATCAGGATGAGCGTCTCGGCCAGCGGTTCGTCGGCCGCTATCGCGGACCCGGCGAGCCGCGCGCGTGCCCACCTCCGGGCTCGCCCCACTTCAGCGGGGTCGGGCCGGATCTCCAGCTGCACTTGAAGCACCTGCACCGCTCACACCATCCGAACCGATGGACACCGAGGCTCGCGCCTCACGAGGGCCACGATCGTAGCCATTTTCCGCATGACCAGAACAACGACCAGAGCAAGGGTCACAGAATGTGAATTCCTTGCAGAACAGCTTCGTTGACGTACCGTCACCCCAACAAGCGCTTCGGGCATATTCCCGCGCGAAGGAGTACCCGTGCGGCATACTGTGCGACCCTCGTCGCACCGAGTCGAACAGGCGGAATGCGGCGCGTCGCCCACAAGGTACAGGAGCGGCGCCCCGACCCCAGGACGCGTCAACTGCCGCGCACAGCACCTCTCGTCATCGACGCTCCGTGACCACGGCGTGCCACGATCCGTGACATCGCCGGATGCGGAACCGGACCGTCCTCCACGGTTCCGACGACAGCGCAGCCCAGCGCCGTTCGGCCCACACCGCACGGCAGTTCACCCGCGAGCGGGCCCTCACTCTCCGTGCGCCCTTCCGCACGCTGAGCGCGCGCCCAGGCACGTTTCAGCAGCCGGCACGCCTCCGCCTCCCAGGTGAATCCCGTTCGGGCGTGGACCGGGGAGGCGGTGACGGCGGCGGGTCGCCCGTCCCCGCGCGGAGGGCGGCGACGGGGCGGCGGCTAGTCGGGAACGGTGAAGTAGCGCGCGAAGGCCGGTACGACGTCCGCCTCGCCGACCGTGCCGTCCCCGTCGGCGTCCAGCGCGGCGGCGGCCGCGCGGGCGCGCTCCCCGGGCACGCCCAGCGCGGTCAGCACGCGGGTGACGTTCTCGACGGTCGCGGCGCCGACCCCGTCCGTGTCGGCGACGTCGAGGGCGGCGTGCAGGAAGGGCCGGGCGATCTCGGCGAACCGCTCCGGGTTGTCCCGCAGCCGCTTCACCGCGCCGTTGACGAACTCCTCGCGGGTGATGCGCTGGTCACCGTCGCGGTCCGCTATCCCGGCCATGCCCTGCCAGAACGCCTCCGCGCCGCCGTACAGCGCCTGTCCCTTGTCGGACCGGGCCGCCGTACCGAACTCCGCGAGGACGGCCTTGGCCGCCGCGCTGAAGTCCTCACGGTCGATGGAGCCGTTGCCGTCCAGGTCGAAAGTGGCGAACCGGGCGGCGATCCCGCGCTCGTACTCGCTGCTGACCATCTCTTCTCAGGCCGCCTTACTTCACGTGGGGGTGCGTCTCGCTCGGAGCGTACGACGCCACCGTCGCCGGGGGAGCGGGAAAACGACGCTTGTACCAAGACTGCGGGAATTCCGGGACAACGCCGTGGCACGGGCGTGCCGGTGGTGACTAGGCGGAGAGCGGTTCGGTGTCCTCGGTCACGGCCGCCGTGAGATCCCCGTACACGTCGAACAGCCGGCGCACGCCCAAGGCGCCCAGCACGCGGTTGACATGAGAGCCGTCGACCGCGCCTTCGGCGGGGAGTATCAGCCGCAACCGGCCCTGGCAGGAGCGCAGCAGGCGACGCGCGGCGATCAGCACACCGACGCCGCTGGAGTCGCAGAAGAACACCTCGGAGAGGTCCAGGACGAGCCGGTGGCGGCCCTCGGCCACCACGTCGTGGACCCGCTGACGCAGCACCGGCGACGTCACCAGGTCCAGCTCGCCCGACACATGGAGCACGGCCCACTCGCCCCGCTCGTCGCCGGTCACATTGAACGCCACCACCAAGCCCTTCGTTCGCCGGAACGTCCCGGTACCGCCCGCCCGGAAACGGAAGCAGTCCCTACGCTTCCTTCTGCGTGGCTGCCCAGCGGCCGTTCCCTGAAACACCGCCCTGGAAACGGAAATCGATCGGAAAGGGCTTGTTTCAGTCCACTTCGATCCTGTTCGATCAGATCACAAACAAGTCTGGGTACAGAACGGTCGGGTACGCGCCAGGAAAAGAGGTTCGTTATCACCCGCGACCCGCCGGGGGCGCGCATTGCCACAAAGGGGCGTGCGTCGTCGGACGTGCCGACTACATTCGGGACGACGGTGGACGCACGCTGGAACGGACCCGGCACCGACGCGAGGGGAGGGGGCCCTGTGGCGACGAAGGACGCACCACCCCGCTGGGACCGCAAGATGCAGCAGCGGCTCGCCCGCGGCGAGGCGGCGGCCCTCGGCGAGCTGTACGACCGCTTCGCGACCCTCGTCCACGGACTCGCCCACCGCGTCCTCGGCGACGAGCACGCGGCCGACGGCATCACCCGCGAGGTCTTCGCCCACGTCTGGCAGCACCCCGACGCCTACGACCCGAAGCAGGGACCCCTGCGCTCCTGGGTCGCCGCCCTCACCCACCGCCTCGCCGTGCAGCGGCTGCGCGCCACCGAGACCGCCGCCCTGGCAGGCGGACACGGCACCTTCGAGGAACTGGAGCACAAGGTCCGCCACGCCGCCGTCGCCGCCCGCGCCGACTACATCGTCCAGTCCATGCCGGCACCGCTGCGCTCCGCCCTGGAACGCGCCTACTTCCAGCGCCGCGACTACCGCCAGACCGCCGCCGACCTCGGCATCACCGAGGACGAGGCCCGCCGCCGCCTCCGTCTGGGCCTCCAGCTGCTGTCCACCGCCCACGACACCGGCGCACCTCCCGGACCCGGAGGCACGGCATGACCGAGCCCGGATTCGAGGACGGCGAGGAGCCCGGCATCCCCGCCCGCCACCCCGCGCGAAGTCCTCGCATACCGCTGCCCCGCGCCGCCGTCGAGGACACCGGCCACCCCCTGCCCGCCCTCGACGACCTGCGCGCCGCCATGAACCCGCCCCGACTGCCCCACCGCGTCCTGACGTCCCTGCTGGGCGCCTGGGCGCTGTCCGCCTGCTCACCGGAGGAGACGGCCGCCGTCGAGGACCACCTCGGCACGTGCGGAAGTTGCGCCGACGAGGCCCGCCGGCTGCGCGAGGCGGTCGGCCTGCTCCACCCGCCCGAGACCCTCGACCTGGACCCGTCCCTGCGCACCCGCGTCCTCGAGACCTGCCTCGACCGCCGGCCGCCGAGCATCCCGGTCCCCGACTGGGCCACCGCCTACGACGCGGAGACCGCCCGCCTCGACGCGCTGCTGCAGGACTTCGGCGAGTCCGAATGGCACGCACCGGTCCGCCTGCGCTGGTACGACGGCAAGGACCGGACGACCCGGCGCACCACGGTCGCCGGCGTCATCGCCCACCTCCTCGCGGTCGACGGCCTCGTCGCCCTCGCCCTGGGCCTCGACGACCCCCTCGGCGACATCACCGCCGACCGGCCGACACCCGCGGCCCGCACCGAGGCCTGCTGGCGCTCCTCCCGTATCCCGCCGACCCGCTCCGTGCGCGCCCCCTGGCGCGAACAGAGCCACGCCCTGGTCCGCACGGTCGCCTTCACCGGAGGCGGCGCCGGGCGCATGGCGGTGCCGTACCACGACTTCACGCTGCCCCTGCACGACGCCATGATCGACCGCGCCTTCGAGTGCTGGACGCACGCCGAGGACATCGCGGACGCCGTGAACTACCCGTACGACGCGCCCTCCGGCCGCCACCTCAACCGCATGATCGACCTGGCCGCGAGGATGCTCCCCGAGGTCCTCGCCGCACGCCGCCGCGCGGGCCTCGCCGCCCCCGCCCGCCACCTCGTCGCCGCCGGCGACCCCGGCCGCACGCTCCGCCTGGAGATCGAGGGCTCCGGCGGCGGCGAGTGGCTGATCCCGCTGGACTCGCCCGCCGCGTCGCCGTCCACCGACCACGAGGTGGCCCATGTGGCGCTCGACGACGTCGAGTTCTGCGGACTCGCCGCCGGCCACGTCTCCCCCGAGGACGCCGCGGCCGGCCAGGACGGCGACCGCGAGGCCATCAGGGACGTCCTGTCCGCCGCGGCGGCGCTGAGCCGCATGTAGCCGCCCGGCGGGCGCGGCAGTTACGCGAAGACGACCGTCCGCCGGCCGTTCAGCAGGATCCGCCGCTCCGCGTGCCACTTCACGGCCCGCGCCAGCGCCTGGCACTCCACGTCCCGCCCGATCGCGACCAGCTGGTCCGGCGTGACGTCGTGGCCCACCCGCTCGACCTCCTGCTCGATGATCGGCCCCTCGTCGAGATCCGCGGTCACGTAGTGCGCGGTGGCCCCGATCAGCTTCACACCCCGCGCGTGCGCCTGGTGATACGGCTTCGCGCCCTTGAAGCTCGGCAGGAACGAGTGGTGGATGTTGATGATCCGCCCGCTCAGCTGCTTGCACAGGTCGTCGGAGAGCACCTGCATGTAACGGGCCAGCACGACCAGTTCCACCCGCTCCGCCCGGACGATCTCCAGCAGCCGCGCCTCCGCCTCCGGCTTGGTGTCCTTCGTCACGGGGATGTGGTGGAAGGGAATGTCGTACGACGCCACCAGCTCCGCGAAGTCCGTGTGGTTCGACACCACACCGACGATCTCCACCGGCAGCGCCCCGATCCGCGCCCGGAACAGCAGGTCGTTCAGGCAGTGCCCGAACTTGCTGACCATCAGCAGGACCCGCATCTTCTCCTCGGCGCGGTGGATCTGCCAGTCCATCTGGAAGGAGTCCCCGATCGCCGCGAAGCTGGCCCGCAGCTTCTCCACCGTCACCGGCGCCTCCGCCGAGAAGTGGACGCGCATGAAGAACAGACCGGTGTCCTGGTCACCGAACTGCTGACTGTCCACGATGTTGCAGCCGGTCATGAACAGGTAGCTCGACACGGCGTGCACGATGCCCTGCTTGTCCGGGCAGGAAAGGGTGAGGACGTACTGATCGGCGGGGGCCGCGGCTCCGGTGGACTGCTCGTTCATGCAGGACAGGGTCCCACAACGCCACCGCGCGCCCACAACCGTCCCGCCACCCGGACCGCCGCACGGCCCGTCCGCCGCGGGCCGCCCGCACGGTGCCCGACCGCCCGGCGCCCGCCGGTGGCTAGGCGGCCCGCGTGAGGATCCGCAGCACCTCCAGCGTGCGGGGCGCCGCGTCCGGGTCCTCCCCGTCGCTCACCGCCATCCGCACATGCGCGTCGCGGGCCGCCCGCACGGCCTCCGGCCACCCCGGGTGCTCCATGTACGACGCCACCGGCGCGTCCGGCCCCACCTGGTGCATGATCCGCAGCACCCGCAGCACCGCCGTGTCGACCAGCGCGGCCTCCTGCGAGTCCCGGAAGATCGTGCCCACGTACTTCTCCGCGGACCAGTGGTCCAGCCAGGTGTCCTCCACCAGCCGGTACACGGCGTCGGTCACGTCTCCGTACCCCTCGACACCCGCCAGCCAGACGTCCCGCTGGAACACCGGGTCGGAGAGCATGTGCAGCGCGGAACGCACATTGCTGCGCCAGCGCCACCACGGCATGTCGTTCAGTGGCATGCCACCCATCGTGGATGAGCGACGGCCGCGACGGGAAGAGTTCTCCGAACCTTGGACACCTTGCACGGTCATCGATCGTACGTTCCCCCCAACGGGCCGCTCACCGGCCCCCGTAATTCACCCGCGGGTCACCACTCGTTGACCGAAGGTCACTCCCAGGTTAGCGATGTGGCGGAATCGTGCGTGACCATGACCGGCAGGCGACGCACCCGCAGCACCTTCCTCCCCTTCGTCACCCGGCGCGCCACGGCGGTGGCCGCCATGGTGGCGTGCGCCGCACTGGCCGCCGGATGCGGTGTCGTCCCCGGTGTCACGGGGGGTGCCGGGGACGACACGATCACCGTCATGACCTGGGCGCCGTCGGACACCAACGCGACCGACAAGCCCGGCATGCCCGCCCTCGCCCTCGCCTACGCCCGCCATGTGAACGCCCAGGGCGGCATCGACGGCCGCAAGCTCAGGGTGCTGATCTGCAACGACCACAACGACAGCGTGGGCGCCGCCAAGTGCGCCCGCCGCGCGGTCAAGGAGAACGTGGTCGCGGTGGTCGGGTCGTACAGCCAGTACGCCGGCTCCTTCTTCCCGGTGCTGGAGGGCGCCGGCATCCCCTACATCGGCGGATACGGCGCCACCAACGACGAGTTCACCAGTCCGCTCTCCTACCCGGTCAACGGCGGTCAGCCCGCGCTGCTGGCCGGCCTCGGCAAGGAGCTGGCCCGCGGCTGCGGCCCGGTCACCCTGGTCCGCCCCGACACCATCGCCGGCGACGAGCTGCCCACCCTGATCAACGCGGGCCTGGAGGCGGGCGGGCACGAGAGCGCGGCCGACCTGCACGCCGCCGAGGACGCCACCGAGTACTCCGCCCAGGCGCAGCGCGCGCTGCGGCAGGCGACGGCCGACCCGGCCCGCAAGGGCTGCGTGGTGCCCGCGCTCGGCGGCCGCACCAGCACCTTCATGGACTCCTTCCGCCGCACGAGGGAGGACTTCCCGGACGTCCGCACCGGCACCGTGCTCGGCAGCGTCGACCAGACCGTGATCGACGCCTCCGGCGGCCGCTCGGGCCCCTACGAGGGGGCGTACATCACGGGCTGGTACCCGGTGGAGACCGACAAGCGCTGGGACGAGATGAAGCGGGTGATCCGCGAGCAGGCCTTCGCCGACACCCGGATCGACCCCGCGGACGCCGGGGTGCAGACCACCTGGATCGCCTACACCGTCTTCCGGGCGGTCGCCGAGGGCATCGGCGCGGACGAGGAGCTGACGGCGACCGCCGTGCGCCGGGCCCTGGACGACGGCGTCGAGGTCGCCACCGGCGGGCTCACCCCGACCCTGCGCTGGAAGTTCCAGGACCGGCTCGCCTCGGTGGGCTTCCCGCGGCTGGTGAACGCGAACGTCACCCTCCAGGTCGTCCGCGACGGCCGCCTGGTCGAGGCCCGCGAGGGCTTCATCGACGTGACGCGCACCCTGGAGGGCGCCGAGGTCGCCTGAGCGCCCGGCGCCCGCCCTCGCCCCCGCCCCGGCCTCACAGCTGGGTCGGCTGCCGCTCGGTCAGCCCGTACGTGCGGGCGATCGCGTTCCACAGTTTGGCGGCCTGCGCCTTCTGCGTCGTCGCGGTGCCGCTGTCCCGGTTGCCCGCCTCCGTCTGCGGGGTGCTGCGGGCCTGCCCCTTCTTGCACAGCTTGCCCTTGCGCGCGGCGACCTGGTCGGCCCAGCCGGCGTAGTGGTTGTCGGCGGACGCGGACGCCTTCCACGCGTTGGTGAGCGCGGTGGTCAGCGCCGCGTGGTCCGGCAGCTTGTCCACGGCCAGCCCGGACAGCCGGGTGACCAGCTCGTTGCGCTGCTCGGCCGCGTCCCGCAGGTCCTTGGCCGCCTGGGTGAGGTTGGTGCAGGACTTCACGTCGTTGACCGCGTTGATCACGGCGGTCCGGCTGTCGCCGCTGTCGGCGAGCAGCTTGTCCAGCGCGATCGCCTGCTGCTCGGCCGGGTCGGCGGACGGCGACGGGGACGCGCTCGCGGACTGGCTCGCGGGCGCCGTCGCGGAGACGGGCCGCGGTGACTCCTCCTCGCCGCCGTTGCCGGCGAGGAGCGCTCCCGCGCCGATCCCGACCACCGCGATGGCGATGCCGCACGCCGCGATCAGCGGCACCCGGGAGCCCGTGCGACCGCCGCGGCCCCGGCCCGGCGCGGGCTCGTCGTGCGCGCGCGCCGGCGGCCGCGGGGGGTCCTGGACGTGGGGCAGGTGCCGGGTGCCCTCGGCGGGGCCGTCCGCGCGGAAGAGGCTGTCGAACTCGGCGGGCGTCTGCCGGCCCCCGGCGACGGGCGGGATGTACTGGGTGGCCTGCGCGTCGGGCCCGGCCGGCGGCTGCGCGCCGGACGCGTCGCCCGAGGGGACCCGCCCCAGGTACCGGGTGCTCTCGTCGGGACGCTCGGCGGATCCCGCGGCGGGCATCTCCGGCGGCAGCGCCCCCGGCGTCACCGGCGGCAGGTACTGGGTCGCGCCCTCGTCGGCCGCGGGCCGCACGGGCGGCAGGTACTGGGTGGCCCCGTCCGGGCCGGGCGCGGCCCCGACCGGGGGTATGTACTGCGTGGCGCCCTCGTCGGCGGCCGGCGGCAGCGGCCCGCCACCGGGTGCCCCGGGGTACGCCCCCGCCGCGCCGCCCTGCACCGGCTGCCCCGCACCGTCGTAACCGCCCGCGTGGCCTCCGTACGCCGCACCGGGCGCCTGCGCGTACGGGCCGGCCGCCTCC
This sequence comes from Streptomyces sp. NPDC052687, assembly GCF_040678395.1. Lineage (NCBI taxonomy): Bacteria > Bacillati > Actinomycetota > Actinomycetes > Kitasatosporales > Streptomycetaceae > Streptomyces > Streptomyces sp. NPDC052687. Next base: position 87,835 of record NZ_JBFATR010000003.1, on the reverse strand, counting down.
GGACCCGGGCCGTACGCCTGCGCGGGAGCGCCCGCGTGCGGACCGTACGCCGCACCCGGCGCCCCCGCGTTCACGCCGTACGACGGGCCGGACGCCCCCTCGGGCGGCAGCGGACCCGCGCCCGGCGCGGACGGGCCCTGCTGCTGTGCGGGCGGGGCGGGCGGCGCGCCGTCGCCGGGCCGGGGCGCGGGGTGGCCGCCCTGCGGGTCGCCCCACGCCTGGTCCGGCGGCGCCGGCCAGTTCTGCTGCTGCGGGGTCGCGGCGTGCTGCTGCGGTCCGGGCCCCCAGGGCTCGCCCCAGGACTGGGCGCCGGGCGGGGCCTGGGCCGGAAGGGGGCCGTCGGCGGGGCGGCCGGGGCCTCCTTGCGCGCCCGGCAGCACGGGCTCGCCACCGTCGGAGGGCAGCACGATGCCTTCGTGCGCGCGCTGCGCCGAGGGCTCCTCGCCCTGTCCACTCTGCGTCACCGGGACTCCTACGAATGGGGGACCTTCGGAATCGTCGGCTCACGCTACCGGGTCCCCCGAGCCGGGTGCCACGCAGCACAGGACCCGGCCCTGTGACCTGTGACCGCGCCCCCGCGACCGGCCCGCGACGCTGTCCTCCCGTCACCTCCGCCCGTCAACCACCTGTTTCCCGCGCCGTCACCCGGCGGCGGACCGTCCGTTCACGCGGCCTGCTGAAGATCCAGGCGCGCCCCGAACTCCCTCACCACCGCCTCGTCCCGGAACGGCTCCAGACGCTGCTGGAAGTCCTCCAGGTACTCGGCGCCCCGGTTGGAGCGCAGGGTCTCCAGCAGCTCCACGGCCTTCAGCCCGGTGTGGCAGGCCTCTTCGATCTCGCGCTGCTGCACCTGCGCCGTGGCGAGCAGCACATAGCCGATCGCGCGCCGCCGGGCCCGGGACGCGGGGTGCCCCTCCAGGGACTGCCGCGCGCACCGGGCGGCGGCCTCGGCCTGGCCCAGGTCGCGGTGGCAGTGGGCGAGTTCGTCGGCGAGGTAGGCCTGGTCGAAGTGGGCGATCCACGCGGGGTCGTCCCCGGAGTCCGGGTCCGCCTGCTCCATGGCGCTCACCGCGCGCCCCACGGCGGCCTGGGCGGCCCGCGCGTCCCCCATCAGCGCGTGGCCGCGTGCCTCCGCCGCGTGGAACATGGCCTCCGCGCGCGGGGTCACGCGCCCCCGCGCCCCCTCTTGCGCCGCCCGCGCCAACTGGGCGATCTCCCGCGGGTTTCCGAGCTGGGCGGCCAGGTGGCTCATGGAGGCGGCCAGCACATAGCCGCCGTAGCCGCGGTCGCCCGCCGCCTGGGCGAGCCGCAGCGCCTGGATGTAGTAGCGCTGGGCCAGCCCCGGCTGCCCGGTGTCCACCGCCATGTAGCCGGCGAGCTCGGTCAACCGGGCGACGGCGGCGAACAGTTCGCGGCCGACGGACTCCCGGTAGGACCCGGCGAGCAGGCCGGAGACGACGCTGTTGAGGTAGTGCACGACGACCGGGCGGACGTGCCCGCTGCCGTACTGGTGGTCCAGGTCGACCAGCGCCTGGGTCATCGAGCGCACGGCGGCCACGTCCGACCGGCCCACGCGGGGACCGGCCGAGCGCGCCACCTGCGCGTCGGGCGCGGAGATCAGCCAGTCGCGGCTCGGCTCGACCAGCGCCGAGGCGGCGACGGACGAACCGGACAGGAAGTCGCGGCGCCCGACGTCGCTGCGCCACAGCTCGCAGACCTGCTCGATGGCTCCCAGTACCGTCGGCGAGAACTGGAGGCCGACGCCCGACGCGAGGTTCTTGCCGTTGGCCATGCCGATCTCGTCGATCGTGACCGTACGGCCGAGTTTGCGGCCCAGCGCCTCGGCGATGATCGCCGGGGCGCGGCCGCGCGGCTGCTGTCCGCGCAGCCAGCGTGCCACGGACGTCTTGTCGTAGCGCAGGTCGAGTCCGTGTTCGGCGCCGCACATGTTGACCCGGCGGGCGAGCCCGGCGTTCGAGCACCCCGCCTCCTGGATGAGCGCCTGCAGCCGTTCGTTCGGCTGCCGCGCGACGAGAGGCCTTGCGGCCATGGCGTAAACCCCCTGTGGCTGCGGTGCCTGCCCGTGCACCGAGTTGTCGTGTCTTCCCCGCCCGTCGCCCCTCGCCGGCGGCGAGAGATTCCGGTCGTGAAGATCAATGCCCCGCGGTCATACCGAAAATGCGGACATGCCCCGAAAACACGAGGCATGCACGGATTACCGGGTACGCCGGGGTAAGAGCACCCCGTACCCACCCGTCCCCCCTCGTGGCTACCCAGCTCCCTCCGCGGACCCAACCGCGCGCCCCCGTACATGCACCCATGCGCCCCGGACGCCGAATCGATGCTCCTCCCCCGCGCGCGCAGGGGGCCGTAACCCGAGGTGAGCGCGGGAGTTGAGTTCCACGTGGAAGAGACGATCCGGGGCACCGAAACCGCACAGATTCCCAAGCAGCGCGGGGACTCGCTGCTGGAGACCGCCGTTCGCTACGCCGAGGAGCGCCACTGGGACGTGTTCCCGGGCACCTGGCTGGAAGCCGTCGACGGACATCAGCGCTGCTGCTGCGGCGACCCGCTGTGCGAGGAGCCCGGCGCGCACCCCGCGCGCGCGGACTGGGCGACCCAGGCGACGGGCAGCGCGACCGTCGCGCGCCGGATGTGGCAGAAGCAGCCGAACGCCTCGATCCTGCTGCCGACGGGGCGTACGTTCGACGCGATCTCCGTGCCGGAGACGGCCGGGTTCCTGGCGCTCGCGCGCATGGAGCGGATGGAACTGACGCTAGGCCCGGTGACGTTGACGCCGGCCCGGCGGATGCAGTTCTTCGTCCTGCCCGGGGCCGCCGCCAAGGTGCCGGACCTGGTGCGCAAGCTGGGCTGGTCGCCGGCGTCGCTGGATCTGCTGGCGCTCGGCGAGGGCGGTTACGTGGCGGCGCCTCCCACGCGGTACGGGTCGCGGGGGGCCGTGCAGTGGGCCTGCCGGCCGACGCCCGCCAACCGGTGGCTGCCGGACGCCGAGGAGCTGATCTCGCCGCTCGCCTACGCGTGCGGGCGGGATCGCTGACGCCGGAGGGTCCGCCCGCTCGCCGGTCGTCGGCGGCTGCGGGTCACGGGGGTTGATGGCGCGGTTCCCCGCGCTCCTGGGTGGGGGACCTGACCGTAGGGTTCAGGCATGACGTCAGCCGTACGTGTGCAAGGACTCTGGAAGCGGTTCGGGCAGCAGGTCGCCGTCGCCGGGATCGATCTGGAGCTGCCCGCCGGGAAGTTCGTCGGGCTGGTCGGGCCCAACGGGGCCGGGAAGACCACGACGCTCTCCATGGTGACCGGGCTGCTGCGGCCCGACCAGGGCACCGTCGAGGTCGTCGGGCACGACGTGTGGCGGGACCCGGTCGAGGTGAAGGCGCGGATCGGGGTGCTGCCCGAGGGCCTGCGCCTGTTCGAGCGGCTGTCGGGGCGGGAACTGCTGGCGTACACGGGCAGGTTGCGCGGACTGCCCGGCGCCGAGGTGGACAAGCGCGCCACCCAGCTGCTGGACGTCCTGGATCTGGCGGGCGCGCAGCACAAGCTGGTCGTGGACTACTCGACCGGCATGCGCAAGAAGATCGGGCTGGCCGCCGCCCTGCTGCACAACCCCGAGGTGCTGTTCCTCGACGAGCCGTTCGAGGGCGTCGACCCGGTCTCCGCGCAGACCATCCGGGGCGTCCTGGAGCGGTACACCGCCTCCGGCGCCACCGTGGTCTTCTCCTCCCATGTGATGGAACTGGTCGAGTCGCTGTGCGACTGGGTCGCCGTCATGGCCGCCGGACGGATCCGCGCGCACGGCACCCTCGCCGGGGTGCGGGGCACCGCCCCCACCCTGCAGAAGGCCTTCCTGGAGCTGGTCGGCGCGCAGGGACGGGACGCCGGGACCGACCTCGACTGGCTCGGCGGCGGCGCCCGGTGAGCGCGGCCGGCACCCACACGGGTCTCACCGCCACCGTCGTACGGCTGAAGCTGTCGCTGCTGCGCAACGGGCTGCGGCAGTCCGGCGGGCGCAGGGCCGCGTACCTCGCGTCGGCCGTCGTCACACTGCTGTTCGCCGTGCTCCAGGTGCTCGGGCTGGTCCTGCTGCGCGGCACCGCGCACGCCGACTCCCTGGTCGTGCTGCTGGCGGCGGTGCTGGGCCTGGGGTGGGCGGTGATGCCGCTGTTCTTCCCCAGCGGCGACGAGACCCTCGACCCGACCCGGCTGGTGATGCTGCCGCTGCGGCCCCGGCCGCTGGTGCGGGCGCTGCTCACCGCCTCGCTGGTGGGGATCGGGCCGCTGTTCACGCTCTGCCTGTTCGCCGGTTCGGTCGTCACGGTCGCGCGCGGGGCGGCGGCGTACGCCGTGGGCGTGGTCGCCGTCGTGCTGGGGCTGCTGGTCTGCGTGGCCTTCGCGCGGGCCGTCGCGGCCGCCAACGTCCGGCTGCTGACCAGCCGCCGGGGCCGCGATCTCGCGGTGCTGAGCGGGCTGGTCGTGGCGATCGGCGCGCAGGTCGTCAACTTCGGCGCGCAGCGGCTCGGTTCCGCCGGGCTCGGGCAGCTCGACCCGGCGGCGGACGTACTGCGCTGGGTGCCGCCCGCGTCGGCGCTCGGCGCGGTGCACTCGGTCAGCGGCGGCGACCACGCGACGGCCGCGCTGCAACTGGCGCTCACCGTGGCGGCGCTGGCCGCCCTGATCGCCGTATGGGCGAGGCATCTGACCCGGCTGATGACCTCGCCGGACGCGTCCACGCTGCCGGGCGCGGCCGGCGCCGCGCGGGAGCGGTCCTCGACGCGGCTCGGGCGGCTGCTGCCGGGCGGGCGGACCGGGACGGTGATGGAGCGCAGCCTGCGCTATGTGTGGCGGGACCCGAAGACCAAGGCGGCGTGGGTGACCTCGCTGGCGATCGGGCTGATCGTGCCGGTGTTCAACGCGGTCCAGGGCACCGGGTCGGTCTACTTCGCCTGCTTCGCGGCGGGCATGCTCGGCATCCAGATGTACAACCAGTTCGGGCAGGACACCTCCGCGTTCTGGATGGTCGCGATGACGATCTCGTCCCCGCGGGACGCCTATGCCGAGCTGCGCGCGCGGGCACTGGCCCTGCTGGTGATCACCCTGCCGTACGCCGCCGCGGTCACCGTCCTCACCGCGGGCCTGCTCGGCGACTGGGCGCGGCTGCCGGAGGCGCTGGGGCTGTCCTTCGCGCTGCTCGGGGCGATGCTGGCGACCGGGGCGTGGACCTCGGCGCGGTTCCCGTACTCCATCCCGCAGGAGGGCTACAAGAACGTGGCCCCCGGCCAGGCCGGGCTCGCCTGGATCTCCATCTTCGGCGGGATGGTGGCCGCCGCGCTGCTGTGCTCGCCCGTCATCGCGGCGGCGGTCTGGATCCACACGGGCGCGGACGCCGAGCGGTGGAGCCCGCTGCTGCTGCCGGTGGGCACGGTCTGGGGCGCGGGCCTCGCCTACGCCGGCCTGCGCCTGGCCGCGCCCCGGACGGCGGCGCGGCTGCCGGAGATCCTCACGGCGGTGAGCAAGGCGTGAGGTGAGGGCGGGGGCCGGGGGCGGGGTCAGGTCTCGGGGACGCCGTTCTCGGGGGCGCCGTTCTCGCGGGCGCCGCTCTCGGGGGCGCCGCTCTCGGGGGCGCCGCTCTCGCGGGCGCCGTTCTCGCGGGCGCCGCTCTCGGGGGCGCCGTCGTCGCGGACGCCGTTCTCGGGGACGCCGTCGTCCCGGACGCCGTCGTCGCGGAGGCGGTTCAGGAACGGCTCGATCGCCGCGCGCCAGGCCTCCGGCTGGTCGTAGTGGACGAGGTGGCCGGCGTCGGCGACCTCGGCGTACTCGCCGCGCGGGAGGACCCGGACCATCTCCTGGGCCTCTGCGCGGCCCAGCTCGCCGTCGAGGCCGCGGACCACCAGGGTGGGGCAGCGGACCTGGGCCAGCTCCTCCCAGTGGGCGTCGTACACCCAGGTCTCGCGGGACCTCAGCATCTGCTCGGGCTCGAAGACGGGCCGCCAGCCGTCCGGGGACTCGGCCATGACCTCGGCGTAGAACGCGCCGCGGGCCGGGTTGGGGCGCTCCACCCAGGGGTCGTCCTCGCCGAACCACTTGCGGACGTCGGCGAGCGTGGCGAAGGGCACCGGCCAGGACGCGAACCAGGCGGCCCACTCGCGCTGCGAGGCGGCGCCCAGCGCGGAGGCCCGCATGTCACAGATGATCAGGGCGCGCACCAGGTCGGGGCGTTTGGCGGCGAGCTGCCAGGCGGTCAGCGCGCCCATGGCGTGGCCGATCAGCACGGCCGGGCCGAGGCCGAGCTGTTCCAGGGCGGCCTCGGCGTCGTCGACGTAGGCCTCGCGGGTGTAGGCGGCCCGCGGGGGCTTCTCGCTCTGGCCGTGCCCGCGCTGGTCGAGTGCGACGGCGCGATGGCGCTCGGCGAGCCAGCGGGCGGTGGGCGCCCAGTGGGAGGCGCGGCCCATGAGGCCGTGGAGTAACAGCACGCCGGGCCGGGCGGGGTCCGGGCCGGTGCCGCTCTTGGGTGGGTCGCCGAACTCCCAGGCGGCAAGGCGTACGCCGCCCGCTCCGGTCACGTCGATACGCCGTGCCATGATCCCGGCACCCCCAAGCTCCGCTCGTACGCCTGAGTACTGCTGGTCGTGCTCTGGTACTGCCGTAGTGCCGTACTGCCGTGCGGTGCTGTCGTCCGCCCCCGCAGACTATCGAAAGTCCATTCGAAGATGCGGCGTCCGCGGACAACACCCCTCGTTCGAGTGACCCCTCTCAAGGAATGATCGCCGCCGCCGAGGGGAGATCTCTCAACGGGAGCGGACCGCTCGGGGAAACCGGTCCGAGGGGGACGACCCTGAGAGCTCGGGGCTCCGGGTCGAAGCAGGGGAGGACAGGCCCCGGCGCCGCGAGGCGCCGGGGCCCACACCTGACAGGGCACCGGGGCCCACACCGGACAGCGTGACACGCGAAGCGTCCGGCCGTCGGCGTTCCGGGTCACAACTCCTGGGGACGGCAAGCGAGTCGGGCGGGCGGCCCGGCGGGTGCCGGTCGCGCGCCGTCTCAGCGCTTGGCGACGAAGACGTGGGACGCCACGTCCGCCTCCAGCTCGGCGGCCTCGCCGCCGCTGCCCACCAGCACACCGCCGGCCGACTCCGTCACACTCACCACCGAACCGGGCTGCACACCCGCGCGCCGCAGCGTGTACATCAGCTGGGCGTCCGTCTGGATCGGCTCGCCGATCCGGCGCACCACCACCGTCTTGCCCTCCGTGCCCGGGTCGAGCTCGGCCAGCGAGACCATGCCCTCGTCGAGGAACGGGTCGGCGCCGTCCTTCTCGCCCAGCTCCTCAAGGCCCGGGATCGGGTTGCCGTACGGCGACTCGGTCGGGTGGCGCAGCAGCTCCAGGACGCGCCGCTCGACCGCCTCGCTCATCACGTGCTCCCAGCGGCAGGCCTCGGCGTGCACCTGCTCCCACTCCAGGCCGATCACGTCGACGAGCAGACACTCCGCGAGCCGGTGCTTGCGCATCACACGCGTGGCGAGCCGGCGGCCCTCCTCGGTCAGCTCCAGGTGCCGGTCGCTCGCGACGGACACCAGCCCGTCACGCTCCATCCGCGCCACCGTCTGGCTGACCGTCGGCCCGCTCTGGTCGAGCCGCTCGGCGATCCGGGCGCGCATGGGGACCACACCTTCCTCCTCCAGCTCGAGGATGGTGCGGAGATACATCTCCGTCGTGTCGATCAGTCCGGACATACGTGCCCCTCGATGAGATGAGATCTGCCGAAGGCTCGACGCCCCTCGGCGCGTGCGCTGGCCCTGCCATCAATTCTGCCGGATGCCACTGACAACCGTGCCGCGCCGCCGAAACGCGGGACCGCGGGCGAAGCGGTCCACGCCAAACGGCCCGTCCCCTCCCCCGTATTGACAGCACAATGGTCCAGACCGCACGGTGATCCGCGACACACGCAACGGCGCGAAGGAGCTCGCATGGGCGACAGCAAGCTGGCCGACCGGTACCTCGACGCCGCCATCGGCCTGCTGCGACGGATCCGCGACGAGGAGGCCACCTCCATCGCCGCGGCCGGCACCCTGCTCGCCGACACCGTCACCGCCGGCGGCCGGCTGTTCGCCTTCGGCGCCGGCCACTCCTCGCTCGCCGCCCAGGACCTCGTCTACCGCGCCGGCGGCCTCGCGCTGATGAACCTCCTCGCCGTCCCCGGCGTCGTCGGCGTCGACGTCATGCCCGCCACCCTCGGCTCCGCCCTGGAACGCGTCGACGGCCTCGCCGCCGCCGTCCTGGACAGCTCGCCCCTCCGCGCGGGCGACGCCCTGGTGATCATCTCCCTCTCCGGACGCAACGCCCTGCCCGTCGAGATGGCGATCAACGCCCGCGCCCTCGGCATCCACGTCATCGGCGTCACCTCCGTCGCCTACGCCACGCAGACCGGCTCCCGGCACTCCTCCGGCACCTTCCTCAAGGACCACTGCGACATCGTCCTCGACTCCAAGATCGCCGTCGGCGACGCCGAACTGACCCTCGACAGCGTCCCCGCCCCCTTCGCGCCCGCCTCCACGGTCGTCACCACCGCCCTCCTCCAGGCCGTCATGGCCACCGCCGCCGGCACCCTCGCCGAACGCGGCATCGAACCCCCGCTGCTGCGCTCCGGCAACGTCGACGGCGGCCACGAATGGAACGGCCGCATCCTGGAGGAGTACGGCGACCGGATCTTCTACCGCCACTGACCGGACCGACCCCCTCGCGGCTACGCCTCCGGCCGCAGCAGCCCCGCCAGATCCAGCGCGCCCGCGATCCGTACGGCGACGTCCTCGGCGTACGGCGTGTCCGACCGGTCGAACGCGCTGCGCCCGGCACCCCGCAGGAAGGTCACCACACCCAGCGTCCGGCCCCGGCTGCGCAGCACCGCGCACAGCGCGTGCACCGCGTCCGGCGGCCACTGCCGGGCCAGCGCCCAGGCCCGCGCCCGCTCGGCCGGCACGTTCCCCACACTGGCCCGCACCGTGCCGGCCCGCTCGACGCAGCTCAACGCCGGATGCCCCTCGCCGTACCGCACCGGCAGCCCCGCCGCCCCCACCGACAGGCTCGGCCCCGGCGCGCCCGAGGGAGTCGCCGCGACCCGGATCAACCGCACCTCAGCCGCGCCCTCCCCCTCCCTCACCGCGCCGCCCGCCACCCGGTCGATCAGCGCGTGATCGGCGAACCCGGCCAGCGCGAAGTCGAGATGGACGGTCGCCGCCTCCAGCGGGTCCTCGCACTCCGCCGCCGCCCGCGCCGCGCGGTGCAGCTGATTCGTACGGAACCGCAGCTGCGCCGCCTCCTGCTCGCCCTGCTTGGCCTCCGTGACGTCCAGGAACAGCCAGCCCACCCCCAGCGGCACCGGCTCCTCCGCGAGCGGCGAGGCCAGCCGGACGAACCCGCAGCGCCAGCAGCGCCGCCGCACCCCGTCCGGCGTGCGCACCCCCACCCACACCTCTGCCGGTGCGGGCGGCGCGCCCTCGGCCAGCACATGGGTGAGCACCGCCTCCAGCTCCTCCACGCCCTGCGCCAGCAGATCCCCGAGCGGCCGGCCCAGCACCGCCGTACGCCCCAGGCCCAGCGCGCGGGCCGCGTGCGCGTTGACCACGGCCGGGCGCAGATCGGCGTCGACCAGCACCACGCCCCAGCCCGCGTCCTCGAGCAACGCCTCGCTCAGCGCGATGGACCGCTCCAGGTCGATCTGCGCGTGCACCTCGCTGAAGGCGCAGTACACCCCCGCGGGCTTGCCGTCCGGGCCGCGCACCGCCGCCGACTGGGTCCGCACGAGCACCCGCCCGCCGTCCTTCGTCAGCAGCGCGAACTCGTGCACCTGCCGGCCGGGCGCGTGCATGGCCGACAGCAGCCGCGCCTCGACCTCCTCGGCGTCCGCCCTGCGCACCGCCCAGCCGGCGAACCCGTGCCGGCCCACGGCCTCGGCCGCGCTCCAGCCGAGGATCCGCTCGGCCTCGCGGTTCCAGTGCGTGACGACCCCGTCGGCGTCGAACGCGCACAGGGCCGCGTCCATGCCGTCCAGCAGGGCGGCCAGCAGATCGGCACCGTCCCGCTCCGGCTCGTCCGGCCCCAGTTCGTCAGTGGTCCCACTACGCCGGGAAGCACTCACCTGGACCCCCTGCAGGCTGTGTCCGCACGTACGGCACGTCAGTCGTGCTCACTGGCCCTCATTCAACTGGAACGTGACCCAGCCCACATATGGTTCCCGCAAGATTGCGGCGAATCACCGAGGAATCGTTGCCCGCCGGAAACCGAACCCCGCACGCCCCCTCCCCTCCCTCACCCGGCCTCAGGCCGCCGCGCGTACACCTCGATCTCGATCCTCATCCGGGGATCCGCCAGCCCGCACACCATCATCGTCGCCGCCGGCCGCACCTCTCCGAAGCAGGCCCGCAGCACCGGCCAGCACGGCTCGAAGTCCTCCCGGTCCGGCAGCAGATACCGCACCCGCACCACGTCGGCGAACGAGCACCCCGCCTCCTCCAGCGCCGCCCCGATGTTCCGCAGACACTGCTCGGCCTGCTCGACGACGTCGTCGGAGATCGTCATGGTCGCGTAGTCGTACCCGGTCGTCCCCGACACGTGCACCCAGTCCCCGTCCACCACGGCCCGGGCATACCCGATCCGCTCCTCGAACACCGAACCACTGAGAATCGCCCGCCGCTTTGTCATGCACGGATTGTCATGCACGGAGCGCTGAAGCACTCGCGAAAAAAGGGGTTGAGTGGCGCGGGGGCACTTCCTAGGGTGTGCGGTACACGAGAAGGGAGGTGGTTCGGCAGATGTATGAAAACCGGACGCGTGAGGTGGCTGCGGGCTAGCGGCTCGCCACCACACTCAGTGCGGTGCCGGACCAGCGCGTGAGCGAAGCGCGCAGCCGGCCCAATCCCAAGCAGTCACCCGACCCGCGAGCTGCCGGTACGTCCGACCGGCTCCTCCTTTCAGGAGGACCAGGCTCGCGGGTCGTCTGCGTTGTCGGGGCAGTACGCTGGGGGCATGCTTCCGCTCGTTCGACGCCGCCATGTGGACTTCGTCCGCGTCACGAGCATGGGCTGTCGACGCTTCACGATCTGAGCGCTCGGGCCCGTTTTCCCGGCTGATCGCCGGTTCCGGCTCTGCCGCCCGCCCTTCGGCTTCCTGAAGCTTGCGGGCTGTTCCTTTCCTTCCTTCGGTGCGCCGTGTCTCCGCCCCACCCCGGCGGGGGCGCGGGCCCCCGTACACCCCTGCGGATGTCCTCATGAACTCTCACGTGTCGTACCAGCAGCTTCCCGTGATCGATCTGTCCGATGCCGATGCCGGGCCCGGGGCGCGGGCGGCTTTCCGTGACCGGTTGCACGCGGCCGCCCGGGACGTGGGCTTCTTCCAGCTCGTCGGGCACGGGGTGACCGAGGAGGAGACGGAGGCGTTGCTGTCGGCCATGCGGCGGTTCTTCGCGCTGCCGGAGGCGGAGCGGGTGGCGCTGGACAACGTGAACTCGCCGCACTTCCGCGGTTACACGCGGGTCGGTGACGAGCGCACCGGCGGTGCGCGGGACTGGCGGGACCAGCTGGACATCGGGGCGGAGCGGCCGGTGCGGGTGCCGGGGCCGGGTGAGCCGGCGTACTGGTGGCTGCAGGGGCCGAACCAGTGGCCGGCGGCGCTGCCCGAGCTGCGGACGGCCGCGCTGGCGTGGATCGACCGGCTGAGCGGGGTCGCGGAGCGGCTGCTGCACGAGCTGCTGGCGGCGATCGGGGCGCCCGCCGACTTCTACGACCCGATCTTCGGGGAGCACGCGCATCCGCATCTGAAGCTGGTGCGGTATCCGGGGAGCGCGGTGGACGGCGCCGCCCAGGGGGTGGGCGCGCACAAGGACTACGGGTTCCTGACGCTGCTGCTGCAGGACGGGGTGGGCGGGCTCCAGGTGCAGCGGGAGGACGGGCTGTTCCATGACGTGCCGCCGGTTCCGGGGGCGTTCGTGGTGAACCTCGGGGAGCTGCTGGAGGTGGCCACCAACGGCTATCTGGTGGCCACGAACCACCGGGTCGTGTCGCCGCCGGGGGCCACGGAGCGGTTCTCCGTGCCGTTCTTCTACAACCCGCGGCTGGACGCGCGGGTCGAGCCGCTGCCGTTCCCGCATGCGTCGGCCGCGCGGGGGGTGACCGACGATCCGGCGAATCCGCTGTTCGCGGAGTACGGCTTCAACGAGCTGAAGGGCAAGCTGCGGGCGCATCCGCTGGTGGCCGAGCGGCATCACGCGGGGCTGCTGAGCCCCGCGTGACGCCGCCCTCGGTGGCTCAGTGCGCGATGTCCGCGTAGCCCTCGATCTCGCGCGGGTCGCGCGGCCCGGGGCCGATGTAGCGGGCGGAGGGGCGCACGAGGCGGCCGGTGCGCTTCTGTTCCAGGATGTGCGCCGACCAGCCGGCGGTGCGGGCGCAGGTGAACATCGAGGTGAACATGTGCGCGGGAACCTCGGCGAAGTCGAGGACGATGGCGGCCCAGAACTCGACGTTGGTGGCGAGGACGCGGTCGGGGCGGCGGGCGTGGAGCTCGGCCAGGGCCGCCTTCTCCAGGGCTTCGGCGACCTCGAAGCGGGGGGCGCCGAGTTCCCGCGCGGTGCGGCGCAGGACGCGGGCGCGGGGGTCCTCGGCGCGGTAGACGCGGTGGCCGAAGCCCATCAGGCGTTCGCCCTTGTCGAGGGTCTTCTTGACGTACGCCTCGGCGTCCCCGGTGCGCTCGATCTCCTCGATCATGTGCAGGACGCGGGAGGGGGCGCCGCCGTGGAGGGGGCCGGACATGGCGCCGACGGCGCCGGAGAGGGCGGCGGCGACGTCGGCTCCGGTGGAGGCGATGACGCGGGCGGTGAAGGTGGAGGCGTTCATGCCGTGCTCGGCGGCGGACGTCCAGTAGGCGTCGACGGCGGCGACGTGCTTGGGGTCGGGCTCGCCGCGCCAGCGGATCATGAAGCGTTCGACGACGGACTGGGCCTTGTCGATCTCGCGCTGCGGGACCATGGGCAGGCCCTGGCCGCGGGCGGACTGGGCGACGTAGGACAGGGCCATGACGGCGGCGCGGGCGAGGTCCTCGCGGGCCTGTTCGGCGTCGATGTCGAGGAGGGGTTTCAGCCCCCAGACGGGGGCGAGCATGGCGAGCGCGGACTGGACGTCGACGCGGATGTCGCCGGAGTGCACGGGGATGGGGAACGGCTCGGCGGGCGGGAGGCCGGGGTTGAAGGCACCGTCGACGAGCAGGCCCCAGACATTGCCGAAGGAGACGTGACCGACCAGGTCCTCGATGTCGACTCCCCGGTACCTGAGGGCGCCGCCCTCCTTGTCCGGTTCGGCGATCTCCGTCTCGAACGCGACGACTCCTTCGAGTCCGGGTACGAAGTCGGACATCAGGCGGCTCCTCGTGATGTGTACGACGGGTGGGTGGGACGGTGTGCGGGATGTGGGCGGTACGACGGTGGTGGGCCGGCTCGGGTGTGGCCGGCGGGGTGGGTGAGCGCCGCGTGGATCCGCGGCCTGGGCGGGCTCGCGGTCCCGAACGTTCACTCGGGTCATGCCCCGTCGGCCTGGCGGTCACCCCACCGGGCCGGCATCTGCACGATATCCCTGGGTGTCAACCCTGGGGAGGTTTCGCGGCACTCAGTGCCACGCAGTGACGAAGGACACCGTGGCGGGGTGCCCCGGGGCATACGGCAAGATGACCGGGTGACCGAGCATGACGCCGTTCCCGCCGTCCCGCACGAGCCCGTCCCCGACCCGTCGGTGATGCGCAAGCACTACCGCGAGGAAGGGCTGGCCGAGGCCGATCTCGCGGCGACGCCCGTGCGGCAGTTCGCGCGGTGGTTCCGGCAGGCCGCGACGGAGGGGCGGCTGTTCGAGCCGAACGCGATGGTCGTCTCGACGGCCGACGCGCAGGGGCGGCCGAGTTCCCGCACGGTGCTGCTGAAGCAGTTCGACGAGCGGGGCTTCGTCTTCTACACCAACTACGACTCCCGCAAGGCCCGTGACCTGGCGGAGAACCCGCATGTGTCGCTGCTGTTCCCCTGGTATCCGATGGCACGGCAGGTGATCGTCACGGGCGTGGCGCGGCGTACCGGGCGGGAGGAGACGGCCGCGTACTTCCGCAGTCGGCCGCACGGTTCGCAGCTGGGGGCGTGGGCGAGCGCGCAGTCCTCGGTGATCGGCTCGCGTGCGGAGCTGGAGGCCGCGTACGCCGAGCTGGAGGCCCGTTATCCGGAGGGTGAGCGGGTGCCGGTGCCGCCGCACTGGGGCGGGTTCCGGGTGGTGCCGTCGTCGGTGGAGTTCTGGCAGGGGCGGGAGAACCGGCTGCACGACCGGCTGCGGTACGTGGCGGAGCCGGGCGGGGGCTGGCGGGTGGAGCGGCTCAGTCCCTGACGGGTGCCCGGGCAGACACCCCCTAGTAGCCGCCCCACAGGTACACCGTGCGGTGGCCGTCGAGGAGGGCGGTCAGGCGGGCCTGGAACGTGTCGCTGAGGTCGGGCCAGTTCCAGAACTCGAAGCCGAGGTGGGCGAAGGCCAGGGGGCGGTCGTCCCACGTCCAGTCGGGTACGGCGACGGGTGCGGCGCAGACCGGGCAGGCGACGGTGGCGGAGCCGGTGTCGTGCCAGGTCCGCATGGCGTCGTGGAAGCGGGGCCACAGCGTGTCGCCGAGCGGCGTGACCGCCGTGCAGCGCGGGCAGACGGCCGCGTCCGGCAGGTCGGCGCCGCTGGTGAAGCCGGTGCGCCCGGTGTGGACGGCGAGCCCGTCGGAGGGCGGCCGGTCCCAGTCGTCGTCGACGGCCCGCTCCCAGTGCGGGCCGGGCGGGTGGCCGAGGGGCTGCCCGGGGACGCACGGCGTGCGTTCGGCGAGTACGACGCCCTCGGCGGCGAGCCAGGCCGTGACGCGGGTGGCGAGCCGTGCGGCGTCGGTGGTGGTCGCGTCGAGGTCGGCGATCACCTGGAACCGGTCCCCCATGGTCAGTCCAGCGCCCCGTCGAGCAGTGCCGCCCACTGGGCCACGACGCGGTCGCGGCGCGCGGCGTCGTCGGTGAGGAGGTTGGCGAGGCCGAGGCCGCGGGCCATGTCGAGCAGGCCCTGCACGGTCTCGCGGACGCCGGGGCGGGTCTCGTCGGCGCCGAGGAGGTCGACGGCGATGCGGTGGGTCTCGCGGCCGACGCGGGCTTCGAGTTCGGTGACGCGGGGCCGCAGCTGTTCCTCGTTGGACGCGGCGACCCACAGGTGGAGGGCGGCGCGAAAGAGGGGGCCGGTGTACAGGTCGACGAGGGCGGCGACGACGGCCCGGCGGTCGCCGGCGGCGCCCTCGGGGAAGAGGGCGCGCAGGGCGCCGGAGCGTTCCTCGGCGACGTACTCGACGGCGGCGGTGAACAGGTCCTCGCGGGTGGGGAAGTGGTGCTGGGCGGCACCGCGGGAGACGCCGGCGCGTTCGGCGACGACGGAGACCGTGGACCCGGCCCAGCCGTGCTCGGCGAGGCAGGCCACGGCGGCGGCCAGCAGCCGCTGCCGGGTGGCGCGGCTGCGGTCCTGCTTGGGGACGCGGTCGACTGTCGTCACAGCACTCATTCCGTCACAGCACCCATTCGGGATCCCGTCGTTCCAGGAAGGCCGTCATGCCCTCGCGGGCCTCCGGGGAGGCGAACAGCCCGGCCGAGAGCGCGGTCACACCGGCCGCGTCCCGCTCGAAGGCTTCCAGCACCCTAGCCGTGAGCAGCCGTTTCGTCTCGGCGAGGGCCTGGGGCGAGGAGCGGCGCAGCCCGTCGAGGACGGGGGCGAGGACGTCGTCGACGTCGTCGCCGGCCGCGGTGATCAGGCCGATGCGGGCGGCTTCGGCGGCGTCGAGGCGTTCCCCGGTGAGGCAGTAGCGGGTGAGGGCGCGCGGGTCGGTGCGGGGCAGCAGCGGCAGGGAGATCACCGCGGGGGCGACGCCGATGCGTACCTCGGTGAACGCGAAGGTGGCGGTGTGGGAGGCGGCGGAGATGTCGCAGGCGGCGAGCAGCCCGAGGCCGCCCGCGCGGACGTGTCCGGTGACGCGGGCGACGACCGGTTTGGGCAGGGCGACGAGGTGGCGCAGGAGGGCGACCAGGGCGTCGGGGCCGGGTGGGTCGCGCAGGTCGGCGCCGGCGCTGAAGGTGGTGCCGGTGTGGGTGAGGACGACCGCGCGGACGTCGGCGTCCTCGGCGCAGGCGGTGAGCGCGTCGGCCAGTTCGCCGACGAGGGCCGCGGAGAGCGCGTTGCGGTGGTGCGGGGCGTCGAGGGTGAGGGTTTCGATGCCGCGGGCGCGGGTGCGGGTGACCGAGGTCATGTCCGCTCCCTGAGTTCGCGGCGCAGGATCTTGCCGGAGGCGGCGCGGGGCACGGTGTCGGTGAAGGTGACCTGGCGGACGCGTTTGTAGGGGGCGACGCGTTCGGCGACGTACATCATGACCTCTCCTTCGGAGAGGTGCCCCGCGTCCGGGCGGCGGACCACGTACGCGCGGGGGACCTCGTTTCCGTTGTCGTCGGGGACGCCGATGACGGCGGCGTCGGCGATGCCGGGGTGGGTGAGGAGCAGTGCCTCGAGTTCGGCGGGGGCGACCTGGAAGCCCTTGTACTTGATCAGTTCCTTGACGCGGTCGACGACGAACAGCCAGCTTCCCCCGGGGTCGACGTGGCCGACGTCGCCGGTGTGCAGCCAGCCGTCGGGGTCGATGATCGCGGCGGTGGCGTCGGGGCGGCCCAGGTAGCCCTTCATCACCTGGGGGCCGCGGATGAGGATCTCGCCGGCCTCGCCGGGTGCGAGGTCCCGGGTGGGGTCGTCGAGGGAGACGATCCGCATCCGCGTGCCGGCGATGAGTTTGCCGACGGTTCCGGGGGGTGCGTCGTGCATGGCGTCGAGGGGGACGACGTGGGTGCCGGGGGACAGTTCCGTCATGCCGTAGGCCTGGCCGACGGGCGGCAGGTTCAGCCGGCGGGAGCAGGCCTCGGCGAGGGCGGCGTCGAGGGGTGCGGCGGCGCTGACGACGTACTTCAGGGACGACAGGTCGTACCGGCCGACCAGGGGGTGTTTGGCGAGGGCGAGCACGATCGGCGGGGCCACGTAGAGGGCGGTGATGCGGTGGTTCTGGATGGCGGCGAGGAAGGTCTCCAGGTCGAAGCGGGGCAGGACGACGACGGTGGCGCCCTTCCTCAGGGGGGCGTTCATCAGCGCGGTCAGGCCGTAGATGTGGAAGAACGGCAGGACGGCCAGGACGCGTTCGCCGGGGCCGGTGTCGATGGCGGGTTCCAGCTGGGCGAGGTTGGTGGCGATCTGCCGGTGGGGGAGCATCACGCCTTTGGGGGTGCCGGTGGTGCCGGAGGAGTACGGCAGGGCGGCCAGGTCCTCGGCCGGGTCGAGGTCGATGTGGGGTTCGGGGGCCGTGGAGGCCAGCAGGTCGGTCAGGGACCGGTGTCCGGGCGCGCTGTCGCAGACGAGGATCTCGCGGACGCCGCCGGCGAGTGCGGCGGCGCGGCGGGCGGTGTCGAGCAGCGGGGAGACGGTGACGACCCAGCGGGCGGCCGAGTCGCGGAGCTGGCGCGCGAACTCCTCGGCGGTGGCGAGGGGGTGCGCAGTGGTGACGGCGGCGCCCGCGCGGGTGGCGGCGTAGAAGGCGAGGGGGAAGGCGAGGGTGTTGGGGCTGTGCAGGGCGACGACGTCGCCCTTGCGGACGCCCGTCTCGGCGAGCGCGGCGGCGATGCGGCGGTGGAAGCGGTCCACCTGCTCGTAGGAGAGGGTGGTGCCGTCGGTGCCGTCGATGAGCGCGGGGGCGTCGCCGAACTCGGCGGCGCGGCCCAAGACCGCATCGTGGATGGGCAGGTTCACGGGCGGGACGTCTGCGTACTCGCTGCGGAACATCGCGGTTCCTCCTCGCGCGGGGGCGGGTGCCCGTACGGCCTCGGTACGGGCTCAGTACGACTTCGGCAGACCGAGGGTCTGGTGGGAGACGTAGTTCAGGATCATTTCGCGGCTCACCGGTGCGATACGGGCCACGCGCGCGGCCGTGACGAGCGAGGCGAGGCCGAACTCGCGGGTGAGGCCGTTGCCGCCGAGGGTGTGCACGGCCTGGTCGACGGCTCTGGCGCAGGCCTCGCCGGCGGCGTACTTGGCCATGTTCGCGGCCTCGCCGGCGCCGGTGTCGTCGCCCGTGTCGTAGAGGCGGGCCGCCTTCTGCATCATCAGGCGGGCCAGTTCCAGCTCGATGTGCGACTGGGCGAGGGGGTGGGCGATGGCCTGGTGGGCGCCGATCGGGGCCTTCCAGACGGTGCGGTCGCGGGCGTACTCGACGGCCCTGGCGACGGCGTACCGGCCCATGCCGATCGCGAAGGCGGCCGTCATGATCCGCTCGGGGTTGAGTCCGGCGAAGAGCTGCAGCAGGCCGGCGTCCTCGTCGCCGACGAGCGCGCCGGCGGGGAGCCGGACGTCGTCCAGGGTCACTTCGAACTGTTTCTCCTGGGCGTCGAGCTCCATGTCGATCCTGCGGCGCCCGAAGCCGGGCGCGTCCCGCGGGACGATGAACAGGCAGGGCTTCAGACGGCCCGTGCGGGCGTCCTGGGTGCGGCCGACGATGAGGGTGGCGTCGGCGATGTCGACGCCGGAGACGAAGACCTTGCGGCCGGTGAGGAGCCAGTCGGTGCCGTCGCGGCGGGCGGTGGTGGTGATGCGGTGGCTGTTGGAGCCGGCGTCGGGTTCGGTGATGCCGAAGGCCATGAGGCGGGTGCCGTCGGCGAGGCCGGGGAGCCAGGTCCGCTTCTGTTCCTCGGTGCCGAAGCGGGCGATGACCGTGCCGCAGATCGCCGGGGAGACGATCATCATGAGGAGGGGGGCGCCCGCGGCGCCGAGTTCTTCGAGGACGATGGAGAGTTCGGTGATGCCGCCGCCTCCGCCGCCGTAGGCCTCCGGCAGGTTGACGCCGAGGTAGCCGAGTTTGCCCGCCTCGGACCAGAGTTCCCGGTGGTCGTGGTGGCGGCCGTGGCGGGTGCCGAGGGCGGCCACGGCGGATCGGAGGGCTTTGTTCTCTTCGGATTCGATGAGGGTGGTCACGGGAATCCTCCGGTCTGCGGGTTGTCGGTGGTCGATCGCGCACACGCGGCGGAGCCGCATATCCGTGCGGTCCCGCGCTCCTACGGGGTGGTGGTCACCACGGCCAAGAGGGTGCCGGGTTCCACTTGCCGGCCCGGTTCGACGTGGAGGGCTTCGAGGGTGCCCGTCGCGGGGGCCGTGATCTGGTGCTGCATCTTCATCGCCTCCAGCCACAGGAGGGGCTGTCCGGCCTGGACGGCGGCGCCTTCGGTGAGGCCGTCGGCGATGCGGACGACGGTGCCGGGCATGGGGGCGAGCAGGGAGCCCGGGGCGTGCTGCGGCGTGGGGTCGGGGAAGCGGGGCAGGGCGCGCAGGACGGTCCGGTTGACGTGGATCTCGTCGCCGTAGCGGGCGATCGTGTACGTCCGGCGCAGGCCGTCGGTCTCCAGGACGACGTGGGCGGCGTCGGCGTGCAGGACGCGTACTCCGTCGGCTTCGAGGCCGCCCGCGCGGGTGTGGTGGTAGCGGACCTCGTGTTCCTCGCCGGCCATCAGGTAGCGCTTGGTCTGCGGCTGGGAGGGCAGGTTGCGCCAGCCGCCGAAGCGGGAGCGGCCGTGCGCGTCGGCGAGGGCGGCGGCGAGCGGGGCGTACGGGTCGGGGGCGGGCCGGGTCAGCTCGGCCAGGTGCCGGCCGTAGAAGCCGGTGTCCATGCGGGCGGAGGTGAGCTCCCGGTGGCGCAGGGAGCGCACGAGGAGGTCGCGGTTGGTGACCGGGCCGTGGATCGCGGCCTGCTCCAGGGCGCCGGCGAGTTTGCGGATCGCCTCCGCGCGGGTGGGCGCGTGGGCGATCGCCTTGGCGATGAGGGGGTCGTAGTGGACGCCGATCGGGTCGCCGTCGGTGTAGCCGGTGTCGAGGCGGACGGTGTCCGGGACGGCGAGGCGGTGCAGGGTGCCGGTCTGCGGGGCCCAGCCGTTCGCCGGGTCCTCGGCGTAGAGGCGGGCCTCGACGGCGTGGCCGCGCGCGGGGGGCGGGTCGTTCTCCAGGGCGTGGCCCTCGGCGACGCGGATCTGCAGGGCGACCAGGTCGATGCCGTACACGGCCTCGGTGACGGGGTGTTCGACCTGGAGGCGGGTGTTCATCTCCAGGAAGTGGGCGGTGCCGTCGGCGACCAGGAACTCGACGGTGCCGGCGCCGGTGTAGCCGACCGCGCGGGCGGCGCGTACGGCGGTGTCGTGCAGCTCGCGGGTCAGTTGGGGAGTCAGACCCGGTGCGGGGGCCTCTTCGACGACCTTCTGGTGGCGGCGCTGGAGGGAGCAGTCGCGGGTGCCGAGCGCCCACACCGTGCCGTGGGTGTCGGCGAGGATCTGCACCTCCACATGGCGGCCGTTCTCGACGTACGGCTCGGTGAACACCTCGTCGTCGCCGAACGCGGACCGGGCCTCCGCGCGGGCGGCCGTCAGCTCCCGGTCCAGGTCGGCGAGGCGGCGTACGACGCGCATGCCGCGCCCGCCGCCCCCGGCCGCCGCCTTCACCAGCACGGGCAGGTCGGCCTCGGTGACCTCGCCGGGCGGGGCGAGGCCCAGCAGTCGCTTGGCGCGGGTCTTGGACGCCATGGCCTCGATGGCCTGCGGTGGCGGGCCGATCCAGACGAGGCCCGCGTCGAGGACCGCGCGGGCGAAGTCGGGGTTCTCGGAGAGGAAGCCGTAGCCGGGGTGCACGGCGTCGGCGCCGGCCGCGAGGGCGGCCTTCACGATCAGGTCGCCGCGCAGGTAGGTGTCGGCGGGGGCGGTGCCCGGCAGGCGTACGGCCGTGTCGGCCACGCGCGCGTGGAGGGCGTCTTCGTCGGCGTCGGAATGGACCGCGACGGTCCGGATTCCCAGCTCACGGCAGGTGCGGAAGACGCGGCAGGCGATCTCGCCCCGGTTGGCGACGAGCACAGAAGTGATCACGGGGTCCCTCACATCCGGAAGACGCCGAAGCCGCCGCGCACGCCCTCGTAGGGCGCGGTGTGGACGGCGGACAGGCACAGGCCGAGGACGGTACG
This sequence comes from Streptomyces sp. NPDC052687, assembly GCF_040678395.1. Classification (NCBI taxonomy): domain Bacteria; kingdom Bacillati; phylum Actinomycetota; class Actinomycetes; order Kitasatosporales; family Streptomycetaceae; genus Streptomyces; species Streptomyces sp. NPDC052687. The sequence goes on along the minus strand of NZ_JBFATR010000003.1, from coordinate 66,714 downwards.
GGTGTCGCGCGGGTCGATGACGCCGTCGTCGTACAGCCGCCCGGACAGGAACATCGGCAGCGACTCGGACTCGATCTGCTGCTCCACCATGGCGCGCAGGGCGGCGTCGGCGTCCTCGTCGTACGGCTGCCCCTTCGCGGCGGCGGACTGCCGGGCGACGATCGACAGGACGCCCGCGAGCTGCTGCGGGCCCATCACGGCCGACTTGGCGCTGGGCCAGGCGAACAGGAAGCGCGGGTCGTAGGCGCGGCCGCACATGCCGTAGTGGCCGGCGCCGTAGGAGGCGCCGACGAGGACGGACAGGTGGGGCACGCGGGAGTTGCTCACCGCGTTGATCATCATCGCGCCGTGTTTGATGATGCCGCCCTGTTCGTACTCCTTGCCGACCATGTAGCCGGTGGTGTTGTGCAGGAAGATCAAGGGAATGTCGCGCTGGTTGGCGAGCTGGATGAACTGGGCGGCCTTCTGGGACTCCTGGCTGAACAGCACGCCGCGCGCGTTGGCGAGGATGCCGACCGGGTAGCCGTGCAGGCGGGCCCAGCCCGTGGTCAGGCTGGTGCCGTACAGCGGCTTGAACTCGTCGAAGTCGGAGCCGTCGACGATCCGGGCGATGACCTCGCGCGGGTCGAAGGGGGTCTTCAGGTCGCCGGGGACGATGCCCAGCAGCTCCTCCGGGTCGTACTTCGGCGGCTCGGCGGGCCCCGGATCGGGGTACGCCTTGCGGTGGTTGAGGCGGGCGACGACCCGGCGGGCCTGGCGCAGCGCGTCCCGCTCGTCGACGGCGAAGTGGTCGGCGAGGCCGGACACGCGCGCGTGCATCCCGGCGCCGCCGAGGGACTCGTCGTCGCTCTCCTCCCCGGTGGCCATCCTCACCAGCGGCGGTCCGCCGAGGAACACCTTCGCCCGCTCCTTGACCATGATCACGTGGTCGGACATGCCGGGGACGTACGCGCCTCCGGCGGTGGAGTTGCCGAAGACGACCGCGATGGTGGGGATGCCGGCGGCGGACAGCCGCGTGAGGTCGCGGAAGAGGGCGCCGCCGGGGATGAAGATCTCCTTCTGGGACGGCAGGTCGGCCCCTCCGGACTCCACCAGGCTGATGCAGGGCAGCCGGTTGGCGAGCGCGATGCCTTTCGCGCGCAGGGCCTTCTTCAGCGACCAGGGGTTGGAGGCGCCGCCCCGCACGGTGGGGTCGTTGGCGGTGATCAGGCACTCGACGCCCTCGACGACGCCGATGCCGGTGACGAGGGAGGCGCCCACGGCGTACTCGCTGCCCCAGGCGGCCAGCGGGGACAGCTCCAGGAACGGGGTGTCCGGGTCAAGCAGCAGTTCGACGCGTTCCCTGGCGAGGAGTTTGCCGCGCCGCCGGTGCCGCTCGACGTACTTCTCGCCGCCGCCCGCGAGGGCCTTGGCGTGCTCGGCGTCGAGGTCGGCGAGCTTGGCGAGCATGGCCTCGCGGTGGGCCGCGCAGGCGGGGTCGGTGGGGTCCAGGAAGGACGGGAGGACGGTCACAGAAGGGACTCCGGTATGTCCAGGTGGCGGGAGCGCAGCCATTCGCCGAGGGCCTTGGCCTGCGGGTCGAAGCGGTGCCGGGCGGCGACGCCCGCGCCGAGGATCCCCTCGACGGTGAAGTTCAGGGCGCGCAGGTTCGGGAGGGTGTGGCGGACGACGGTCAGGCCGGCGGTCTCGGGCAGCAGGCGCCGGAAGAGGCCGACGGTGAGGGTGTGGGCCAGCCAGCGCCAGCCCTCGTCCGTGCGGGCCCACACGCCGACGTTGGCGTTGCCGCCCTTGTCGCCGCTGCGGGCGCCGACGACGAGTCCGAGGGGGGCGCGGCGGGTGGGTCCGGGCGGCAGCGGCTCGGGCGCGGGTGGCTCGTCGACCGGGTGCGGGGGCCGGGTGTCGTGGGGCGGGGCCACGGTGATCCGCCGCCCGTCGTGGAGGACGGCCACCTGGGCGACGGCGCCCTGGGGGACGTACTCGTCCTCGAAGACCCCGTACGGGGAGCCCTTCTCGGGTGGGGCGAGCACATGGAAGCCGGGGTAGCTGGCGAGGGCGAGCTCCACGGCGGCGGCGGTCAGGGGCCGCCCGACGGTCTCCTGGTCGGGGTCGCGGACCACCAGCCGCAGCAGGGCGCTCGCGGTCTCCTCGGTGGGGGCGTCGGGCCGGTCGGTGCGGACGAGGTCCCAGTGGACCTCGGCGGGCGGCGACGCGGCGAGGACACCCGCCATCTGCTCCCGCACCAGCGCGGCCTTGGCCTCGACGTCCAGGCCGGTCAGCACGAAGGTCACCTCGTTGCGGAAGCCGCCGAGCCGGTTCACCCCGACTTTGAGCGCGGGCGGGGGCGCCTCCCCGCGCACCCCGTCGATCCGCACCCGGTCGGGCCCTACCTGGGTGAGCCGTACGGTGTCCAGCCGCGCGGTGACGTCGGGTCCGGCGTACCGGGCGCCGCCGGTCTCGTAGAGGAGCTGGGCGGTGACCGTGCCGGTGTCGACGAATCCGCCGGTGCCGGGATGCTTGGTGACGACACAGGTGCCGTCGGCGTGGATCTCGGCGAGCGGGAAACCGGGCCGCCGGACGTCTCCGTCCCGGAAGAAGGCGTAGTTGCCGCCGGTCGCCTGCGTTCCGCACTCCAGCACGTGCCCGGCGACGACGGCCCCCGCGAGCCGGTCGTGATCCGTCGGCGCCCAGCCGAAGTGCGCGGCGGCGGGCCCGCTGACCAGCGCCGCGTCCGTCACCCGGCCGGTGACGACGATGTCGGCGCCCTCGCGCAGACAGGCGGCGATGCCGAACCCGCCGAGGTAGGCGTGGGCGGCGAGGCTGCCCGGATACGCCGGGGTGAGGTCGTCGCCCTCGACATGGGCGACGCGGACGGGGACGCCGAGGCGGTCCGCCAGGGCCCGTACGGCGTCGGCGAGTCCGGCGGGGTTGAGGCCGCCGGCGTTGGTCACGATCCGCACGCCCCGCTCGTGCGCGAGCCCGAGGGTGTCCTCCAGCTGCCGCAGGAACGTGCGGGCGTACCCGGCGTCCGGGTTCCGCAGCCGGTCCCGGGCGAGGATCAGCATGGTCAGCTCGGCGAGGTAGTCGCCGGTGAGGACGTCCAGGTCGCCGCCGGTCAGCATCTCGCGCAGCGCGTCGAAGCGGTCGCCGTAGAAGCCGGACGCGTTGCCGACGCGCAGCGCGCTCACCGGGCGTCCCCCTTCGGTTGAGGCGGCCGTCCGCCACCGGGCGGCCCGGCGAAGGCCTGCGCGATGTCCAGCCAGCGGTCCGCGTCGGCGCCCTCGGCGCGCAGGGCGAGGCCGGAGCGGTGGGCGCGCTGGGTGACGAGCAGGCAGAAGTCGAGGGCGGGGCCGGTGACGCGCTGCGGGGCGTCCTCGGGTCCGAAGGCCCACATGTCACCGTGCGGCCCGGTCAGCTCGACCCGGAACGGATCGGCGGGTACGGGCAGGCCGTGCACGAGGTGGGCGAAGTCCCGGGTGCGGAAGCCGAGCCGGGCGATGTGGCGGAGGCGGTCGGTGGGTTCGCGGGTGACGCCGAGCGCGTCCGCGACGTCCAGTCCGTGGGCCCAGGTCTCCATCAGGCGGGCGGTGGCCATGGACGCCGCGGACATCGGCGGCCCGTACCAGGGGAAACGGGCACCGGCCGGGGCGGCGCGAAGGGCCCGGTCGAGGGCGGTACGGCCCTGTCGCCAGCGCCGCAGCAGCTCGGCGGGCGGTGTCCGGGCGCCCTCCTCGGCGCCCTCGTCCACGAAGGAGTCCGGCGCCGCGAGCGCCTTCTCGGCCATCGCCCGGAACGCCTCGGCGTCGGTCACCGCGAGCAGGGCGGAGTGGTCGGTCCAGGCGAGGTGGGCGATCTGGTGGGCGACGGTCCAGCCGGGCGCGGGCGTCGCGAGCGCCCACCGCTCGGGCTCCAACTCGGCCACGAGAGAGTCGAGTTCGTGGCTTTCGGCACGGAGGTCGTCGAACACGGGCAGGGGCGTCGGGTCGGCCATGCGGGGAGCATGGCAGCGCCACCAGAAACAAGCAAGCGTGCTTGCATGAATTTGTGCGGCGAGTCTCGGGGGCGCTGATGGAGGGGGAGGGCACGTGGGGCGGGCGATGCGCTTGTCAGCGACGGCCGCGCGGGCGGGGCCGTGACGGCGACCCGCTCGGACCGGCTGCGACCCTCGCGAGCGGCCCGCTCTACCGGCTACGGCCCTCCTGAGCGGCCCGCTCCCACCGGCTACGGCCCTCCTGAGCGGCCCGCTCCGACCGGCGACGGCCCGCTCGAGCAGCCCCGCCCGTTCAGGCGGTCGCCGTCTTCCGCCGTCCCACCTGCGTCCGCACCGCACCCATGCTCGCCACGATGACCAGGGTGATGGCGAGGGCCTGGGTGGGGGTGAGGGACTGGTCGAGGAGGAAGAAGCCGGCCGTCGCCGCGATGGCGGGTTCCAGGCTCATCAGCACGGCGAACGTGGAGGCGGGCAGGCGGCGCAGGGCGAGGAGTTCGAGGGTGTAGGGGAGGACGGAGGAGAGCAGGGCGACCGCCGCGCCGAGGCCCAGGGTGACCGGGTCGAGGAGCTTGTCGCCGGATTCCGCGAGGCCGAGCGGGAGGAACAGCACCGCGCCCACCGCCATGGCCAGCGCGAGGCCGTCGGCCTGCGGGAAGCGGCGGCCGGTGCGGGCGCTGAAGACGATGTACGCCGCCCACATCGCGCCCGCGCCCAGCGCGAAGGCCGCCCCCAGCGGGTCGAGGTCGCCGATACCGCCGCCGAGGAGGAAGACACCGGCGAGGGCGAGGCCCGCCCAGAGGAGATTGATCAACCGGCGGGAGGCCAGGACGGAGAGGGCGAGCGGGCCCAGCACCTCCAGGGTGACCGCGGGTCCCAGCGGGATGCGGTCGACGGCCTGGTAGAAGAGGCCGTTCATGGCGGCCATGGTGACGCCGAAGACGGCGACCGTGCCCCAGTCGGCGCGGGAGTGGCCGCGCAGCCGTGGCCGGCAGACCACCAGCAGCACCACCGCGGCCACCGCCAGCCGCAGCGCCACCACGCCCAGCGCACCGGCCCTGGGCATCAGCATCACGGCGAGCGCCCCGCCGAACTGCACCGAGATCCCGCCCGCGAACACCAGCCCCACGGGCCCGAGCGAGCCGAACCGGCCCGGAGTGCCGGAGGCGGGGGAGGCGGCGGCGACGGAAGGGGTCGTGGCGGTCTCGGGGCTGGTCACGGGCGGTCCAGGGGATCGGGTCGAGTGCGCGGAGGTTCGTTCAGCGTGATGGACTACTCGGTCCAGGGTAATGGACTGCATCAGGTGTGTGAAGCGGTTTTGCGGCTTACCGGACCGCGCCCGGCGGCCCCGCACTCGACCCCACGCCCTCACCCGCGCCCGGCACCGCGCCCCCGGCCTCGCCCGGCCCCGCACCCGCCCCCGCACTCGACTCCGCGTCCAGCGCCTCCGCCAGCACCTCCGCCAGGTGCCGGCCCCGTACGCCGCCCAGGTGCTCCAGCTGGGTCCGGCAGGAGAAGCCGTCCGCCAGGACCACCGCGTCGACAGGCGCCGTCCGCACCGCGGGCAGCAGCTGTTCCTCGGCGCAGGCCGCGGAGACCTCGTAGTGGCCTCGTGCGAAGCCGAAGTCGCCCGCCAGGCCGCAGCAGCCGCCGGACAGCTCCCCGGTGAGTCCCGCGGCGGCGCGCAGCCGGCGGTCGGGGTCGTCGCCGAGGACCGCGTGCTGGTGGCAGTGGGTCTGGCCGACGGCCGGACGGTCGAGGCGGGGCGGGGTCCAGCCGGGGGCGAGGCGGTCCAGGGACTCGGCGAAGGTGAGGACGCGGGAGGCCAGGCGGGCGGCGCGCGGGTCGTCGGACAGCAGCTCGGGCAGGTCGGTGCGGAGTGCCGCCGCGCAGCTGGGTTCGAGGACCACCACGGGGGTGCCGGCCGCCAGCACCGGCGTCATGGTGTCGAGGGTGCGGCGCATGACGGTACGGGCGCGGTCGAGCTGGCCGGTGGAGACGTACGTCAGCCCGCAGCAGACCCGGGCGCGGCGGCGGCCCGCCGCGGGCGGCAGGGTGACGGCGAGTCCCGCCGACTCCAGGACGCGGACCGCCGACCGGCCCACCGAGGGCGAGAGGTGCTCGGTGAAGGTGTCGGGCCACAGCACGACCCGCGTCCCGTCCCCCGCCCCGGCGGGCGCCGCCCGCTCGCGCCACCACCGGCTGAACGGCTCCGTCGCCAGCCGCGGGATCTCCCGCTCCCCCGCGATGCCGCCGAGCCGCTTGCCCAGCCGTGCCAGGGGTGCCACGCCGGCGAGGGCGTTGACCAGGGCCGCCGTGCGCGTGCGGTCCACGGCGCGCAGCCACTCCGGCAGCCGCCCCATGCTGTGGTGCGCGGCGGGCCGGCGCCGGCCGGCGTAGTGGTGGTGCAGGAACTCGGCCTTGTAGGTGGCCATGTCGACGCCGACCGGGCAGTCCGAGCGGCAGCCCTTGCAGGCCAGGCACAGGTCGAGGGCGTCCCGCACCTCGGGCGAGCGCCAGCCGCCGGTCACCACCTCGCCGGCCAGCATCTCGTGCAGCAGCCGGGCCCGCCCGCGCGTGGAGTGCGCCTCCTCGCCGGTGACGCGGAAGGACGGGCACATCACGGCCGGGCCGCTCGCGGTGGCCGTACGGCACTTGGCGACGCCGACGCACCGCCGTACGGCGGCGGAGAAGTCGCCGCCGTCGGCCGGGTAGCCAAACGCCACGTCGACGGGGCGGCGGGGCAGCGAGGCGAAGCGGAGGTTGTCGTCGAGGCGGTGCGGGCGGACCAGCATGCCGGGGTTGAGGAGGTCGTCCGGGTCCCAGACCGCCTTGGCGCGTGCGAAGAGCGCCACCGTCTCCTGCCCGTACATGCGCGGCAGCAGCTCGGCGCGCGCCTGGCCGTCGCCGTGCTCGCCGGACAGCGAGCCGCCGTGGGCGACGACCAGGTCGGCCAGTTCCTCGGAGAAGCGGCGGAAGCGGGCCACGCCCGGCGCGGTCAGCAGGTCGAAGTCGATCCGGACGTGGACGCAGCCGTCGCCGAAGTGCCCGTAGGGCGTGCCGCGCAGGCCGTGCGCGGCCAGCAGGGCCCGGAAGTCCCGCAGGTAGGCGCCGAGCCGGGCCGGCGGCACCGCGCAGTCCTCCCAGCCGGGCCACGCCTCGCTGCCGTCGGGCATCCTCGTGGCGGTGCCGCTCGCGTCCTCCCGGACGCGCCACAGCGCGCGCTGTCCGGCCGGGTCGGTCACCACGAGCGCGTCCACGGCGTCGGCGGCCCGCACGATGTGCTCCGCACGCGCGCGTGCCTGCGCGCCGGAGTCCCCGCCGGTCTCGACGAACAGCCATGCCCCGCCCCGGGGCAGCGCGGCGGCGGACGGGACGAGGTCGGCCGCCATGCCCTCGACGGTCAGGGGCCGGTGCGGCAGGAGTCCCGCCGCGGCCTGTGCCGCCGCGCTCTCGTCGGCGTAGCCGAGCACGGCCAGCGCCCGTGCGCGGGGGGCCTCCACGAGCCGTACGACGGCTTCCGTGAGGACGCCGAGGGTGCCTTCGGAGCCGCAGAAGGAGCGGGCGACGTCGGCGCCGTTCTCCGGCAGGAGCGCGTCCAGCGCGTAGCCGGAGATACGGCGGGGCAGGTCGGGAAAGCCGGTGCGCAGCCGGGCCCGCTCGCCCTCCACGAGGGTCCGCAGGCCCTCCGGTGCCCCCGCCCAGCGCTGTCCGAGCCGCAGCCGCTCGCCGCGCGCGGTGACCACCGACAGCTCCCGCACGCTGTCCGCGGTGGTGCCCCAGGCCACCGAGTGGGAGCCGCAGGAGTTGTTGCCGATCATGCCGCCGAGGGTGCAGCGGCTGTGGGTGGACGGGTCGGGGCCGAAGCGCAGTCCGTGCGGCGCGGCGGCCTCCTGGAGCCGGTCCAGCACCAGCCCCGGCTGGACGACGGCCGTGCGGGTCGCGGGGTCGAGCGACAGCACCCGGTTCATGTGCCGGGTGAAGTCCAGCACCACGCCGGTGCCGGTGGCCTGCCCGGCGATCGACGTGCCGCCGCCGCGCGCCACGACGGGCACCCCGTGCGCGCGGCACACCTCCAGCGCGGCCGCGACGTCGTCGGCGTCCCTCGGCGCGACCACGCCCAGCGGCACCCGCCGGTAGTTGGACGCGTCCATGGTGGCCAGGGCCCGCGCGGTGACGTCGAACGCGACCTCGCCGCGGACGGCGGCGCGCAGACCGGCACGGAGACCGGCGGGCAGACCGGCGGGGACACCGGGGCGGGGTTCGGGACGCCGGCCGGTTCGGGGATCCGTCATGCGTCCAGGATGCATCCGTACACCGGGCGTGACGGGCACTCCGGGGCGGTCTTCTGTAGATCCCCACAGGTCCGGGGGGTGGAGATCTCGTCTCATCGAACGGACACGTTTCCGCCTGATTTCCGCGAAGGGATACGCTCCGCCTCGTGGCTGAGATCCAGATTCCTGCTGACATCAAGCCCGCGGACGGTCGATTCGGCGCGGGTCCCTCCAAGGTGCGGGTGGAGGCGCTGGACGCCCTGGCCGCCACCGGTACGTCCCTGCTCGGCACCTCCCACCGCCAGGCCCCGGTCAAGAACCTGGTCGGCCAGGTGCGCGAGGGCATCCGCGAGCTGTTCGCGCTGCCCGACGGCTACGAGGTCGTCCTCGGCAACGGCGGCTCCACCGCGTTCTGGGACATCGCGACCCACGGCCTGATCGAGAACAAGTCGCAGCACCTCAGCTTCGGCGAGTTCAGCTCGAAGTTCGCCAAGGCGGCCAAGCTGGCCCCGTGGCTGGCCGAGCCCACCGTCGTCGCCGCCGACCCGGGCACGCACCCGCAGGCGCGGGCCGAGGCGGGCGTGGACGTGTACGCGTTCACCCACAACGAGACCTCGACCGGTGTCGCCATGCCGATCCAGCGGGTCGAGGGCGCCGACGAGGGTGCGCTGGTCCTGGTCGACGCCACCTCCGGCGCGGGCGGCCTCCCGGTCGACATCGCCGAGACGGACGTCTACTACTTCGCCCCGCAGAAGTCCTTCGCCTCCGACGGCGGTCTGTGGATCGGCGTGTTCTCCCCGGCGGCGCTCGAGCGCGCCGAGCGGATCCACGCGTCCGGCCGGCACATCCCGGAGTTCTTCTCGCTGCCGACGGCGATCGACAACTCCCGCAAGAACCAGACGTACAACACCCCGGCGCTCGCCACCCTCTTCCTGCTGAACCAGCAGCTGGAGTGGATCAACGGCCAGGGCGGTCTGGACTGGGCGGTGCGCCGCACGGCCACCTCCGCGCGGACGCTGTACGGCTGGGCCGAGGACGTGAAGTTCGCGACCCCGTTCGTCACCGACCCCGCCAAGCGCTCGGCCGTCATCGGCACCATCGACTTCACCGACGAGGTGGACGCCGCCGCCGTCGCCAAGGTGCTGCGCGCCAACGGCATCGTCGACACCGAGCCGTACCGCAAGCTGGGCCGCAACCAGCTGCGCATCGCCATGTTCCCGGCGATCGACCCGGCGGACGTCGAGGCCCTGACCAAGTGCATCGACTACGTCATCGAGAAGCTCTGACCTTCTCCCGCACGACCCGCACGACCTCGCACAGCAGGTGAAAGGGGCGCCCGGCGAAACACCGGGCGCCCCTTTCGCGTGGGCCCTCCCCGCGCGGGATCCGCGCGTCGGGCACGAACCGGGTCGCCGTGGCCCTCCCTCAGCGCCACCGGCCCCACCGGGCATCAGCGGCGCCGAGGGCTCCGCCTCAGCGGCTGAGCCGCTGGAACCGCCGTACCGCCAGGGGCAGGAAGACCGCCGTCAGGATCAGCGGCCACAGCCCGGACATCAGCAGGGCGTGCTGTTCGACCCAGGAGTCGCCGTTGCCGGCGGGGGTGCCGAACAGGTCGCGGGCGGCGGCGGCCGTGGAGGAGATGGGGTTCCAGGCGGCGAGCCAGCCGAGCCAGTCGGGCATCAGCTGCGGGGCGACGAAGATGCTGGAAATCATCGTCAGCGGGAAGGCGACCGCGAAGAGGCCGCCCGCCGCCTCCGGGTTGGGGACGATGAGGCCGAGCCAGACGCCCACCCAGATGAGGGCGAACCGCAGCCACAGCAGCAGGCCGAACGCGGCGAGGAAGCCCCAGCCGCCCTCCGGGCGCCAGCCCATCGCCAGCGCGGTCAGCATCATGATGGCCAGTTCCGCGCAGGCCACCAGGAGGTCGGTGACGCCGCGGCCGGCGACCACGGCGCTGGACGCCATGGGCATCGAGCGGAAGCGGTCGATGACGCCCTTCGTCGAGTCGTAGACCACCACCGTCGCGGTGTTGATGAAGCCGAACGCCATCGTCATGACGAACATGCCGGGCATCAGGAAGTCCTTGTAGTCCCCGCCGCCGGGGACCTGCATGGCGCTGCCGAAGACATAGCCGTACAGCAGCACCGACAGGATCGGGAAGCCCAGCTGCCAGGCGATGTTCACCGGCTGGCGCCGGTAGTGCGTCAGGCCCCGGCGCACGATGTTCCAGACGTCCGACAGCATCCAGTACGCGCGGCTGCGCGCGACGGGCCGGGTGAGGTCCAGGGTGCTCATGCCGCCGTCTCCTCCTTCTTGGCGCGGTGTCCGGTCAGGCGCAGGAACACGTCGTCGAGGCTGGGCCTGCGCAGCCCGATGTCCTCGACCCGCACGCCCTCGTCCTGGAGGGTGCGGGCGACCTCGGTGAGCGCCGCGACCCGGTCGTCGACGGGCGCGTGCACGCGCAACTCGGTCTCGTCGGCCTCGGGTTCGCCGTCCGAGACCCGCGCGATCACCTTCACCACGCGCGGGATGTCCGCCCGGTCGGCGGCCACGACCTCGATCCGGTCGCCGCCCACCCGGTCCTTCAGGCCGTCCGGGGTGTCGTCGGCGATGGCGCGGCCCTGGTCGATGACCGTGATGTGGGAGGCCAGCTTGTCGGCCTCCTCCAGGTACTGCGTGGTCAGCAGGACCGTGGTGCCGCTCGCCACCAGCGCCCGCACCGACTCCCAGACCTCGCCCCGGCTCCTCGGGTCCAGCCCGGTCGTCGGCTCGTCCAGGAAGAGCACGGCCGGGGCGAGGATCATCGACGCGGCCAGGTCGAGGCGGCGGCGCATACCGCCGCTGTAGCCTCCGGCGCCCTTGTCGGCGGCGTCGGTCAGGTCGAACTGCTCCAGCAGCTCGGCCGCGCGCAGCTTGGCCCGCTTGCCGCCGAGGTGGAACAGGCGGCCGAACATCTCCAGGTTCTGCCGGCCGGTGAGCACCTCGTCCACCGCCGCGTACTGGCCGGTGAGCCCGATCCTGGCGCGTACCTCGCGCGGCTGCCGGGCCACGTCCAGGCCGGCCACCGTGGCCCGTCCGCCGTCGAGGCGGATCAGCGTGGACAGGATGCGCACGGCGGTGGTCTTGCCGGCGCCGTTCGGCCCGAGCAGGCCGTGCACGGTGCCCTCGCGCACGGCGAGGTCGAAGCCGTCGAGGGCGCGCTTCTCGCCGTACCGCTTCTCCAGTCCCTCGGCGTGCACCGCGTAACCGTCCATCGTTCCCGTTCCTCCCGTCGTCCCCACAACTGCTTACACCGTACCCGATTACGCGTACACCGTAAGCAGTTTTTTTCCGGGGACATAAGCTGAGGTCATGACGAGCGGCGGCAAGGGAATGACCGACACCAGTGGCAGCGGCGACATCGTCCGCACCCTGGAACTGCTCTGGGACAGCGGGCGGCGCCCGAGCCGCGGTCCCAAGCCCGCCCTCACGCTCGACCAGATCGTGGAAGCCGCCGTCCGGGTCGCGGACACCGAGGGGCTGGAGGCGGTCTCCATGCGCCGCGTCGGCGCGGAACTGGGCACCAGCGCGATGTCGCTGTACCGCTACGTCCCCGGCAAGGCCGAGCTGCTGGACCTCATGCTCGACCGCGTCCAGCGCCCGGGTGACGCCCTCGAAGGCCTCGGCGACGGCGACTGGCGCTCCGCCCTCGGCGCCATGGCGCGCGCCACCCTCGCCCTCTACCGGCGCCACCCCTGGCTGCTCCACGTCAACCAGTCCCGGCCGATCCTCGGCCCGAGCGCCCTCGACAGCATGGAGCTGGTGCTGGGGCGCATCCGGCCCATGGGGCTGAGCGATCCGGAGCTGGTCTCGGTGATCATCCTGATCGACTCGTACGTCGTCGGCGCCGCGCGCACCCAGGTCTACCAGGAGGAGGCCGAGCGCCGGACCGGGCTGACCACCACCGAGTTCTTCGAGGCGCAGGTGCCGGTCCTGGAGAGGGTCATGACACCCGACCGCTACCCGATCATGGCCAACCTCTCCGAGGACACCTGGAGCCCCGACTTCGACCACTTCGAGTTCGGACTGCGGCGCATCCTCGACGGACTCGAGGTGTTCGTGTCCCAGCGGGCGCGCGAGCGCGGGACGGACACCCCGGACGACAGCACAGACGCCTCAGACGCCTCAGACGCCTAGGCCCCCGCTCCGGCGTCCGTCACCGCACGCCCCCCGGGAATCACCCCGTCACTTCCTGCGCCGCAGCCTGCTCAGCCCCAGCAGCGCGACCGCAGCCGCGGCGATGGCGAGGGCGCCCTTCCCGGCGCTCACACCGCCGCCGTCCTCCTCCTTGCCCGGGTCCGCGCCGCCCGCCCCCGCCGGCGACTCGGCCCCCTCGGCCCCGCCGCCCGGCACGTCACCGGGCTCCACGGAACTCTCCGAGCCCTCGGCGCCGTACATCAGCCGCGACCCGTCGGCGGTGTAGGTGACGGACTCCCCCTGGCCCAGGAACGGCACGCCGAGCCGCCCGGTCTTCTTCAGCCTGCCGCCGTTCCAGTCGTAGGCGATCGCGCCGAAGTAGCTGCGCACGACGAGCTGTTCGCCGTCCGGGGACAGCGCCGCGTCGGTGGCCTCCAGGTCGGGGACGGCGGCGACCGGTGTGAACACGTTGGTGCCGGAGGCGGACAGCCGAGCGGGCCCCCGGTAGAGGTGGCCGCCCTTCTCGTTCTTGTCGACGATGTAGACGCGCCCCGTCTTCGGGTGCACCACCAGCGACTCGGCGTCCCGCGGCCCGTCCGAGTACCGCACCACGTACTGCGTGGCCCGCACCGTCTCGTCCCGCAGGGTCTTCGGCTCGGGCAGCCGGTAGATCCAGACGTGGTCCCAGCTGCCGCCGAGGTTGTCGCCGATGTCGCCGACGTAGATCTGGTCGCCGGGCCCGATCGAGATCGCCTCGACGTCGCGCGGGGCGCCGACGCCGGTGAGCGAGAGGGTGGCGAGGGTGTCGCCGGTCCTGCCGTCCACGGCGTACAGATACGCGCCGTCGTCGCTGTCGTTGTGGGTCCAGTACACGCCCGGGTGCTGCCGGGAGGCGGCCAGGCCGCTGGACTCCGTGATGCGCGGGTCCTTGATGGTGAACCCCTCGTCCGCGTCGGCGGCGGAGGCGGACGGCTGGGCGAGCGCCCCCGTGAGGAGGGCCGCGGCGAGGAGCACGAACGTTCGGCGCATGCCCCAAGACTGGCACGAGCGGGGCGTGGCGGGCCTCACACCCCGTCCCCAGCCCGGCCGCCACGCCGATCGTCCATCATGAGCGGATGCTCAGGTTGATGCCGGTAGGCGACTCGATGACCATCGGCAGCGCGGGCGAGCACACCTGGCGGCACCGCATGTGGCAGCACCTGTGCGCCACGTACGGCGGCCCGTTCACGCTGGTCGGCCCGCGCGAGACGCTGTACGACAAGGCGGCCGACGCCCCCACGTCGTACGCCTACGCCGACCCGGACTTCCCCCGCGCCCACCTGGCCGGCTGGGGCGAGGGCTGGCTGCACATGGCCCCGCTCGTCGGGGACGCGGTGCGCGAGACCCGCGCGGACGTGCTGCTGGTCTCGCTCGGCCTCATAGACCTCGGCTTCTACACCGACGCCGAGCAGACGGCGCGGAACGTGCACGCGTTCGTGGCCGCGGCCCGCGAGGCCAGGCCGCGCATACGCATGGTGATACTCCCGGTGATCCCCAACGTCCGCGCCCAGCAGGACCCCCCGTTCGCCGAGCAGGTCACCCGCTTCAACGAGCTGCTGGGCAAGGCGGTCGCCGACCTGGACACTCCCCGCTCCCCGCTGCTCCTCGCCTCGCCCCCGGCCGCGTGGGACATCCACCGCGACACCTACGACGGCACCCATCCGAACGCGAGCGGCGAGCACCGGATCGCGGGCGCGTTCGCGGAGGCGATGTGGCAGGGGTGGGGGGTCGGCGGGGAGTACGGCGCGTAACCGGTCCGCCGTTCGTATCGTTGTACTGCGCGGCCGCGCCCGTTCGAGGGGCGGTCGGGGAGGAACGCCACGATGACCGTCCTTCACGACAGGATCGCGATGGCCGAGAGCGACAACACGATCACGCTCGACGAGATGTTCGAGCGGCTCGAGAAGATGCCCGTCCCCGAGGGATACAAGGTCGAGATCGTCGAGGGGACCGTCTACATGTCGCCGCAGCGGGACACCCACTGGGAGATCATCCTGGACATCGTCGAACAGCTGCGCACGAAGTACCCGCGCAAGCGCATCAAGTCCGACGTGCGGATCGACTACCCGGGTCACCTCAACGGGTTCGCGACCGATGTGACCGTGATGACCGAGGACGCCGCGAAGACGGAGAGCGGCCACTGGCGCTGCGAGGACGTCATGTTCGTCGCCGAGGTGATCTCCAAGAGCACCGGCCAGAACGACTACGGCCCCAAGAAGACCGCCTACGCCACCGCCGGGGTCCCCGTCTACGTGGTCGCCGACCCCTACCAGGGCCGCTGCCACCTCTACACCGACCCCAAGGACGGTGACTACGAGGTCGAGACGACCGTCCCCTTCGGCAAGGACCTGGACCTCACCGGCACCGCCGTCGACCTCGTCCTGAAGACCGGCGAGTTCCCCCGCGACTGATCCCCCTTGCTTCGAGCGCACTCCACGTCGTTGGCTAGATGTTCATGGAGTACACGCAGCTCGGACGCACCGGACTCAAGGTCAGCCGCCTCGTCCTCGGCACCATGAACTTCGGCCCGCAGACCGAAGAGGCCGACAGTCACACCATCATGGACGCCGCCCTGGACGCGGGCATCAACTTCTTCGACACCGCGAACGTGTACGGCTGGGGCGAGAACAAGGGCCGCACCGAGGAGATCATCGGCAGCTGGTTCGCCAAGGGCGGTGGGCGCCGCGACAAGGTCGTCCTGGCCACCAAGGTGTACGGCAACATGGGCGCCGACGGCAGCCCGGCCTGGCCCAACCACGACAAGCTCTCCGCGGTGAACATCCGCCGCGCGGTGGACGGGAGCCTGCGGCGCCTGGGCACCGACTACATCGACCTCTACCAGTTCCACCACATCGACCGGGCCACCCCGTTCGACGAGATCTGGCAGGCCATCGACGTCCTGGTGCAGCAGGGCAAGATCCTCTACGCCGGTTCCAGCAACTTCCCCGGCTACAAGATCGCCCAGGCCAACGAGGCCGCCGCCCGGCGCGGCTCGCTCGGCCTGGTCAGCGAGCAGTGCCTGTACAACCTGTTCGAGCGGCGCGCCGAGATGGAGGTCATCCCGGCCGCGCAGGACTACGGCCTCGGTGTCATCCCGTGGTCGCCGCTGCACGGCGGACTGCTCGGCGGCGTCCTCCGCAAGGAGAACGAGGGCAAGCGGCGCACCTCGGGACGCGCCGTGGACACCCTCGCCGACCCGGCGGCGCGGGCGCGCATCCAGGCGTACGAGGACCTGCTCGACAAGCACGGCCTGGAGCCCGGCGAGGCGGCACTGGCGTGGCTGCTCACCCGGCCCGGCGTGACCGGCCCGATCGTCGGCCCGCGCACCCTCGCCCAGCTGGAGTCCGCCCTGCGGGCGGTCGAGCTGGACCTCTCCCGGGACCTGCTGACCGCCCTGGACGACATCTTCCCGGGCCCGGGCCCGAGCCCCGAGGCCTTCGCCTGGTGACCCGGGCGTATGCCGCCCGGGTCAAGGGAGCCCGGCACGATCGGCGAGACGCGCCCTGGGGGCGCGGGAAACCGCGCGGCGTGCGAACGCTGTGCGGTTCCCCGCGCTAATTGCCCAGCGCGGAAGCCACCGCGACGACGACGAACATCAACACGAGCGCACCGGCCATGATCCGGTTCCGGGTTTTCGGGTCCACGTGCCGAGCCTAACCGGCCCCGCCCAGCGCCCAGCGGGCGACCGTCTCGTAACGCGGCTGCTCCCCCGGCGTCCCGGAGCGCGGCAGGTTGCTGCGGACGAGCGTCAGCTCGGCGACGGTCCAGGTACGGCCGGCGAACGCGTCCAGGGCCTGGACGTACGGCCGTACGTCCACCGCCTCGCGGCTGCGGGCCACGGTCAGGTGCGGCTGGTACCGCCGGTGCTCCCCCATGGGGACGCCGGCCTTGCGGGCCGCCGCCTCGGCGCGGTCGGCCAGCAGCCGCAGGGTCGCGACATCGCCGTCCACGCCGGTCCACAGCGCCCGCCCGTGTCCGAACCGGCCGCCGCCGCGCAGCGCCAGCCGGAACGGCTCGGTACGGCGCGCCGCCCGCTCCAGGCGGGCCGACAGGCCGGGGACGAGGGCGTCGTCGACCTCGCCGTAGAAGGCGAGCGTGAAGTGCCAGCCGGGCCGCCCGGTCCACCGCAGCCGGTCCGCACCGGCCAGGGCGCGCAGCGCGTCCACCTGGGCGGCCAGCTCCCCGGCCACGTCATCGGGCGGCAGCACAGCGGCGAAGAGTCTCATACGGCCACCCTGACACAAGGCCCCCCGACGCCCGGCCCACCCGGACACCGGGGCCACCACGCACCGCGTCGGCCCGCCGGGGGCGACCCCGGCGGGCGCCGGTGTCCAGGTGATCCGGTGTCCAGGTGATCCGGCCGGTCGTGCCCCGGCACCGGGAGGGGCCGTCACGAGCGGCCCCTCCCGCGGGACGGCGTCCCGGCCGGGACCACTGTCCAGGGCCGCTGGCCTTGAAGCCCACCGCCCACGAGCCAGCCCACCGCAGACGGCCACGGCTCGCTCGGGGGCCCGGGAAGGACCGGGCGGGCGGGGGGACCAGGCGGCAGGAACCGGGCGAGCGGGGGAACCGAGCGCTCGGGGCCCGTGGCTCACCGCGGCAGACAGCCGCAGGGCGCCGCAGGCGGCCGTCGGCCCCGCTGGCGGACGCGGGGGCGTCCGCCGACCGCAGGCCCGCTGGCGGGCGCGAGGCGTCCGGGGGGCCAGGGCCTCCGACGACCGCAGGGCATCCGGGGGGCGCAGGACCCGCTGGCGGGCGCGAGGCGTCCGACGGGCGCGAGGCCTCCGGGGGGCCAGGGCCTCCGACGACCGCAGGGCCTCCGGGGGGCGCAAGCCCCACTGGCGGGCGCGAGACGTCCGACGGGCGCGAGGCCTCCGGGGGGCCAGGGCCTCCGACGACCGCAGGGCCTCCGGGGGGCGCTAGCCCCACTGGCGGGCGCGAGGCCTCCGGTGGGCGCAGGGCCCGCTGGCGGGCGCGAGGCCTCCAGCGGACGCGAGGCCTCCGGTGGCCGCAGGCCCTCCGGCGACCGCAGGGCCTCCGGCGACCGCGAGCCCCGCTGGCGGGCGCAAGGCGCCCGACGAGCGCTGGGCTCCGACAGACGCGAGCGTCCGACGGGCGCGGGGCATCCGGCGGGCGCGGGGCATCCGGCGGGCGCGGGGCATCCGGCGGGCACAGGGCCTCCGACAGACGCGAGGCGTCCGGCGGCCGCAGGGCCTCCGGCTACCGCGAGCCCCGCTGGCGGGCGCAAGGCGCCCGACGAGCGCTGGCCTCCGACGGGGCGCAGGCCCTCCGGCGCCCCGTCGGCCCCGCTGGCAGGCGTGGGGCACCCGGGCGGCGCCGGGTGGGGTCAGGCCGCCGTGGTCAGGCGTTCGCGTTCGCGGGGGACGAAGCGGACTGTGGGGTGGCCGTGGTGCCAGCCGACGGCGAGGCGCAGGCCGCCGGTGCGGGCCAGGACGAGGGCGATCACGGCGGCGGCCAGCGCGGCGATCGCACCGCCCGCGGCGAGGCCGACGCGCGCGCCGTAGGTGTCGGTGATCCAGCCGACGATCGGGGCGCCGACCGGGGAGCCGCCGAGGAAGACCATCATGTAGAAGGCCATCACCCGGCCGCGCATGGCGGGGTCGGTCGCCATCTGGATGCCGGTGTTGGCGGTGACGTTCACCGTCATGCCGAAGACGCCGAGCGGCACCATCAGCGCCGCGAACATCCACAGCTGCGGCGACGCCGCGGCGACGATCTCCACCGCGCCGAACACCATCGCCGCCGTGCTCAGCACCCGCAGCCGGGCCGTGCCGCGCCGGGCGGCGAGCAGGGCGCCGGCGACGGAGCCGACCGCCATCAGGGTGTTGAACAGGCTGTAGGCGCCGGCGCCGGCGTGGAAGACGTCGTCGGCGAAGGCGGAGAGGTAGACGGGGAAGTTGAAGGCGAAGGTGCCGACGAAGCCGACCAGCACGATCGGCCAGATCAGCTCGGGGCGCGCGGCGACGTAGCGCACGCCCTCGCGGAGCTGGCCCTTGCCGCGCGGGGCGCGCTCGACGACGTGCAGTTCCCGGGAGCGCATGAGCAGCAGTCCGGTGATGGGCGCGACGAAGGACAGCCCGTTGAGCAGGAACGCCCAGCCGGTGCCGACGCCGGTGATCAGCAGGCCCGCGACGGCGGGGCCGATCAGGCGGGCGGACTGGAAGTTCGCCGAGTTCAGGCTGACCGCGTTCTGCAGCCGGCCGGGGCCGACCAGCTCGCTGACGAAGGACTGGCGGGCCGGGTTGTCGACGACCGTGGCGAGGCCGACGGCGAAGGCGGCGACGTACACGTGCCACACCTGGACGTGGCCGGTCAGGGTGAGCGCGGCGAGCGCGAGGCCGGTGACGGCCATCGCGGTCTGGGTGACCAGCAGGGTGGGCCGCTTGGGCAGGCGGTCGACGAGGACGCCGCCGTACAGGCCGAAGAGCAGCATCGGCAGGAACTGCAGGGCCGTGGTCACGCCGACGGCGGTGGCGGAGCCGGTGAGGCTGAGCACCAGCCAGTCCTGGGCGATGCGCTGCATCCAGGTGCCGGTGTTGGAGACGACCTGTCCCATGAAGTACAGGCGGTAGTTCCTGATCTTCAGGGAGCTGAACATGGAGGCCTTGCGCGGGGCCTCGGCGGCGGATGAGGTGTCGTGGGTGGTCGGTGCGGGGGCGGAGTGTGCTCCGGATCCCGTACTCAAAAGGGTTCGCCTCCTCCTTGCTACGGCTGCTTTACAGGTGCGCGAGCTTCTCCAGCACGGGGGCGGCGGCGCGCAGCTTGGCCCACTCGTCCTCGTCGAGGCCCTCCACCAGGGTGGCGAGGAAGGCGTTCCGCTTTCTGCGGCTCTCCTCGAGCATGGCCTCGGCCTGTTCGGTCGGGGTCACCACCTTCTGGCGCCGGTCCTCGGGGTGCGGCTCCAGCCGGACCAGTCCCTTGGACTCCAGCAGTGCCACGATGCGGGTCATCGACGGCGGCTGCACGTGCTCCTTGCGGGCGAGCTCACCGGGGGTGGCCCGGCCGCAGAGGGAGAGGGTGCCCAGCACCGACATCTCGGTGGGGCTCAGCGACTCGTCGACCCGCTGGTGCTTGAGCCGACGGGAGAGCCGCATCACGGCGGAGCGCAGGGAGTTCACGGCGGCCACGTCGTCGCCATGGGTGAGGTCCGGCATAGTCATTAGCATATCTCATTACTCTCGCTAAAGACCACTCGCCCCTGCCATCACCCGTCCGGGTGATCCGGAAGCAGAATCCGACACACCGCGCCCGGCGTGCGCCGACCCTCGTCTCCATGGGGACCAGCGTGCTCAGCCTGCGGATAGACGGGGAGCTGCTCGAACGGCTCCGGCACCACGCGGCGAAAAGAGGAATGAGCGTCCAGGACTATGTCGTCCGGACGCTCATCCGTGATGACTTCGACGAGCGCTTCCAGGCGGCCGTCGAGGAGACAGAGAGGTTCTACGGCGTCGAGGGCGTCACGTGAGCTGCCGTGCGAGGCGTCCCGTGAGGTGCCGTGCGAGGCGTCCCGTGAGCTGCCGTGCGAGGCGTCCCGTGAGCTGCCGTGCGAGGCGTCACGTGAGCTGCCGTGCGAGGCGTCACGTGAGCTGCCGTGCGAGGCGTCACGTGAGCCCCAGCGCCGGCATCAGGTAGTAGAAGGCGAACACCGCGGCCACCACGTACATCGCCGCCGGGACCTCCCGGCTCCGGCCGGCCGCCAGGCGCAGCACCACGAAGGTGATGAAGCCCATGCCGATGCCGTTGGTGATCGAGTAGGTGAACGGCATCATCAGCATCGTCACGAACGCCGGGATGGCGATCGTGTGGTCCGCCCAGTCGATCTCCTTGACGGAGCCCGCGAGGATCAGGAAGCCCACCGCGACCAGCGCCGGGGTGGCCGCCTGCGACGGCACCATGGTGGCGACCGGCGTCAGGAAGAGGGCCACGGCGAACAGACCGCCGGTGACGACGTTGGCGAAGCCGGTCCGCGCGCCCTCGCCGACACCGGCCGTGGACTCCACGAACGCGGTGGTCGCCGAGGAGGAGCTGGCGCCGCCCGCGGCGACCGCGATGCCGTCGACGAACAGGACCTTGTTGATGCCCGGCATCTGCCCCTGGGCGTCGGTCAGCCTGGCCTCGTCGCCGACGCCCATGATCGTGCCCATGGCGTCGAAGAAGCACGACAGCAGCACGGTGAACACGAACAGGACGCCGGTCAGCACGCCGACCTTCTCGAAGCCGCCGAACAGGCTGACCTCGCCGACCAGGCCGAAGTCCGGGGTGGCGACCGGGTTGCCCGGCCACTTCGGGGTCGTCAGGCCCCAGGAGGGCACCTTGGCGACGGCCTCGATGACGACCGCGACGACCGTCATCACGACGATCGAGATCAGGATGGCGCCGGGCACCTTGCGCACGATCAGCGCGAGGGTGAGCAGGGCGCCGAGCACGAAGACCAGCACCGGCCAGCCGTTGAGGTGACCGTCACCGCCGAGCTGGAGCGGGACGGTGGTGTGGGCGGCGTCCGGGATCCGGGAGACGAAGCCGGCGTCGACCAGGCCGATCAGCATGATGAACAGGCCGATACCGATGGAGATCGCCTTGCGCAGGCCGAACGGCACCGCGTTCATCACCCGCTCGCGCAGACCGGTGGCGACCAGCAGCATCACCACGAAACCGGCGAGCACCACCATGCCCATCGCGTCCGGCCAGGACATCCGGGGCGCGAGCTGGAGCGCCACCACCGAGTTCACGCCGAGACCGGCGGCGAGCGCGATCGGCACGTTGCCGATGACACCCATCAGCAGGGTGGTGAACGCCGCGGTCAGCGCGGTCGCGGTGACCAGCTGGCCGTTGTCCAGCTGGTTGCCGTACATGTCCTTCGCGCTGCCGAGGATGATCGGGTTCAGCACGATGATGTAGGCCATCGCGAAGAAGGTCGCGAGACCGCCGCGGACCTCGCGCGCCAGGGTGCTGCCACGCTCGGAGATCTTGAAGTAGCGGTCGAGGGCGCCGGGGAGCGACGCCTTGCCCGGCTGCTCGGGCGTGGGGACCTTGGCGGGTGCCGAGGTGGGCATTGGTGTGTTCCTACGAGCAGAAGTGGACAGAGACAAACGGTCTCAGTATGAACATATGAGTTCCTTGATTGCCATCTCCGCGCGTAGACCCCCTCCAGGCCTAGACTGACCCGCATGGCGAAGTGGACCCCCAAGCACGAGGCGCCGGAGCCCCTGGAGGGCCCCGTGGTCGCCACCATCACCGGCGGCACGATCCTCTGGTTCGTCCTCTTCCTGGTCCAGCTCCCCTTCTACGGCTGGTTCGACGAGCGCGGCCACACCTGGTGGCTGTGGACCTGCCTGGCCGGCGGCGGCCTCGGCCTGATCGGCGTCTGGTACGTCCGCAGGCGCGACCAGGCGCTCAAGCGCGCGGAGCGCGAGAAGGCCTCCGCCGCGTAGGCGTCCACCGCCGGGGCGCCCCCGACCGCCCCCCACCCGGCCCGTAGTACCACGGCACGACCCGCGTCCTACCGTGGTCGGATCTTCCCCGCGTCCGGGCGGTGAACGGCCATGGCCGCACGTACCGTCGAAGGCATGACGCACATCGACGCGGACGGCCGGCCCGGATCCGCGCACCCCGTGCGCACGCCCTCGCCGGGCGGGCTGACGGCCGCGGAGGTGGCCGAGCGGGTGGCGCGCGGACAGGTCAACGACGTGCCGGTGCGCAGCAGCCGGTCGATGACGGACATCGTCCGGGCGAACGTCTTCACCCGGTTCAACGCGATCATCGGCGTGCTCTGGGTGATCATGCTGTTCGTCGCGCCGATCCAGGACGGCCTGTTCGGCTTCGTCATCCTCGCCAACACCGGGATCGGCATCGTCCAGGAGTGGCGGGCCAAGAAGACCCTCGACTCGCTCGCGCTGATCGGCGAGGTGCGGCCCACGGTGCGCCGCGACGGCGCCGCCGCCGAGATCGGCACCTCCGAGATCGTGCTGGACGACGTGATCGAGGCCGGGCCCGGCGACAAGATCGTGGTCGACGGGGTGTGCGTCGAGGCGGACGGCTGGGAGATCGACGAGTCCCTGCTGACCGGCGAGGCCGACCCGGTCGTCAAACGCCCCGGCGACCAGCTGATGTCCGGCAGCTTCGTGGTCGCCGGCGGCGGCGCCTACCAGGCGACCCGGGTGGGCCGCGAGGCCTACGCCGCCCAGCTCGCCGAGGAGGCCTCCCGGTTCACGCTGGTCCACTCCGAGCTGCGCTCGGGCATCTCCACGATCCTCAAGTACGTCACGTGGATGATGGTGCCCACCGCCATCGGCCTGGTCATCAGCCAGCTGGTGGTCAAGGACGCCGACTTCAAGGACTCCCTCGCCCGGACCGTGGGCGGCATCGTCCCCATGGTCCCCGAGGGCCTGGTGCTGCTCACCTCCGTCGCCTTCGCGATCGGCGTGATCCGGCTCGGCCGCAAGCAGTGCCTGGTGCAGGAGCTGCCCGCCATCGAGGGCCTGGCCCGCGTCGACACGGTCTGCCTGGACAAGACCGGCACCCTCACCGAGGGCGGCATGGACGTCACCGGGCTGCGGGCGCTGAACGGCCACGACGAGCCGTACCTGCGCCAGGTCCTGGGCGCCCTCGGCGAGTCCGACCCGCGCCCCAACACCTCCCTCCAGGCGATCATCGACGCCTACCCGGAGGCCGACGGCTGGCGCTGCGTGGAGTCCCTGCCGTTCTCCTCGGTCCGCAAGTACAGCGGCGCCTCCTTCATCGAGGGCGACGGCGACACCAGCACCTGGCTGCTCGGCGCCCCCGACGTGCTGCTGCCCGCCGACGACCCGGCCCTCGGCGAGACCGAACGCCTCAACGAGCAGGGCCTGCGCGTGCTGCTGCTGGCCCGCGCCGCCGCCGACGGCCTCTCCTCCGCCGAGCTGACGCGGGGCGCGAAACCGGCCGCACTCGTCGTCCTGGAGCAGCGGCTGCGCCCCGACGCTGCCGACACCCTGCGCTACTTCGCCGAGCAGGACGTCCGCGCCAAGGTCATCTCCGGCGACAACGCGGTCTCCGTGGGCGCGGTGGCGGGCAAGCTGGGCCTGACCGGGGCGGTGGTGGACGCGCGCCGGCTGCCCGGCGACCGCGAGGGCATGGCGGCCGCCCTCGACGAGGGCACGGTGTTCGGGCGGGTCACCCCGCAGCAGAAGCGGGACATGGTCGGCGCGCTCCAGTCGCACGGGCACACGGTCGCGATGACCGGCGACGGGGTGAACGACGTGCTGGCGCTGAAGGACGCCGACATCGGGGTGGCCATGGGCTCCGGCTCGGAGGCGACCCGCGCGGTGGCGCAGATCGTGCTGCTGAACAACAGCTTCGCCACCCTGCCGTCGGTGGTGGCGGAGGGCCGCCGGGTGATCGGCAACATCACGCGCGTGGCGACGCTGTTCCTGGTGAAGACGGTCTACTCGGTGCTGCTGGCGGTCCTGGTCGTGTGCTCGCAGGTGGAGTACCCGTTCCTCCCCCGCCACCTCACCCTGCTGTCCACGCTCACGATCGGCGTCCCGGCCTTCTTCCTGGCGCTCGCGCCCAACAAGGAGCGGGCGAAGCCCCACTTCGTGCGGCGGGTGATGCGGTACGCGATTCCGGGCGGGGTGCTGGCCGCGCTGGCGACCTTCGCGACGTATCTGCTGGCCCGCCGGCACTACGGCGGGCCGGGCGCGCTGGACGCGGAGACCAGCGCCGCCACGCTGACGCTGTTCCTGATCTCGATGTGGGTGCTGGCGATCATCGCCCGGCCCTACACCTGGTGGCGGATCGCGCTGGTCGCGGCGATGGGTGCCGGGTTCCTGGTGGTGCTGGTGGTGCCGTGGCTCCAGGACTTCTTCGCGCTGCGGCTGGTCGGGGTGACGATGCCGTGGATCGCGGTGGGCATCGCGGCGGGCGCGGCGGCCGCCCTGGAGCTGCTGTGGCGCTGGGTCGGCCGCCGCTTCCCGGCCTGAGACGGACCTGGGTCGGACCGAACTGGGTTACTGCACGTCGACGAAGTCGCCCTTGGCGTTGACCGCCGGGGTGGTCGAGGTGCCCGCGAAGCTGTAGCGGTAGTAGCCGTCGACGCCGGCCTTGACGGTGGTCTTCAGGTTGCCCGTGGAGTCCGTCTTGATGGTCTTGACGTCGGTGTAGGTGGTGGTGCCGTCCTTGCGGAACTGGAGCTTCACCGGCTGGTTCGTGTAGCCGGCGTACTTGTGGGTCTCCCAGTTGGCGCGGGCCAGCTTGCCGGTGATGGTGAGGGTCTTGCCCTTCTGCACCGGCTCCGGCGTGGCGTCCACCGTCAGCGTCGAGTTGCGCTGGATCAGGGTGGTGCCGAGGCCGCCCTGCTCGGCGTAGCCGACCTTGGTGATGTCGAAGTCGAAGCCGTCCGGGTCCTGGCCGTTGAAGTCGACGGCCAGCGCGCCGCCCTTCCAGGTGCCGGCGTCGGAGTTGAGCAGGTCGTCCTGGCCCGGGTAGATGTCGATCTTGCCGGTGCAGGTGGCGGTGGTGGCCGAGGTCGCGGTGCAGGTGGCCGGCTTGTTGCCCATCAGCGGGACGGAGGTCGGCGCCTGCATGGTCCCGCGGTACAGGACCGGTGCGCTGAGGAAGTCGCCGGACTTGACGTTGACGTCCGCGTCGTGGGTCAGGGTGTAGCTGACCGTGGTGGAGACGTGCTGGGTGGTGCCGACCTTGACGGCCTTGGCGACCTTGAAGCCGGAGAAGCTGACGTTCAGGTCGTACGGCTGGCCGGCGGCGCGGTCGGTCGCGGCCCGGGCGATCCTCGCCACGTCGGCGCGGTAGTCGTCGTCCGCTGCGGAACCGCCGGCGGCCTGCGCGGCCGGGACGGCGAGGGCGGAGAGGGCCAGGGCGCCGGTGACGGCGGCCACGGTGGCTCGTATACGCATGCGTTCCCCAAGTGAATGATCGTGGAGCCGAGTCATGACTCATGTGATCAGATGGAGTTGAGGGGGCCGGGGTTGCTCCGGCGCCGTGCGCGGCTGAAAAGACAGCCGGAAAGCGGCACGGCCCCGGATGGCTTCCGGGGCCGTGCTCAACTGCCGTGTGTGCTCGGCTGCCTGATGACTACTGCACGTCGACGTAGTCACCCGCGGCGTTGACCGCCGGGGTGGTCGTGGTGCCCGCGAAGCTGTAGCGGTAGTAGCCGTCCGCGGTGGCGGTGACCGTGGTCTTCAGGTCGCCGTAGGTGTTCGTCTTGATGGTCTTCAGCGTGGTGTAGGTGCTGGAGTCCTTCTTGCGGTACTGGAGCTTGACCGACTGGCCCGAGTAGCCCGCGTACTTGCCCGTCTCCCAGTTGGCGCGGGTCAGCTTGCCGGTGACCGTGAGGGTCTTGCCCTTCTTCACGGGCTCCGGGGAGGCGTTGACGGTCAGCTTGGACAGGCGCTGGACCTTGTGGGTCTTGTAGTAGTCGTTCCCGTACTCGCTGCCGTCGTTGGCCAAGGCGGCCGCGGCCACGTGCCAGGTGCCGGCGAGGAAGTTGCCGTACAGGTCACCCTCGGCGCCCGGCAGCGCGGTGATCGTCAGCTTGCAGGTCGAGGTGGTGGAGCTGACCGCGGTGCAGGTGGCGGCGTCCTCGTTCGGCGCGAGCCAGCCGTCGATGTCGTCCTCGGCGCTGGTGCCGTGCCACAGGTCGATGTAGGCGTCGAGAATGCCGGTCGGGTGGCTCGCCTTGAGGGAGACCGTGAAGGTCTTGGCGTACGTGGTGCCGACGACGACGCTCTTGCCGGCGTTCACCGTGACGTTGGAGATGACCGGCGCCTCCTCCGCGGCGGCGGAGGTGCTGAACGCCGACTTGTTCGCGGAGACGCCGAAGCGCTCGGCGGCGCTCGGCCGGTCGATGTCGGCGTGGCTGTCCGCCTGCGCCACCGGCGCGACGACGGCGGTCAGGGCGAGGGCGCCGGTGACGGCGGCCACGGTGGTGCGAATACGCATGTGTTTCCTCAGCAGGTGGGAAAGAGCGATGGGAGTGGCGCGACCTACTGGACGTCGACGTAGTCACCCGCGGCGCTGACCGCCGGGGTGGTCGAGGTGCCCGCGAAGCTGTAGCGGTAGTAGCCGTCCGCGGTGGCGGTGACCGTGGTCTTCAGGTCGCCGTAGGTGTTCGTCTTGATGGTCTTCAGCGTGGTGTAGGTGCTGGAGCCCTTCTTGCGGAACTGGAGCTTCACCGACTGGCCGGAGTAGCCGGAGTACTTGTTCGCGTCCCAGTTCGCGCGGGTCAGCTTGCCCGTGACGGTGAGGGTCTTGCCCTTCTTCACCGGCTCCGGGGAGGCGTTGACCGTCAGCTTGGACAGGCGCTGGAGGGAGAAGCTCTTGGCGTTCTCCTTCTGGACGTAGTCGCCGTCCTTGCCGGAGGCGAAGACCCAGAGCTTCCAGCCGCCCGCGACCTTGTTGATGGCGTTCCCGCCCGGAACGAACGGGTAGTTCGCCGTGCAGTTCGCGGTGGTCGCGTTGACCTTCGTGCAGACCGAGAAGTCGTCCTCGGTGTGGGGAAGGGCCGCGCTGTCCGCGTTGTCCAGGTTCGCGCCGTGGTACGGCAGGGCCATGGCCTTGTCGACGCCCGAGTCGTCCTTCACCGTGAAGGAGACGGTGATCGTCTTGGTGGCGGACGCGCCGACGACGACGGGCTTGCCGCCGTTCACGGAGATGTTCGAGATCGTGGTGTCGCCGCGGATCTCGTCGGCCTGGGCGGCCGGGACCGCGACGACGGTGAGCGCCAGGGCGCCGGTGGCGACGCCGAGGGTGGCACGGATACGCATGTGTCTTCCCCGTGGAAAGCGAGGGGCCCCGCCGCCAGTCGTAACCGCCGCTTCGTGCGGTGCCGACGGGGCCCGAGTGATCACAGAGTCTGTTGACTCACGTGATCAGATTCGCGACACCGGTGAATGGTTGTACGGCTCGTGAAAAATTCGTGCGGGGGATTCCGCGCGGGGTGCGCACCGCGCCGGGGGTCAGTCGAACCACCGGTCCCGCGCCAGTTCCTCCGTCCGTGTCGGGTCCTCCAGCAGGGCCGCGACCTCGAAGCGGCGGGGCCACTGGCCGGCCGCCCAGGCGAGGCCCGCGGCGACGCCCTCCAGGGTGGCCGCGTGGAGCACCCCGTCGTCCGTGAGCCGCCAGTCGATCCCGACGCCGTCGACGACGAGTTCGTCGTGCTCGACGTACGACCGGGGCGTACGCGGACCCAGCAGCACCCGCACCGCGTCCGGCACCTCGTGCTCGGTGCCCTCGCTGGTCACCTCGCCGGTCACCGACTCGCTCAGCCGCCGTACCTGGAACAGCTCGGCCAGCTCGGCGGCCCGGTTCGGGCGGACCGGGAGCAGCGGCACCCCGGCGGTGA
Source organism: Streptomyces sp. NPDC052687 (assembly GCF_040678395.1). Taxonomy (NCBI): domain Bacteria; kingdom Bacillati; phylum Actinomycetota; class Actinomycetes; order Kitasatosporales; family Streptomycetaceae; genus Streptomyces; species Streptomyces sp. NPDC052687. The sequence continues at coordinate 38,879 of NZ_JBFATR010000003.1, read as the reverse complement.
ACGGCAGCAGGTCCGGGGAGTCGACGACGACCGCGTCGGCCGCGTCGACCACCTCGACCCGCCCGTCCACGACGGCCCGCAGCTCGTCGGGCAGGGTCACCTGCTCGGGGTCCAGTTCGGCCAGCGCGCCGTACAGCCCGTGCAGTTGGGCGGCGGTGACGTGCCGGCCGGGATCGGCGAGCCGGTCCAGCAGCTCGGCCGCCCCGCCCGGCTCGTCGAGCAGCGCCGCCACCGAGGTGCGCACCCCCAGTGCCCGCAGCACCTGCTCGTCGTCGAACCCGGTGGCGTCGGCCTCGTCGTACAGCCCGCGCAGCAGCGGGTCGCCGCCGGCGGCCAGCAGTCCGGCGGGCCGGCGCCCGTCGAGCACCGGGTGCCCGCGCAGCCACCACGCGGTGTAGGGCCGTACGACCTCGTGGGTGCCGTCGGGCAGCAGGATCCGCACCGGCTGGGTGAGGGCGTCGCGCAGCGGCGGCCGGGAGAGCAGGGCGAGGGCCTGCGGCCACTTGTCGTCGTCGACGAGGTCGAGGTCGCGCACGGCGACCAGCTCGGTCGCGACCGGCGGCACGGGCGTGTCCGGGAAGCGGTCGAGGATGTCCTCGCACCACACGTCCACGGCGTCCAGCAGCCCCGGATCGTCCGGCTCGGCGTAGTCGCCGTCCCTCGGCTCCAGCTCGTCCGGGTCGAGGACGACGTCCGTGGCCCGGACGAGCGCGAAGTTCACCAGGACTCCGCACGCGGCGAGCGGGGCCTGGCCGAAGCGTTCGGCCAGCTCGGCGTCCAGGAGGGGGAGTTCACCCTCCCGCATGACCCGGGCGAAGGGGCTGCCGGGGAAGACGAGTTCACCCGCGGGGGTCGGCTCGCCGTCCTCGTCCGGCAGGGCGAGCGCGCCCAGCCAGGGTTCGTCGCCGGGTTCCAGCCCCGCCTCCCGCACCAGCGTGAGCACGGTCTCGGCCAGTTCCTCGGGGTCGAGCGCGTCCTCTTCCCAGCCGGCGCCGCCGTCGTCCTCCAGGGAGGCGGCGACGGCGGCCCGCACCTGCGGCGTGGTCAGCACGGCCCGCGGCGTCGCCGGCAGCGCGCCCAGCTTCTCCAGCAGCGGATGCGCGGCGTCCGGGTGGGCGACCTTCAGGCCGAGCCGGGCCAGGAGGTCCGGTTCGGCCGCGGTGGCGTCGGGCAGCGGCAGCAGCACGCGGCGCGGCCCGATGGTCGAGGTGCCCCCGGCCAGCGGCACCGGCAGCCCCGACAGCCGGTCCGGGTCGATTCCGGTGAGGCTGTCGTACAGCCGCCACCACCAGCCGGGCTCCTTCTCCAGCCCGGCCAGCCGGTCCACGGCGTCCGTCAGCGGCACCCGCGCCACCCCCAGCGTCCGCAGCTCGACGCGCCGCTCCAGACCGGCCGGCAGCAGCGTGGGCAGCACCTCGGCGAGCACCCGCACGGTCTCCGCGCCGGCGCCCTCGACGACCTCGGCGTCCCGCGGCCGCAGCGACTCGGGCAGCTCGCTGTCGCCCTCGGCGGGCGGGAGGGCGGGCGGCAGGAAGGCCGTACGCGGCAGCCGGGCGAGGATCGCTTGGCGCAGCGCCCCGTCCAGCTCGCCCTTGCCCAGCGGACCGGGCACCAGGTCGATGATCCCGTCCGTCACCGGCCGCCAGCCGGCCAGCAGCGCGGCGTAGGCGTCCGCCGCCTTCTCGACGACGAAGTCGGTGAGCGGCCCCGGCGTGGCGTGCCGGCGGGTGGTGTCGAGGGGGAAGGACGCGATGAGCAGCGCGGGCACGCCCAGGGGTTCGTCGCTGGGAGTGGGCGCGTGCACGACGGGGGCGGTGCGGGGCCGCGCGGGCGCCCCGGTCTCGGGCTCCACGGGCACGGCCCAGGTGACGGACCAGTACGGCCGCAGCCGCTCCTCGACCGGCCGCCCGGCCAGCAGCTCGGGTGCCAGCGGACCGTGCGCGGAGGACGTCCGCCAGGTGGTCGTCCCGTCCCGCGAGTCCTCCACGACGGTCAGGTCGCCCTCGGTCCGCCGCCAGAGCGTGCGCGGCGCGTCGTCCCCGGTCTCGATGACGACCTCCTCCAGCCCCGGCAGGGTGAGGAGCAGCGCGTCGTCGACGGCGCGCAGCAGCCGCTCGGCGAGGTCGGCGGCGGGCGTGTCCCGCAGCGGCAGGATGACGGCGGTGTCGTACGGCTCGGGCGCGCGCCCCTCGGCGGCGAACGGCAGCCTCAGCAGCGGCACATGCCCGTCCCGCCGCCGGATCTCGTCGCCCAGTGCGGGGCTGTGCCGCGCCACGTCGGCGGCCAGGTCCCGGGCCTCGGCGAGCGACCAGCGCACGCCCCCGTGCCGGCCGACGACGGCGGGCTCGTCCGTCACGGCGAGCACGGCCGCGAAGCCGACGCCGAACCGTCCGACGGCACTCTCGTGGGTGTCCCGTTTGGCCGACGCCCGCAGGGTGGACAGGGACTCCACTCCGGCCGCGTCCAGCGGGGCTCCGGTGTTGGCGGCGACGAGCACCCCGTCCCGGAGGGTGAGCCGCAGCCGTCCCGGCACACCGGCGCGGGCCGCCGCGTCGGCGGCGTTCTGCGCGAGCTCGATGACGAGCCGGTCCCGGTAGCCGCCGAGGACCAGGTCCTCCTCGGCGTTGGCGTCCTCCCGGAACCGCGCCGCGCTGGTCGCCCACGCGTCCAGCACCCCGCGCCGCAGCCGCCCCGTCCCGAACGGATCGGCCCCCTCGGCCGCCGGCCGCACGTACTTGCTCACGTTGCCTTCTCCTCCTCGTGACGAGAGGACGAAGGTACCGCGATCGCGGGGGCCGTCCGGAGCGCCGGGTGGGCGCCCGCGCGACCACCCGCGATGGGCCGGCCGGATTACGAGTGGCCCAGCTCCGCCGTCTCCTCGTCCGTGACGTCCGGGACCGAGCCGGAGTCGCGGGCCGGGCGCAGCGGGAAGGGGTCGACGCGGGTCTCGTCGATGACGGGCGGGGCCGGCTGGGGCGGCTTGGGCATGACCGCGGCCTCGGAGTGGCCGCCGCAGCCGTAGGCCAGGGAGACCACGCGGCCGTCGGCGGGGGAGAACTCGTTGGCGCAGACGCCGAAGGCCTGGCCGAGGGAGCCGCCGATGGGGACGAGGAAGCCGCAGCTGACGCAGGAGGCGGGGGCCGCCTGGGCCATGGGGGTCTTGGCGCCGTACGCCTCCTCCCAGCGGTCGGCGGCGACGTGCAGGCCGTACCGGGACAGGACCCGGGCGCGGCGCATGCCGAGTTCCTCGGCGACGGCGGCGATGGAGCCGCGCGAGGGGGCCTGGGGGAGGTGGGCCGGGGTTTCGGCGGTCACCTCGGCGTCCTCGGCCTCGGCCAGTTCCGCCATGTCCTGGGAGACCGCGGAGTTCGGCGGGGTCTCGTCCTCGCCGGTGTAGCCGGGCTCCAGGCGGAGGTCCTCGGCGTCCGTGGGCAGGAGGTCTCCGGGGCCCATGTCGCCGGGGCGCAGGCGTTCGCTCCACGGCACCCATTCGGGGGCGAGGAGGGCGTCGGGGCCGGGCAGGAGGACCGCCTCGTCCACCGTGACGATCTTGGCGCGGGAGGCGCGGGCCACCGTCACGGCCCAGCGCCAGCCCCGGTAGCCCAGCTCTTTGCACTCGAAGAAGTGCGTGACAACGCGGTCGCCCTCGGAGACCAGCCCCGCGTGCTCCCCGACGACGCCGGGCGCGGCGGCCTCCTCGGCGGCGGCGCGGGCGAGGTCGACGGCCTCGGCGCACAGGCGGTCGGGGGTGCGGCTTCGCGTTGTCGCTGCGCTCACAGGTATCGCTTCTCTCCTACGCCGTCTTACGGGTGCGCCTTGCCTTGAGGCGGTGGGGGCGGCGGACGGAGCGGACCTGGGGACCGCGTCGACGTCCGTGTCCTCACGCTCTCGGGCACACCTACGTCATCCATTCTGCGGGATGCCGGTGAGGCGCGCGGCCGAGAACGTTCGCCACGGCGCGCTACGCACGCTACCTGTTCCCGTGCACTTGGCCTACACCGCCGCCCGGCCGATCCCCCCTCGGTTCGCCGCCGCCGCTGCCCCGAGTTCGCCGCCATCCGGCTCGTAACACCCTTACCCGTGCCGATCTCAGGGCACTATGACGGGGTGGCAGCCGCGAGGACACCCGGTGGCACCAGCGGAATCGGTGGGGCCGAGGGGAGCAGCCGAGGCAGCGGAACGGGCCGGTGGGGCGGCTCGCTCCGCGCGCTGGGACGTGCCCTGCACCTCCCGGTCACGGGGACGGCGCGCGGGATCCGGAAGGCGACGCACGCGCACGGCGCCGGCGAGTCGGGCCTGGGCAAGCTGATCGAGCTGCACGCGGTGAACGGCGCCGGCGATGTCATGATCACCGTCGCGCTCGCCTCGACCGTGTTCTTCTCCGTGCCGACCGACGAGGCGCGCGGGCGGGTCGCCCTCTACCTGGCGATCACGATGGCCCCGTTCACGCTCCTGGCGCCCGTGGTGGGCCCGCTGCTCGACCGGGTGCCGCACGGGCGGCGGGCCGCGATGGCGTGCGCGATGCTGGCGCGGGCGCTGCTCGCCCTGGTGCTGTCCGGGGCGGTGGTCTCGGGAAGCATCCAGCTGTATCCGGCGGCGCTCGGCGTGCTGGTGGCGTCGAAGGCGTACGGCGTGGTGCGCAGTGCCGTGGTGCCACGGCTGCTGCCGCCCGGTTTCTCGCTGGTGAAGGCGAACTCGCGGGTGACCCTCGGCGGGCTGCTGGCCACCGGGGTGGCCGCGCCCGTGGGGGCCGGGCTGCAGGCGCTCGGGCCGCGCTGGCCGCTCTACGGCGCCTTTGTGATCTTCGTCGCGGGAACGTTCCTGTCCTTCTCGCTGCCACGGAAGGTCGACTCGGCCAAGGGCGAGGACACCGCGCTGCTCGCGGCGGACGCGGACCATCTGCACGGCCCGCACCGCAAGCCGGTCAAGCGCCCGGGGCTGCGGACGGTCGGCATCGCCGTCACCCACGCCCTCGGCGTGAACGCGGCCATCCGCTGTCTGGCCGGGTTCCTGATCTTCTTCCTGGCGTTCCTGCTGCGCGAGCACCCGCTGACCGGGCAGAGCGCCGCCGTCTCGCTGGGCATGGTGGCGGTCGCGGCGGGCGTCGGCAACGCCTGCGGTACGGCGGTGGGGGCGGCGCTGCGGGCCCGCGCCCCGGAGGTCATCATCGTCACGGTCGTCGCGGTGGAGCTGGGGGTGGCGGTCATCGCGGCGGTGTTCTTCGGCGCGTTCCTGGTGGCGTGCCTGGCCGCGGTCGCCGGTTTCGCGCAGGCGCTGGCGAAGCTGTCACTGGACGCGCTGATCCAGCGGGACGTGCCGGAGCAGGTGCGCACCTCGGCGTTCGCCCGCTCGGAGACGCTGCTGCAGATGTCGTGGGTGCTGGGCGGCGCGATCGGCATCGCGATGCCGCTGAACGGCACGCTGGGGCTCGCCGTGGGCGCCGGTGTGCTGGCCGCCGGCTGGCTGACGACGGTGCGCGGGCTGCTCGGCTCGGCCCGGCACGGCGGCCGGCCGCGCGCGCGAGTGGCGTAACCCACGCCCTGCCGCCCACCCCCACCCGGGCGCTCGTCCTCGTGCGCCCGATAGCCTTCGGCCATGACCACGCTGCCCCGCGGCGAAGCCGCTAGTCAACACAGTGCTGGGCGACGCCGCCGCGCCGTCGCCGTTGCCGGCGCCGTTTCCGCCGGACTGCTCGTCCTGTCGGCCTGCGACAAGCCGACGCCGGTCTCGACCATCACGGTCGGTTCGGACTCGGTCAGCTCCGAGGCGACCTGCTACGAGGAGGGCAAGGTCCTCAAGGCGCAGGAGCTGGCCAAGTGCCTCAAGGAGAAGGACATCGACTCCCTCTCCGTCGACCCCGACGAGCTGGTGCGCTTCGGCGTCGACCCGGCCGTCGCGGACAAGGGCTGGATCATCATGATGAACGGCCAGCCGCTGCTGAACGAGCCCATCAAGAAGACGTACACGACCATCCCGGGCAGCGTGTTCTTCAACGCCCAGTACGGCGCGCAGGGCGACTCCACGCTGGTCTCCATCCGTGAGGGCGAGCGGGACGCCACCGGGCTGTGGTCCTTCAAGCTGAAGAAGGACGCCTGACCACGTCCCCGGTGGCACGCGTCCTGGTGGCCACCGCGGTCCCCGCCGAGCGGGACGCGGTGGCCAGGGCCTTTTCCCAGGCCGGCGGGCAGGAGTCCGGCGGGCCTGTCGTCATCGCCGCCGGTGTGGGTCCCGCCCGCGCCGCCGCCGCCTCGGCGACCGCCCTCACCGAGGCCGCCCGGGACGGCCGCCCCTTCCACCTGGTGGTCTGCGCCGGCATCGGCGGCGGCTTCGCGCCCGAGGCGCCGGTGGGCTCGCTGGTCGTCGCCGACGAGATCACCGCGGCCGACCTGGGCGCCGAGACCGCCGACGGTTTCGTGCCGGTCACCGAGCTGGGCTTCGGCACCGTCACCCACCGTCCCCCCGCCGCCCTGGTACGGGACGTCACGGCCGCCACCGGGGCCCGCGCCGGCACGATCCTCACCGTCTCCACGGTGACCGGCACCGCCGCGCGCGCCGCGGCCCTGCGGGCCCGCCACCCGCGCGCCCTCGCCGAGGCCATGGAGGGCTTCGGGGTCGCCGAGGCCGCCGCCGCGCACGGCGTGCCCGTGCTGGAACTGCGGGCCGTCTCCAATCCGGTGGGCCCGCGCGACCGCGCCGCCTGGCGGATCGGCGACGCGCTGACCGCGCTGACCGAGGGCTTCGGGAAGCTCGCACCCGTCCTGGAGGGTTGGACACCGGCATGAAGCTGCGGATCGCTTACTCCCCCTGCCCGAACGACACCTTCGTCTTCGACGCCCTGGCCCACGGCCGCGTCCCCGGCGCCCCCGGTCTGGACGTGACGTTCGCCGACATCGACGTCACCAACGGCATGGCCGAGCGCGGCGAGTTCGACGTGCTGAAGGTGTCGTACGCGGTGCTGCCGTACGTCCTCGACGAGTACGCCCTGCTGCCGTGCGGCGGGGCGCTGGGGCGGGGCTGCGGGCCGCTGGTGCTGACGCGGGAGCCGGGTACGGACCTGACCGGGCGTACGGTCGCCGTGCCCAGTGAGAGGTCGACGGCGTACCTGCTGTTCCGGCTGTGGGCGGCGGACACCGTGCCCGGCGGGGTCGGGCGGATCGTGGTGATGCCGTTCCACGAGATCATGCCCGCGGTGCGGGACGGGAGGGTGGACGCCGGACTCGTCATCCACGAGGCCCGCTTCACGTACCACACCTACGGGCTGCACAAGCTCGCCGACATGGGCGAGCACTGGGAGGACACCACCGGGCTGCCGATCCCGCTGGGCGCGATCATCGCGAAGCGGTCGCTGGGCGCGCCGGCCCTGCGGCGGCTCGCCGACTCGATCCGTACGTCCGTACGGGCCGCGTGGGACGACCCCGAGGCGTCCCGCCCGTACGTCATGGAACACGCCCAGGAAATGGACCCGGCCGTCGCCGACCAGCACATCGGGCTGTACGTCAACGAGTTCACCGCCGGCCTCGGCGACGAGGGCTACGCGGCGGTCCGCGGGCTGCTCACCCGCGCGGCGGCCGAGGGACTGGTGCCGCCCCTCGGCCCCGAGGCGCTGGATTTCCCGTGACGGTGTCCTACACGTCGAGCTGGTCGGCGACCGCGCGGAGCAGGCCGGCGATCTTCTTGCCGGAGGCCCGCTCCGGGTAGCGGCCCTTCTCCAGCATCGGGGTGATGTTCTCCAGCAGGGTCGTCAGATCCTGCACGATCGAGGCCAGCTCGTCCGGCTTCTTGCGCTGCGCGGCGGCGACCGACGGGGTCGGCTCCAGCAGGATCACCGACAGGGCCTGGTCGCCGCGCTGGCCGGCGACCACGCCGAATTCCACGCGCTGACCCGGCTTGAGCGTCTCCACTCCGGCGGGGAGAACCGAGGAATGGACGAAGACGTCACCGCCGTCGTCGCGGGAGAGAAAGCCGAAGCCCTTCTCGCTGTTGAACCACTTGACCTTGCCGGTAGGCACGTCTGTCCTCGTCCTCGTACTCGTCGGAAAACTGCTTCGGAAACGGCTTCTGATAGCACTACAGCGGGTCGTCACTGACCCGCCGGTACCAAGGCTAATGGTCCCGGGGCCGCTGACAAGACGTCGCCCGGCTGTTCCCTCGGGCTGGGAACTACCCTGGTCCGGTGCGTGACAAAACCCCACCGAATTCCGCCGCGCCCGGTGACCGGCTGATCCGTGCCGGCGCCGTCGTGTTCTTCCTCGGAGCCGTGGCCACGCTGGTCACCGTGGCCCCGCTGTTCCTCGGAACGACGCCGTTTCCGACGTACATGTTCGCATTGAGCATGCTGATGGGCGTCGGATTTCTGATCGCCGGTGCCGGGGTGATGCGGTCCATCGCCGCCGGCCGGCGTCAGGCGCGCGCCGCCTCCGGGGCGTCCGGGGCGCCGCCGGCCTCCGCCAGGTAGCCGGCCAGCCACCGCGGGAACGCGGTCAGGTCGGCGAGGACGACGTCGCTGCCGGCCGCGCGCAGCTCGTCCGCGCCGAACGGGCCGGTCGCCACCGTCACCGCCAGGGCGTCGGCGGCGCGGGCGGCGCGGATGTCGCCCAGGTGGTCGCCGACGTAGACGCCCGCGGCGTGCTCGCGCAGGGCCTGCGCCTTCGCCTCCGCCCACAGGTCGCCGACCAGGGCGTCCGGCTCGATGCCCAGGTGCCTCAGGTGCAGCGCGGCGTTCGGCTCGTACTTCGCCGTGACCACGATCGCGCGCCCGCCCGCCGCCCGGACGGCGGCGACGGCCTCGCGGGCGCCGGGGAGCGCGGGGGTGGCGGCGATGGCGTACCGCGGATACATCGACCGGTACAGGTCGGCCATCGCCGGGACCTCCTCCTCCGGGAACCAGTTCCGCAGCTCGTGCGCCAGCGGCGGGCCGAGGCGGGTGACCGCGAGGTCGGCGTCGACGAACGTGCCGGTGCGCTCGGCGAGCGCCTGGTAGCAGGCGCGGATGCCGGGGCGGGAGTCGATCAGGGTCATGTCCAGGTCGAAGCCGACGGTCAGCGGGGCGGAGGTCGCAGAGGCCATGCGGGCCATTGTGCCGACCGGCCGGTGACGCTCCGGCCGGGACCAGGGCGCACCGCCGCTCGCGGCGGCGTTCCCGGTCCGCCGGTCAGCGCTGTCTCTGCGACCGCCAGACCAGGAACGCCGCCGACGCGAGCGCCGCCCCCCGCACCACCCACGGCCAGGTCTCGCCGATCGCCGCGCCCATCGCGCCCTCGGGGATCGGCTCCCCCCAGCGGCCCTCCGTACGGCCCCACAGCCAGGTGAAACCGGCGGCGACCGCGAGACCGGGCAGGACCATGACCGCCCACTTGATCTCGGCCTGGGTCAGGCGGCGGGAGACGTAGACGATGAGCCAGCCGAAGGCGAGGACCAGGAGGTTGCCGAGGACCGCGCCCGCCACCAGGAGGGCGGCGGCGAACAGCAGCAGCGGGTTGCTCCAGCCGCCGGCGGCCGGGAGGAAGCGGCGGCGGCCCTCCCGCGGCTCCTCCTCCGCCTCGCCCGCCTCCTCGATGCCCTCGGCGTCCTCGGGCGCGGTCCGCGGCGCGGGGGGCTTCCCGGGCGCCGCCGGATCGCGCCGCGGGGGCGGCTTCAGCAGGTCGGGGATCTCCACGCCGCCGACGAACCCGGGCACCGCCTCCCCGGCGCCGAACGGGGTGTCCTCCACCCGCCACCAGTCCGGCTCGACCGCGCTGTCGCCGAGTTCGTGGGCGCCCGCCAGGTGGGGGGCGGCGGGGACGTCCGCGTCCGCGGTCCGCGGTTCGGCGGGGCGGGGGCGGGGGACGACGCGGCGCAGGCTCTTCGGCAGGCCGCGGGGCTGCTTGGCGGGCTTCTCGGGCTTCTCGGGGCGGCGCCGCGCGGTGCCCGTGGTCTCGTCCCGCTGGGCGGGGACGGCGGCGGGCGGCGGCTGCGGGGCGGTGCGCGTGCCGGTGCCGTCGCCCGCCGCCGTGACCACGTCGTCGGGGCTGCCCAGCCGGGCGATGATCCGGCGGACGGCGGCGGGGCTGTCCACCGGGACCTTCGCCCGCCGCCGGTCGATCTCGTCCCGCAACTGGTTGACCAGCCGCATGCGGGTGGCGGAGGGCAGCTGCCGCTGCTGCGCCACGTCGCCGACGCGGCTCAGATACTCGTAGACGACCTTGTCGCTCTCGATGCCCACGCTGTCCCCTCCGGGGCGGGTGTGCCGTTGTGCCGTTGTGCGCTGTGCCTTGCGTGTTGTGCGTGTTTCCGCCGGAACCGTCCCCGGGGGACGACGTTAGCGCAGGGGGCGGCGGCGGACGGTGTGTCAGCGGGGTTCGCGCGGACCGGACTTGTCCGCCTCCGGGCACCGCCGCGCGCAGCAGCCGGGGGTCTCGCGGCCGGGGGCGCGGCCGGGGTGCGGGCCCTCACCGGGCCGGTGCGGGCGGCTCGCGGGGGTCGTGCGGGGCTGATGCCGGCGGACGGCAGCCGCTACCGTTGGCCGGATGAGCACCGAGGAGAAGCCTGTGGCCCCTCGGTCCCTCGCGGAGGCGCTCCGCGGTCGGGACGACGCCTCGCTGGCCCGGCTCCTGCGCAGCCGGCCGGATCTCATCACGCCGGTGCCGACGGATCTGACGCAGCTGGCGACCCGGGCGGGGACGCGGGCCTCGGTGGTGCGGGCGCTGGAGCGGCTGGACCGGTTCGTGTCGCAGACGGCGCAGGCGCTGGCCGTGGCCGGGGACCCGGCGTCGTACGACGAGCTGCTGGGGCTGATGGCGGGGGACGACCGGGATCCGGTGGTGGCCGCCGCGCTGCCCCGGGCGCTGGGCGTGCTGCGGGAGCAGGCGCTGGTGTGGGGGGACGACGAGCGGCTGCGGCTGGTGCGCACCGCCCGGGAGCTGCTGGCGCCGTCGCCGCAGCACCCCTCGCCGACCGGGCTGGGGCCCACGGTGCGGGAGGCGACCGCGGGGATGTCGCCGGGGCGGATCCAGGAGATCGTGGCCGCGGCCGGGCTGCCGTCCACGCACGACGCGGTCTCCGCGGTGGCCTCGCTCACCGCGCTGTTCCGCGACCGCCGGCGGATGCGGGCGCTGCTCGCCGGGGCGCCCGAGGAGTCGCGGCAGGTGCTGGAGCGGCTGGTGTGGGGGCCGCCGTACGGGCAGGTGACCGCGGATCCGGCGCCCCGGCTGCGGTGGCTGCTGGACCGGGGGCTGCTGCTGCCGACCGCGCCGGGGACGGTCGTCCTGCCGCGCGAGGTGGCGCTGCATCTGCGGGGCGGGCGCGCGCACCGCGCGCCCGAGCCGGTGCCGCCGGCCGTCGAGGCCGCGGCCACGCACCGCCCGCAGGTGGTGGACGCCACCGCGGCCGGGCAGGCGCTGACCGCGCTGGCGACCGTGGAGGAGCTGCTGAAGGAGTGGGACGAGGGCGGCCCCGCGGTGCTGCGGGCCGGCGGGCTCAGCGTGCGCGACCTCAAGCGCACCGCCGTCGCCCTGGACGTCTCCGAGCCGGTCGCCGCGTTCTGGGTGGAGCTGGCCTACGCCGCCGGGCTGATCGCCTCCGACGGCGAGGCCGACGAGCGGTACGCGGCCACCCCCGCCTACGACGACTGGCTGGAGCGGCCCGCCGCCGAACGCTGGTCCCGCCTCGCCGAGGCCTGGCTCACCGCCACCCGCACGCCCGGACTGATCGGCGGGCGGGACGCCAAGGACCGCAGCCTGTCCGCGCTCGGCCCCGGCCTCGACCGCTCGGCCGCGCCGGAGGTACGGCACCGGGTGCTCACCCTGCTCGCCGGGCTGCCCGAGGGCGCCGCCCCCGGCACCGCATCGCTGCTGGCCCGGCTGCGCTGGGAGCGGCCCTCGCGCGGGGGCCGGGACACCGAGGACGACCTGCGGGCCCGGCTCGCGCAGTGGACGCTGTCGGAGGCGGAGCTGCTGGGCGTGACGGGGCGCGGCGCGCTGTCCCGCCACGGGCGCGCTCTCCTCGGCGCGAGCGCCCCCGCGCCCGCCCCCGCGCACACGCCGGAGCACGCTCCCGCCGCCGAGCCGCGGGGCCCCGGCGACAAGCTCCCCGTGCACCACCACCATCACCACGATCACCACCACCACGCGGTGCCCGCCGTCCCCGAGCCGCTCTCCCCCGCCGAGCAGGCCACGGCCACCGCGGCCGCCGCCCGGGTGCTCGCCCCGCTGCTGCCCGAGCCGCTGGACCACGTGCTGCTCCAGGCCGACCTGACGGCCGTGGCGCCGGGTCCGCTCCAGCGCCCGCTGGCCGAGACGCTGGGCGTGCTCGCGGAGGTGGAGTCGAAGGGCGGGGCGACGGTGTACCGGTTCACGCCCGCCTCGGTGCGCCGCGCCCTGGACGCCGGCCGCACCGCCGCCGACCTGCACGCCTTCCTCGCCGAGCACTCCCGTACGCCGGTGCCGCAGCCGCTCGCCTATCTGATCGACGACGTGGCCCGCCGCCACGGTCATCTGCGGGTCGGCGCCGCCTCGGCGTACGTCCGCTGCGACGACGACGCCCTGCTCAGCGAGATCCTGGCGGACAAGCGGGCGGCGGGCCTGCGGCTGCGCCGCCTCGCCCCGACGGTGCTGGCCGCGCAGGCGGACCCCGCGAGCCTGCTGGAGGGGCTGCGCGCGATGGGCTTCGCCCCGGCCGCCGAGTCCGCCGAGGGCGACGTGCTGATCACCCGCGCGCACGCCCACCGCACCCCGCCGCGCACCGCCCCCGAGCCGGTGCCGGACGGGCCGCCGGTGCCCGACGCGACGCTGCTCTCCGCCGCCGTCCGGGCGATCCGGGCGGGCGACCTGGCCGCCACCGCCCCGCGCAAGCCGGGCGACGGCGGCGCGCCGGGCGGGCCGGCCCCGGCCGCGCCGGGCGCGCTGCCGCGCACCGGCTCCGCCGAGACGCTGGCCACCATGCAGGCCGCGGTGCTCACCGGGCAGTCGCTGTGGATCGGCTACGTGAACGCGGAGGGCGCCGCGAGCCAGCGGGTCATCGCCCCGGTGCGGGTCGAGGGCGGCTTCGTGACGGCGTACGACCACACCTCGGACGAGGTCCGCACCTTCCCGCTGCACCGGATCACGGGCGTGGCGGAGCTGGCGGACGAGGGCAGCTGACGCGCGCCGGCGCGAAGCTCACCCGTACGGGTGTACGTCCGCGTTCATGCACGCCACGCCGGGAGTTTCCCACCCTTGGGGGAGCTTGCCGGGCCCGTCGCATTCCGGGGGGAACCGCCGGGCAGCCACCGGGTGTCCTGGTCCCGCCCGAGCCGCCGGACGCGCGGCTCGGGCCTAGCACAGCCGAAAGGAACCCCCCATGCGCGCAGCCCGTCGAGTGGCAGCCGTCCTGTCCGCCGCCGCCCTGATGTTCGGTGCCCTGACCACTCAGGCGGCGGCCATCAGCATCGATGTCGCCGGACTGGTCATCGAGACGCCGCAGGTCTGATCCACCGCCGTCGCACGGCACAGGGCCGGTCCCGTTCAGACCTTCCGGGACCGGCCCGCCGACCCCGTCCGCCCTGTCACCGAAAGGCCCTGACGCCTCCCATGCGCTCCGGACCCGCCCTCCGCCCCCGCGTCACCCGCTCCACCGCGCTCGCCGTCCTCGCGGCGGCGCTGGTCCCGGCCGTCGCGGCGGCCGGCGCCCTGGCGCCGCAGGCCTCCGCCGCCACCCCGGCCACCGTGACCACCGCGACCGCTCCGACCACCGCGACCACCGCCGCCCCCCTGCCGCTTCCGCTGCCGGAGGCCGGGGCGGGGCCCATCGTCAGCGAGGTGGGCAACATCGAGGGCCCGCTGATCGACACGATCACTCTGCCCAGGCTGTAGCGGTGCGGCGCTTGCGGTAGCTGTCCCCTTCGAGCCGTACGGTCTCGGCGTGGTGGGCGAGGCGGTCCGCCATCGCCGGGACGGCCGGGCCGTCGAACACCTCGTGCCAGCGCTCCAGCGGGCGGTCGCTGGTCACGACCAGCGAGCCGCGCTCGTAGCGGTGGGCGACCAGCCGGAACAGCAGGCGCGTGGCGTCCGGGCCGAAGGGGACGTAGCCGACCTCGTCGACGATGAGGAGGGCGGCGTCGTCCAGACCGGCCAGCTCCTCCGCAAGGCGTCCCGCGGCCTCCGCCTCCGCGAGCCGGGCCGCCCACTCCGCGGCGGTCGCGAACAGCACCCGGTGCCCGGCCTGGCAGGCCCGCAGCCCCAGCCCGATCGCGAGGTGGGTCTTGCCGGTGCCGGGGCCGCCGGTGAAGAGCACGTTGCGGCGCGCGGAGACGAAGTCGAGCTTGCCGAGGCGCGCGACCGTGTCGCGGTCGAAGGCGCGCGGGTGGTCGGTGTCGAAGTCCTCCAGCTGCTTGCGGGCGGGGAACCCGGCGGCCCGGATCCGGTCCTCGGCGTGGTCCTCCCACACGGGCGGGCCGGCCTGGGCGGGGACGGTCACCGGGGCGTCCCCGGCCGGTGCGGGCCCGGACTCCCCGGCCCGCTCGGTCTCCGTGGGCCGGTGCTCCTTGGCGTGGTGGTGCTCGACGCGGGCCACCATCTCCCCCGACATGTAGGCGAGGATCGCGGCGGACACGATGAACGCCATGTGGATCACCGTGCCCCACAGCAGCGAGTGGTGGGGGGTGTGGTCGACGTCCACGAACATCTGGAGCAGGTGGACGGAGGAGATGCCCACGATGGCGGTGGCCAGCTTGACCTTCAGCACGTTCGGGTTGACGTGCGAGAGCCATTCCGGCTGGTCCCGGTGGCCCTGGAGGTCGATCCGGGAGACGAAGGTCTCGTAGCCGCCGACGATCACCATGATCAGCAGGTTGGCGATCATCACGACGTCGACGAGCTTCAGCACGGCGAGCATGACGTACGTCTCGTCGGCCCGCCCGGCCACGCACCGGACGATTAACGTCCACAGCTCGTTGAAGAACTTGTAGACATACACGCCCTGTACGGCGACCAGGCCGAAGTACAGCGGGGCCTGGAGCCAGCGGGTGGCGAACAGGGCGTACCCGAGCGTGGCGGTGGGCGGTGGCGGCGTCCGAGTCATGTGCTGCACACTGCGTCATTCTTCGCATGCCTCCGCCGTACGGCCGCACCCCGCCACCCGTGAGGCTGAATAGACATCCTGTAGGACCGGCCACGCCGGACCGGTCGCCCACCCGGCCGGATCAGGCACACTGGACGTTTGGCCGCGCGGAAGGATGTACGCACGTGAACGGACCGCTGATCGTCCAGTCCGACAAGACCCTGCTCCTGGAGGTCGACCACGAGCGGGCCGACGACTGCCGTCGGGCCATCGCGCCGTTCGCCGAGCTGGAGCGGGCGCCGGAGCACATCCACACCTACCGGGTGACGCCGCTGGGGCTGTGGAACGCGCGCGCCGCCGGGCACGACGCCGAGCAGGTGGTGGACGCGCTGGTCGAGTACAGCCGCTACCCGGTGCCGCACGCGCTGCTCGTCGACATCGCCGAGACCATGGACCGCTACGGCCGGCTGTCCCTGGTCAAGCACCCCGCGCACGGGCTGGTGCTGACCACCACCGACCGGCCGGTGCTGGAGGAGGTGCTGAAGTCCAAGCGGATCGCCCCGCTGGTCGGCGCCCGCATCGACCCGGACACGGTCGCCGTGCACCCCTCCGAGCGCGGGCAGATCAAGCAGACGCTGCTGAAGCTGGGCTGGCCCGCCGAGGACCTCGCCGGGTACGTGGACGGCGAGGCGCACCCGATCGAGCTGCTGGAGGACGGCTGGACGCTGCGGCCGTACCAGCGGCAGGCGGTGGAGAACTTCTGGCACGGCGGGTCGGGTGTCGTCGTGCTGCCCTGCGGCGCGGGGAAGACGCTGGTCGGGGCGGGGGCGATGGCGCAGGCCAAGTCGACGACGCTGATCCTCGTCACGAACACCGTCTCCGCCCGGCAGTGGAAGCACGAGCTGGTGAAGCGGACCTCGCTGACCGAGGACGAGATCGGCGAGTACAGCGGCACGAAGAAGGAGATCCGCCCGGTCACGATCGCCACCTACCAGGTGCTGACGACCCGGCGGAAGGGCGTCTACCCGCACCTGGAGCTGTTCGACTCCCGCGACTGGGGCCTGATCGTCTACGACGAGGTGCACCTGCTGCCCGCGCCGGTGTTCAAGTTCACCGCCGACCTCCAGGCGCGGCGGCGGATCGGTCTGACGGCGACGCTGGTCCGCGAGGACGGCCGCGAGTCGGACGTGTTCTCGCTCATCGGGCCGAAGCGGTTCGACGCGCCGTGGAAGGAGATCGAGGCGCAGGGGTACATCGCGCCCGCCGACTGCGTCGAGGTGCGGGTGAACCTGACCGACGCCGAGCGGCTGGCGTACGCGACGGCCGAGGCGGAGGAGAAGTACCGGTTCTGCGCGACGACGGACACCAAGCGGAAGGTCACCGAGGCCATCGTGCGCCGCTTCGCGGGCCAGCAGATCCTGGTGATCGGCCAGTACATCGACCAGCTGGACGAGCTGGGCGAGCACCTGGGCGCGCCGGTCATCAAGGGCGAGACGTCGAACGCCCAGCGCGAGAAGCTGTTCGACGCGTTCCGCCGGGGCGAGATCAGTGTCCTGGTGGTCTCGAAGGTGGCGAACTTCTCCATCGACCTGCCCGAGGCCACCGTCGCCGTCCAGGTCTCCGGCACCTTCGGCTCCCGCCAGGAGGAGGCGCAGCGCCTCGGCCGCGTCCTGCGCCCGAAGTCCGACGGCCACCAGGCGCACTTCTACTCGGTCGTCGCCCGCGACACCATCGACCAGGACTTCGCCGCCCACCGCCAGCGCTTCCTCGCCGAGCAGGGCTACGCGTACCGGATCGTGGACGCGGACGAGCTGCTGGCGGAGAGCTGACAGACGGCCCCGCCGTACACCGAGGTCTCGCGGCCGACAGGAGTGGGCGAGCAGGACCGGGAGATCCGGCTCACCTCACACATCGTCGCGGAGTACGTGGTCTCGCGGGGCCGCCTGGTGCCGGTGATGCTGCGCGTCTTCGACGACGCGGACATCCTGCTGCCCGTGGACCGCTCCGGGGACCGCTGAGCCCACCAGCACCGCCAGCCCCAGCAGGGGGTACGGCGACGCCAGGAGCTGCTGCCACCACGGGAGGTGGAGGTCGCGGGGCCCCTCGTGGGGGACGAGCCACAGGGTGCGGGCGGTGAAGACGGCGGCCGTGAGCGCGGCGAGGCGGGGGCGGCCGTCCGCGAGCAGGACCGCGATCAGGGGGACGCACCACACCCAGTGGTGGGACCAGCTGACCGGTGAGACGAGCAGGGCGGTCGTCGCGGCGAGCGGGATGCCGTGGCGGTCACCGGCCGCGCGGGCCGCGAGCCACAGGCCGCCCGCCGCCGCCAGGAGCGCCGGGAGCCACCAGGCCGGGCCGGGCGCCGGGTCGCCCAGCGCGCGGGCGATCATCCCCTGCAGGGACTGGTTGTCGACGATCCAGGGCTTGCCGACCCGGCCGGTCTCCCACAGCCGGCGCAGCCAGAAGTCGGCGCTGGCGGCGGGCAGCAGCAGCGCGCCGGCGAGGACGGTGCCGGTGAACGCGGCCGTGGCCGTCGCCGCCTCGCGCCGCCGTCCGGTCAGCAGCAGGTACGCGATGAAGACGGCCGGGGTCAGCTTGATCCCGGCCGCGACGCCCACCGCCACGCCCCGGGCGCGGGCACCGGCCGGGCGGGTCAGGTCCCACAGGACCAGGCAGGCCAGAGCGAGGTTGATCTGGCCGAAGAGCAGGGTCTGGAAGACCGGTTCGAGCCACAGGGCGAGGGCCGTGGCGGCGCACAGCGCCGGGGCGGTGGCGCGCAGCCCCGCGAGCCGGGCCGACAGACGCACCAGGCAGGCCACCAGGAGGGTGTTCCCGGTGAGGAAGGCCGCTTTGAGGGCGGTGGTGGAGAGCCAGGCCGCAGGGGTGAAGAGAAGGGCGGCGAAGGGCGGGTAGGTGGCCGGGAGATGCCACTCGGTGACCGTGAAGCCGTACAGGTCACGGCCGTCGAGGACCGCCTCGCCCTCCGCCTGGTAGACCAGCGCGTCGGCCATGGGGGCGCGCTGGGCCACGCACAGCACGGCGAACGCCGTGAGGGAGACCGCGAGAAGGAGCAGGGGGGTGGCGCTGTGTGCACGGCGGGTCACGCGGTGACCCTAGACCGTCACCTGCGGCGCACGCCCGCCTCCTCGCCGTACTCCCCGAGGACGACCACGTCGAAGAAGGCGCCCGCGAAGACCCTCACGGCACGGAGCGCGTCGCCGAGGCGGTGCCGGTGGCTGCCCGCGACGGCGGTCGCACCGGACGGAGGCCGGGCGCGGGCCGGAGCTGGGGTGATGGCTGCTGCACTCATGTCTCCATGGTGGATTCCCGGACATAAGACCCGCATCGGTCTTCGGTCGGTGGTGTCCCCTAGGGGGCCGGGGGCGGCCGTACGTCCCGAGGGGGAAGTGCGGGGCGGGCGGAGGGGCGAGCGGAGGGGGCGAGCGGTGGGCGCCCAGGGGCGTGCGGGAGCGCCCGGGGGTGTGCGGGGAGCGCGCCGAAAACCGTTCGCGTCCGCTCGCGCCGTTCCTCTAAAATCTCCGCTCTTGCCCGCCTCCCCGCACGGAGTGCCGCCGCCCGGACGGAAACCGGTCGGCATCTCGCAGGCCCGCCCACCCCCTCGCAGGTCCCTTCGGAGGCACCGCCTTGTCCACCGCCGACCGCACCGATCCCCTCTCCCGTGAGCGCGCGCACCTCGCCGCCTCCCGTGCCGCGCTGCGCGCCATGCGGGAGGACGTGGAGTCGCTGGACATCCGCGACGTCAGCGCGAACTGGGTGAACGCCCGGGTCCTGGAGCGCCAGATCGATGAGCGGATCAAGGCGCTCGCCGACCTCAGCGACACCCCGCTGTTCTTCGGCCGCCTGGACTATTCGCACGCGCCCGGCGCCCGGCAGGCGGAGGGCGCCGAGGGGGAACGCTTCTACATCGGGCGGCGGCACGTGCACGACGCCGACGGCGATCCGATGGTGATCGACTGGCGCGCGCCGGTGTCGCAGCCGTTCTACCGGGCGTCGAAGAAGGACCCGATGGACGTCTCGCTGCGCCGCCGGTTCGGGTACACGGGCGGCGAGCTGACCGCGTACGAGGACGAGCGGCTGTCGGACCCGGCGGAGGCGGCGAAGGCCAGCCGGCTGCTCCAGCGGGAGATCGAGAAGCCGCGCGTCGGCCCGATGCGGGACATCGTGGCCACCATCCAGCCGGAGCAGGACGAGATCGTCCGCTCGGGGCTGGGCGGCACGGTGTGCGTGCAGGGCGGTCCCGGCACCGGCAAGACGGCCGTCGGCCTGCACCGCGTCGCCTATCTGCTGTACGCCCACCGGGAGCGGCTGGCCCGCACGGGCACCCTGGTGATCGGCCCGAACCGGTCCTTCCTGCACTACATCGAGCAGGTGCTGCCCGCGCTCGGCGAGTTGACGGTGCGTCAGGCCACGGTGGACGACCTGGTGGCGCACGTCGAGGTGCGCGGCACGGACGAGGCGGGGGCGGCGGTGGTGAAGGGGGACGCGCGGATGGCCCAGGTGCTGCGCCGGGCCGTGTACTCCCATGTGTCGATGCCCACCGAGCCGGTCGTCGTCGTACGCGGCTCGCGGCGCTGGCGGGTCCCGGCGTACGAACTGCGGGACATCGTCCGCGAGTTGCTGGACCGCGACATCCGCTACGGCGCGGCCCGCGAGGCGCTGCCGCAGCGGATCGCGCACGCGGTGCTGGTGCAGATGGAGCGGGCGGGCGAGGCGCCGGACGACCGGGTGCAGGACGCGGTGGCCCGTAACAGCGCGGTGAAGGCGGCGGTGAAGGCGGTCTGGCCGGCGGTGGACCCGGCGAAGCTGGTGCTGCGGCTGCTGTCGGACGCGGACTTCCTGGCCGAGCACGCGGCGGGGATCCTCACCGAGGACGAGCAGAAGACGATCCTGTGGGCGAGGCCCGCCCGGAGCGTGAAGTCCGCCAGGTGGTCGCCCGCCGACGCGGTGCTGATCGACGAGGCGGCCGATCTGGTGGAGCGCACGCCGTCGCTGGGGCACGTGGTGCTGGACGAGGCGCAGGACCTGTCACCGATGCAGTACCGGGCGGTGGGCCGCCGCTGCACCACCGGCAGCGCGACCGTCCTCGGCGACCTGGCGCAGGGCACCACGCCGTGGGCGACCCGCAGCTGGGAGGAGGCGCTGGCGCACCTGGGGAAGCCGGAGGCGGTGATCGAGGAGCTGACGGCCGGTTTCCGGGTGCCGACGGACGTCATCACGTACGCCTCCCGGCTGCTCCCGCACATCGCGCCGGGCCTCACCCCGGTCGCGTCGATCCGGGAGAATCCGGGCCTGTTCGAGGTGCGCCCGGCCGCCGGTGCCGCCGACGTGGTCGCCGCCTGCGCGGAGCTGCTGCGCAACGAGGGCTCGGTCGGCCTGATCGCCGCCGACGCGCGCGTGCCGGTGCTCGCGGAGGCGCTGACGGAGGCGGGGCTGCCGTATCTCGCCCCCGGTGAGGAGACCACCCGGGAGACCCGTCTGACGCTGGTCCCCGCCTCGCTCGCGAAGGGTCTGGAGTACGACTACGTGGTGCTGGACGAGCCGCAGGCGGTGGTGGACGGGGAGCCGGACGAGCGGACGGGGCTGCGGCGGCTGTACGTGGCGCTGACCCGTGCGGTGTCGGGGTTGATCGTGACGCACGGGGCGCCGCTGCCGGTCCAGTTGGACTGAGGGTCCGGCAGGTTCGGGGCGGCATTGTCGTCGTCGGTCTGCGGGTGGTGTGTGGCTGGTCGCGCAGTTCCCCGCGCCCCTGGAAGTGGGTCCAGTTCACTCACTTCAGGGGCGCGGGGAACTGCGCGAGCGACCCACGACGCACCCGCAGCCCGCGACGCGCGGTCGCCCCCCCCCTCAGACCGCGGCGTCCACAGCCCTCCGCCACTCGGCGACCGCCTCCGCCGAGACCGGCCCGGACCAGCCCCGCGGCCGCGCCGCCCCGCCGATGTGGAAGGCGTCGATCCCCGCCGCCAGCAGCCGCGGCACGTGATCGAGCCGCAGCCCGCCGCCGACCAGGATGCGCTGCTGGTAGCCGGGCTCGCCGCCGCGGGCCGCCTCGGTGAGCAGGGTGGGAAGCCCGTCGTCCACGTCGGTGGCGGAACCGGCGGTGAGGTAGGTGTCGAGGCCGGGCAGGCCGTCGAGCTGCTTGCGCAGGGCGTCGCGGTCGGCGGCGTGGTCGATGGCCCGGTGGAAGGTCCAGGAGCAGCCGTCCAGGGCGGCGACGACCCGCTCGACGGCGTACAGGTCGAGGCCGCCGTGCGGGTCGAGGAAGCCGAGCACGAACTGGTCGGCCCCGGCGCCGCGCAGTTCGCGGGCGCGGGCGACGAGCCGGTCGAGGTCGGCGGCGGCGAACCCGTCGCCGAGCCGCAGCATCACCCGCAGCGGGATGTCGACGGCGGCGCGGATCGCGCGGAAGGCCGCCGTGGACGGGGTCAGTCCGTCGGCGGCCATGTCGGTGACCAGCTCCAGGCGGTCCGCGCCTCCGGCCTGGGCGGCGGTCGCGTCCTCGGCGTCGAGGGCGATCACCTCCAGGACTGCACGCTTGCTCATGACACCCCATTCGTCGGCGCGGGCCCGCCGCACCACGGCTCTACAGGTCTACGGCTCTACAGGTCTACGGAGCTTCAGACCTGCGGATCCTCAGCTCTACAGGTCTAGTCCAATCAAAGACTACGCCTGCCGCCCGCCCCCGCTCACCCGAAGATGTTCAGCCCGGCCGCCCCCACCCCGGCCAGCTCGTAGTCCGCGCCCGCCGTCGGCCGCCCCGCGTACAGCCGGATCAGGGTGGGCGCGGACCCGATGAACCGGGCCGGCGGCCGGGTGCCGCTCGCCTCGCCGAGCAGCAGCGGCTCGTCCCGGTCGTCGAGGTCGGCGTGCAGCGGCACATGGCCCCGCTCGCGGGTGAGCCGGGCGAGCAGGTCCAGCGCGTACGGCAGCCCCGCCCCGCCGTACGCGCCGGGCTCGCCGAACACCTCCCGCACGTCACCCGCGTGCACCCACTCCCCCAGCGCGATCATGTCCAGCACCCCGCCGGACCGGGCGATCACCGGCCCGGCCTCGGTCATCCCGCGCTCCAGCTCGTCCACGACCCGCGCGTTCGTCCAGTCGGCCCGCTCGGCGATGTCCCGGTCGTTGGACTCGGGCGAGAACACGCCCTTCTCGAACCGGTTCTCCACCACCCGCGTGAGCGCCGCCGAGCAGTGCGCGAGCACGTCCCGCACCGTCCAGCCGGGGCAGGCGGCCACCGGCAGCGCGAAGTCGCTCTCCGCCCGGCTCCGCAGCAGCGGCACCAGCGCGTCCCGCTCGATGGTCAGCAGCCGGCCGGGCAGTTCCGGGTCCCGTACGTCCCTCACGTCCACAGAAGTCATACGGCCACGCTAGGGCCCCGCCGCGCGAGAGAATGTGCTCATGGCCGATGTCGATGCCGAGGAACTGCGCGCCCGGTTCAGCCGCTGTCTGGAGCGGGCCCGTCACCCCGGTGACGGGCCGGACCCGTCGCCGTACGCCGACGATCTGCTGGGGCGGTGGCGGGAGCCGCAGCGGCGGTATCACACGCTCGCCCATCTCACGGCGGTCCTCGACCACGTCGACACGCTGGAGGAGTACGCGGACGATCCGGACCTGGTGCGGCTGGCCGCCTGGTTCCACGACGCGGTGTACCTGCCGGAGCGGTCCGAGAACGAGGAGCGGTCGGCGCGGCTCGCCGAGCGGGCGCTGGCCGAGGCGGGGCTGGCGCGGGAGGCGACCGCCGAGGTGGCGCGGCTGGTGCGGCTGACCGCCGGGCACGCGCCCGCCGACGGCGACCGCAACGGGCAGGTGCTGTGCGACGCGGACCTGGCGGTCCTCGCCTCGCCGCCGTCCGCGTACGCCGCCTACACGGCGGCCGTGCGCGAGGAGTACGGCTTCATCCCCTCCGACGCCTTCCGCGCGGGCCGCGCCGCGATCCTGCGCGATCTGCTGGCCCTGCCCCGGCTGTTCCGCACCCCGTACGGCGCCGAGCACTGGGAGGCGACCGCCCGCTACAACGTCACCGCCGAGCTGGAAATGCTGTCGTCGTGAGCCGCTCGCTCCCCTAGCCTGCCGGGCATGACTGACGTGGGCGGACAGCGGGCGGCCGAGGCCGTCGAGCGGGCGGCCGAGGCCGTCGAGCGGGTGGTGGCGGACGCGGCGCGGGTGCTGCGGGCGGCGGCGCGGCGGGACTGGGACGGCACGCGGGCGGGCTCCCTGGAGTGGAGCTGCCGCCGCGCGGCGGAGCACCTGGCGGGCGCGCTGCTCGCGTACGCCGGTCAACTGGCGGGCCGGGGACGGCACACGGACCGTTACGCGCCACTGGGTCCGGCCGTCGACGAGGGCGCGGACCCGGCCGGGCTCCTCGACGTCCTGGAGACCACCGGCACCCTGCTCGCGATGGCCGTGCGCACCACCCCGCCCCGCGCCCGCGCCTTCCACCCGTTCCCGTTCGGCAGCGCGAACGGCGAGGGCTTCGCCGCGATGGGCGTGACCGAGACGCTGCTCCACACCTATGACATCGCCACCGGGTTCGGGCTGGCGTACGAACCGGACGGCCGGCTCGCCGAGTTCGCCCTCACCCGGATCTTCCCGAAGGTCCGGCCGGGCCCCGCGCCCTGGCCGACCCTGCTGTGGGCCACCGGGCGCGGCGGCCTGCACGGGCGGGAGCCGGTCACGGAGTGGATGTGGACCAACAGTCTCGTCATCCCCGCCGGGCGCCTCACCCTGGAGGGTGTCACCCCGGCGGCGGCAGCGGATCTCGCCGTCGGCGGGAACGGCGGGTTCGACTGGGTGGAGGGCGGGCCGTACGAGGGCACGCGCGAGGCCGCCGCGATGACCCTCAAGGCGTACGAGACCGGGGTGCACCGGCCCGAGTTCGGGCTGTTCGTGCTGGTCCGCGAGGAGGACGCGCGGGCGGTCGGCGGGATGGGCTTCCACGGCCCGCCGGACGAGGACGGCCGCACGGAGATCGGCTACGACCTCGCCACGTCCGCGCGCGGCCGGGGCTACGCCACCGAGGCGCTGCGCGCGCTGTCCGAGTGGGCGCTGGCCAGGACGGACGTGCGGTCGCTGTTCGCCACGGTGGAGCCGGCGAACCTCCCGTCGCAGCGGGTCGTGGCGCGGGCCGGGTTCCGGCGGGTCGCGGCGGAGGACGAGCTGTTCGCCTACGAGTTGCGGGGCTGACCGGCGGACCCCGAGGACCGCTTGCGGCGGCGCAGTCCGGCGCCGTGCAGCAGCCGCACCACCTCGCGCGAGGTGACCTCGACGGCGCCCGCGCGGACCGCGTCGGCGTAGCGGTGCGCGGGGATGTCGTAGTGGTCGCGGTCGAAGGCGCGGCGGGGCACGCCGAGGCGGGCGGCGAAGGCGTGCAGTTCGTCGTACGAGGCGTCGCTGACCAGGTGGGACCAGAACCGGCCGTGGCCCGGCCAGGCCGGCGGGTCGATGTACACCGTCACAAGGCCGCCTTCCCGGTCCCGTTCACGACGGGGTGGTCCCGCCCATCGCCGTGCCCAGCGAGCCGATGGAGGCGACCTTCACGCCCGCCTTGTGGCACACCCAGTGCGGGTCGGGGCCCAGCTCCGGCTCGACGTCGAGGGCGTGCGGGTCGCCGGAGCCGCAGACCGGGCACAGCGGCCAGCGGCCGTACCGGTCGAGGAGGGCGTCCTGCACGTCCTGGGCGACCAGCCCGGCGACGAACGTGGCGCCGTCCGGCCACTGCTCCACCCACCAGCGCCGCTGCGTGACGGAGTCCTCGACCAGCGAGACGACGTCCGCCTCGGCGACCTGGCCCGCGACGAGGTCGGCCAGCACGAGGGCACGCGCCGCGTGCAGTGCCTGCTCCAGGGGGCTGATGGGGTTCATGCCCCTATTGTGCGCACTCTTGACCGGGAGTCCGAGCCGAAAATATCTTTCAATGGTGACCAGGGAAGTGAAGGAAACTTTCGGCGGCGGCTCCCGCGCGACGCCGCCCGCGCCCAGCGCGCTCGCCGCCAAGGTGCGCACCCTCGCCCCTTCCATGACCCGCTCCATGCAGCGCGTCGCCGAGGCCGTCGCGAGCGACCCGGCCCGCTGCGCCGCCCTCACGGTCACCGGACTGGCCGCACTCACCGGCACCAGCGAGGCCACCGTCGTGCGCACCGCCCGCCTGCTCGGCTACCCGGGCTACCGCGACCTGCGCCTGGCCCTGGCCGGTCTCGCCGCCCAGCAGCAGTCCGGCCGCGCGCCCGCCATCACCACCGACATCGCGGTGGACGACCCGATCGCGGACGTGGTGGCGAAGCTCGCCTACGACGAGCAGCAGACCCTCGCCGACACGGCCGCCAACCTGGACACCGTCCAGCTCGGCGCGGCCGTCGGCGCCCTCGCCGCGGCCCGCCGCGTCGACGTGTACGGCGTCGGCGCGTCCGGCCTGGTCGCCCAGGACCTCACCCAGAAACTGCTGCGCATAGGGCTGATAGCGCACGCGCACAGCGATCCGCACCTCGCCGTCACCAACGCGGTCCAGCTCCGCTCCGGCGACGTCGCGCTGGCGATCACCCACTCCGGCTCGACGGGCGACGTCATCGAGCCGCTGCGCGTCGCCTTCGAGCGCGGCGCGACCACCGTCGCGATCACCGGACGGGCCAACTCGCCGGTGACGCAGTACGCCGACCACGTGCTGACCACGTCCATCGCCCGCGAGACGGAGCTGCGCCCGGCGGCCATGTCGTCCCGCACGAGCCAGCTGCTCGTGGTGGACTGCCTGTTCGTCGGGGTGGCCCAGCGGACGTACGACACGGCGGCCCCGGCCCTGTCGGCGTCCTACGAGGCGCTGGCGCACCGGCACCGCAGATGACCCGCGCCGACCGTCACGCACCCACCTGACCGTCGTGGAAAGAGCCGCACCCGATGACCTCCGCATCCGACGCCCGTGACCTGCAAACCCAGCTGGAGCAGCTGACCACCGAGGCCTTCCGGCCCGACCTCGCCGAGATCGACCGGCTCTCCACGCTGGAGATCGCGACCCTGATGAACGGGGAGGACGCCGGGGTGCCGGGCGCGGTCGCGCGGGAGCTGCCGCGGATCGCCGCCGCCGTGGACGCCGTCGCCGACCGCATGGCCCGCGGCGGCCGGCTCGTCTACGCCGGTGCCGGGACCGCCGGGCGGCTCGGCGTGCTGGACGCCTCCGAGTGCCCGCCCACCTTCAACACCGACCCCGCTCAGGTCGTCGGCCTGATCGCGGGCGGCCCGCAGGCCATGGTGACCTCGGTCGAGGGCGCGGAGGACTCGGCGGACCTGGCCCGCGCGGACCTCGACGCGCTGGACCTCGGGCCGGACGACACGGTCGTCGGCGTCTCCGCCTCCGGCCGCACCCCGTACGCCCTCGGCGCCGTCGAACACGCCCGCAAGCTCGGCGCGTTGACGATCGGCCTCGCCTGCAACCCGGACAGCGCGCTGGCCGCCGCCGCGGACCACGGCATCGAGATCGTCACCGGCCCCGAGCTGATCACCGGCTCGACCCGGCTGAAGGCGGGCACGGCCCAGAAGCTCGTCCTCAACATGATCTCGACCATCACCATGATCCGCCTGGGCAAGACCTACGGGAACCTCATGGTCGACGTCCGCGCCTCCAACGACAAGCTGCGCGCCCGCTCCCGCCGCATCGTCGCCCTCGCCACCGGGGCGGACGACACGGAGATCGACCGCGCGCTGACCGAGGCGAACGGCGAGGTGAAGGACGCGATCCTGACCCTCCTCGCGGGCGTCGACGGCCCCACGGCGGCCCGCCTCCTCACCGAACACCGGGGCCACCTGCGGGCAGCGCTGGCGGCGGCACGGGCGTAGGGCCCTACCGGAGCCGCTCGCGCTCCCGGTTCATCGTCCGCACCCGGGCCAGCAGCGCGTCGTTCGACGGCACCATCCGCAGGATGTCCGTCAGATGCTCGGCCGTGCGCACGTTGCAGCGCCCCAGGTCGACCAGGGCGAACGGTTCGTCACTCGCCCCCGTCACCGGATCGACGCGCAGCGACGGCAGCACGACCCCCACTCCCTTGAGTGCCGCCCGCAGCGCCTCCACGATGTCCTCCGTCGTCCGCACGCTCCGTACCTCCACGCTGAGTTTCCGATTCACCACCCAGCGTGTCTTCCCCGCCTTTAACCTGGCCAGACAGGGCGCCCCAACAATCCGAGGTGTACGACAGGGAGGTGCCATGCCGGGACCGAAGGACCTCGACCCGTCGTCGTCCCCCCGCGCCCTCCTGGGCGCGGAACTGCGCCACGCCCGCGAGAAGGCGGGCCTCAGCCAGGAGGAACTGGGCCAGCGGCTGTTCGTGAGCGGATCGTTCATCGGGCAACTGGAGGCGGGGACGCGACGGATGCAGCCTGAACACGCGCGGCTGTTGGATGAGGTGCTGGGGGCCCAGGGCTTTTTCCAGCGCAACTGCCGGGCGGTGGCCAAGTCGAAGTACGTCGAGCACTTCGCGGAAGCGGCGGAGGCCGAGGCTCAAGCCATCGCGATCAGGGAGTACGCACCGCTCCTGATCCCGGGACTGCTGCAGACGCCCGCGTACGCACGGGCTGTGAACCGCGCGTACGACCCGACGGTGCCGGAAGCGACCATCGACGAGTGGGTGGAAGGCCGGATGGAGCGGATCCGGCTGCTCGATCATCCAACAAAACCGCTGTTGTGGATGGTGCTGGACGAGGCCGCGTTGCGCCGCCAGACCGGTGGGCGGGAAGTGATGGCGGAGGCGCTGCACCACATCGCCGGCCTGGCCCGCCGCAACCGCGTCATCGTGCAGGTGATGCCGTTCAGCGCGGGCGCGCACTCGGGGATGCAGGGTGCGCTGAAGCTGATGGAGTTCGAGGACGCCCCTCCGCTGGTCTACTACGAGGGCGTGCGCACCGGACGACTGGAGGACGACCCCGCCACGGTCGCCCAGCTCAAGTTCACCTTCGATCTCCTGGCCGCCTCGGCGCTGTCGCCGGAGAAGTCTCTGGCCCTGGTGGAAGCGTTGGCGCAGGATTACCCCCATGAGGAACATCTCTGACTACGACCTGAGCGCGGCGACTTGGCACAAGTCGAGCTACAGCGGGGGCGGCGGTGACAACTGCCTGGAAGTCACCCACGACTTCCCCACCGTCATCCCCGTCCGCGACTCCAAGATGCCCACCGGCCCGAAGCTCGTGTTCCGAGCCTCGGCGTGGACGGCGTTCGTCAGCGGGCTGAAGCGGGACTGACAGGGCCCCGAAGCTCAAGTACCGAGCCCCGAGCCCTCTTTTCAAGGAATGGGTGGTGGGTCTCAACCCACCCTCCCACCCAGCGAGTTGACGTGCCGCATCCGGCTTGCCACGCACCGTGACGAGGGTCTAGCGTTCCCCGAGACAAGCAACAGCCCCCGCCCGGTGCGCCAACACCTGCGGGGGCTTAACCAACGAGATCGAAGCGACCGATCCCATGGCTGACGCCCACTTTAGTGCCGCCCCCACGCCCTCGCACCCCCTGTCCAACCCCGGATACGGAAAGCGCTCGGCGCCCGGCCAATCCCCGCGCACGAACGACGACTTCGCGCACCTGCCGCCGCGCGAGGCGGCCATCGCCGCGTACATCGACCGGCTGCCCGACGGCGCCGACATCTCCGTGAAAACGCTGGCCAAGCACCTGCCGTACGGGCAGTGCGCGCTGCGGACGGCGCTCAACCGGCTGCAGCAGGCGGGCCACTTGCGCAGGGGGCGCGAGGCGGTGACCGCCGACGACGGCAGCTCCCGCTGGATCACCCGATCGTGGTTCTCCCGTACCGCCCGCGACGACGCCTGGTGGACGGCGTTCACGCGAGGGGACGCACCGGATCCGGATCCGGACCCCGGACCGAGAGCGCGGCCCACCCGCTCCCGCGCCCACATCTTCCTCGCGGCCCTGGGCCGCGCCGCCCCCGCCCTCTCCCTCTCCGAGGCCGAGTGCGCGCGGCTCGCGCCGCTGGTGGCGGAGTGGTTCGCGCGGGGCGCCGACGAGGAGGCCGTACGGCACGCCCTGACGAGCGGCCTGCCGAGCCCGGTGCACCACCCGGCCGCGCTGCTGCGCACCCGGCTCACGGGGAAGCTGCCGCCGCCGCCCCCGCCGCGTCCGCCCCGGCGGGTCCTGGAGTGCGCGGGCTGCGGCCTGCCGGGCCGGCCGGAAGCCCTGCCGGGAGGCCGGTGCGGCGCGTGCCGGGGCGAGCGCGCCCCCGCCCGCTCCAGTGCGCCGGTACCCGCCGACACCGTCCACGCCCACGCTGCGGAGATCCGCGCCGCGATGGCACAACGCCGAGAGAGGGTCCTCACATGAGCAGTACAGACACGCAGGTGTGTACAGTTTTCGCATGGACGCGTATCCGCTCGTGGAAGCCCGCAACCAGCTCGGTCAACTGGTCGGCAGGGTCCGGCACGGCCAGGAGCACATCGTGATCACGGAGTACGGCAAGCCCGCCGCCGCGCTCATCCCGATAAGCGAGCTGGAGGAGCTTCAGCGGCTCCGGGACGAGGCCGACATCGCTGAAGCGCGGGCCCGAGAGGCGAGCCCGGGCGGCCCGTCGATGTCCCACGACGAGTTCATGGCCCAGCTGGAGAAAGAGGACCGGCGGGAGGCCGCTTCGTGAGGTACGCGGTGGTATGGGAACACCATGCCATGGCCGAGTTCCGGCGGCTGCGTGTCACCGACCCCAGGACAGGACCGGAGCCCGCCCCATGAACCACGCCCAGCTCACCGCCCTAGGCCGTGCCCTGCGTCTCCTCGGGGAGCACGGGGAGGCGCTGACCGCCGACACCCCGGACGCCAAGCTGCACGAGGTCAAGGCCGACCTGCGGCGCGCCCTGGACCTGCTGGAGGAGAGCGTCACCTCGGCCGCGCCGACCACCCGCTGCCCGGAGCACCCGCAGGGGCCCGTCGACGAGGCCGCGCCCGATCTGTGCCTGCTGTGCGAGACGCGGCGCCGGGCGGCCCGGCGGGCCGAGTTCAACGGACCCGGCCCGGCGCCCGCGCCCACCCCCACCGCGCCCTCCCGGTACGGGACGCGCGGTGACCGGCCGCAGCCCCAGCAGCGGTGGCTGCCCGAGGCGTGGAACGGGCAGGAGTGGCAGCTGTGCGGGACGCCGCGCCGCGACCGCCGGGAGGCCGAGCTGTACCTGACCGCCCAGCGGCGCGGGTCGCGGCCCGCGCCGGCGTACCGGCTCGTGCACGAGTTCACCGACTACGAGGTGCTGCGCGTGTGGGGCACGCCGGTGCGGGTCGACATCGAGCCGATGGGCAACCTGTAGCCCCTGGGCGTCGGGCGTCAGGCGTCAGGCGTCAGGCGTCAGGCGTCAGGCGTCAGGCGTCAGCTCAGGGTGCGCAGCGCCGCCGCGTCGTAGGGCGCCAGCTCGTCGAAGCGGCCCGCCAGGACCTTCTGCGCCCACAGCGGGTCCTGGAGCAGGGCGCGGCCCACGGCGACCAGGTCGAACTCGTCGCGCTCCAGGCGGTCGAGGAGGTTGTCGAGGCTGCCGACGGGCGCCCCCTCGCCGGCGAAGGCGCGGATGAAGTCGCCGTCGAGGCCGACCGAGCCGACGGTGATGGTCTGCTTGCCGGTGAGCTTCTTGGTCCAGCCGGCCAGGTTGAGGTCGGAGTCCTCGAACTCGGGCAGCCAGTAGCGGCGCGTGGACGCGTGGAAGGCGTCGACGCCGGCCGCGGCGAGCGGCGTGAGGATGGCCTCCAGCTCCTCCGGCGTCTCGGCGAGCCGCGCGTCGTAGGCGTCCTGCTTCCACTGGGAGAAGCGGAAGATCACCGGGAAGCCGGGCGAGACGGTCTCGCGGACCGCCGCGACGATCTCGGCCGCGAACCGGCTGCGGGCCACCGGGTCGCCGCCGTAGGCGTCGGTGCGGCGGTTGGTGCCCGCCCACAGGAACTGGTCGATGAGGTAGCCGTGCGCGCCGTGCAGCTCGACCCCGTCGAAGCCGATGCGCTCCGCGGCGGCAGCGGCCTCGGCGAACGCGCCGATGACGTCGTCGATGTCCCGCTGGGTCATCGCCTCGCCGGTGCCCTCGGTGCCGTCCAGACGCAGCCCGGAGGGGCCGACGGCGGGCGCCTCGGGGAACGGCGGCTGCCCCGCCTTGCGGACCATGCCGATGTGCCACAGCTGCGGCACGATCCTCCCGCCCGCCGCGTGGACCTCCTCGGCGACCTTCGCCCACCCGGCCAGCTGCTCCTCACCGTGGAAGCGCGGGACCCGGTCGCTCTCCCCGGCCGAGGGGTGGCCGACGTAGGTGCCCTCGGTGACGATCAGTCCGACGCCCGCGGCGGCCCGGCGGGCGTAGTACGAGACGACGTCCGCGCCGGGGACGCCGCCCGGCGAGAACTGGCGGGTCATCGGCGCCATGACGATCCGGTTGCGGACGGTCAGCTCGTTGATCGTGACGGGGCGGGCGAGGATCTGCGCGGCACGGGCGGCCGGGGTGTCGGCGGTGACGGTCACCTGAGGGCTCCTTGGGTACCGAGTGGTATGTGCGTGTGCAACCATCCATAACCGGCTCACCTGGTTCCGGATTCCGTCCCGCCGTGTGACCCCGGACACGCCCGAGGGCGGCACCCCCAGCGGGAACTGGGGATACCGCCCTCGGAAAGGACCGGATCGATCGGGGACCGATCAGAAGTCCATGTCACCGCCCGGCATGCCGCCGCCGGCCGGGGCAGCGGCCTTCTCCGGCTTGTCGGCGATGACGGCCTCGGTGGTGAGGAACAGCGCGGCGATGGAGGCGGCGTTCTGCAGCGCGGAACGGGTCACCTTCGCCGGGTCGATGATGCCCTCGGCGACCAGGTCGACGTACTCGCCGGTCGCGGCGTTCAGGCCGTGACCCGGGGTCAGGTTGCGCACCTTCTCCACCACGACGCCGCCCTCGAGGCCGGCGTTGACGGCGATCTGCTTCAGCGGGGCCTCGAGCGCGAGCTTCACGGCCTGGGCGCCGGTCGCCTCGTCACCCTCCAGGTCCAGCTTCTCGAAGACCGAGGAGGCCTGGATGAGGGCCACGCCACCACCGGCGACGATGCCCTCCTCGACGGCCGCCTTCGCGTTGCGCACGGCGTCCTCGATGCGGTGCTTGCGCTCCTTCAGCTCCACCTCGGTGGCGGCACCGGCCTTGATGACGGCCACGCCGCCGGCCAGCTTCGCCAGACGCTCCTGGAGCTTCTCGCGGTCGTAGTCCGAGTCGCTGTTCTCGATCTCGGCGCGGATCTGGTTCACGCGGCCCGCGACCTGGTCGGCGGAGCCGGCGCCGTCGACGATGGTGGTCTCGTCCTTGGTGATGACGACCTTGCGGGCGCGGCCCAGGAGGTCCAGGGTCGCGTTCTCCAGCTTGAGGCCGACCTCCTCGGAGATGACCTCGCCGCCCGTGAGGATGGCGATGTCGCCGAGCATGGCCTTGCGGCGGTCGCCGAAGCCCGGGGCCTTGACGGCGACGGACTTGAAGGTGCCGCGGATCTTGTTGACGACCAGGGTCGACAGGGCCTCGCCCTCGACGTCCTCGGCGATGATCAGCAGCGGCTTGCCCGACTGCATGACCTTCTCCAGGAGCGGGAGCAGGTCCTTGACGTTGGAGATCTTGGAGTTGGCGATGAGGATGTACGGGTCCTCGAGGACCGCCTCCATGCGCTCCATGTCGGTGGCGAAGTACGCCGAGATGTAGCCCTTGTCGAAGCGCATGCCCTCGGTGAGCTCCAGCTCCAGACCGAAGGTCTGGGACTCCTCGACGGTGATGACGCCTTCCTTGCCGACCTTGTCCATGGCCTCGGCGATCAGCTCGCCGATCTGGGTGTCGGCGGCGGAGATGGAGGCCGTGGAGGCGATCTGCTCCTTGGTCTCGACCTCCTTGGCCTGGTCGAGCAGCGCGCCGGAGACGGCCTCGACGGCCTTCTCGATGCCGCGCTTCAGGGCCATCGGGTTGGCACCGGCGGCGACGTTGCGCAGACCCTCGCGGACCAGCGCCTGGGCGAGGACCGTGGCCGTGGTCGTACCGTCACCGGCGACGTCGTCCGTCTTCTTGGCGACTTCCTTGACCAGCTCGGCGCCGATCTTCTCGTACGGGTCCTCGAGCTCGATCTCCTTGGCGATGGAGACGCCGTCGTTGGTGATCGTGGGGGCGCCCCACTTCTTCTCGAGGACGACGTTGCGGCCCTTGGGGCCGAGGGTCACCTTGACGGCGTCCGCGAGCTGGTTCATGCCGCGCTCGAGGCCGCGCCGCGCCTCCTCGTCGAACGCGATGATCTTGGCCATGTGAAGTGGTCCCTCCAGGACTGGGGGTGATTACTTCGGACCGCGCCCGCGCCCGCGACGGACGGCCCCGGCCGGTTGGTTCCTTGCCCCACCCGGCCCGCGGCCTCACCGACCCGGTCCTTACGTTGTCACTCTCACCTTCAGAGTGCTAACGCCAATGATTAGCACTCGCCCCCATCGAGTGCAAGCGGCTCTCGGGGAGTGGGAGGCAGTCAGCGGTGGGCGAACAGGGGAACCGCGGTCCCGCGCCCGTGCGCCCGCGCGCCTCCCCGCGCACGCCGAAGGGCTCGCACCGGCGTGCGGTGCGAGCCCTTCGCAACAGCTGTTCAGGCGGTGACGCGAACCATGTCGGCCTGCGGGCCCTTCTGACCCTGCGAGATCTCGAACTCGACCCGCTGGCCCTCTTCCAGGGTGCGGTACCCGTCCATCTGGATCGCGCTGTAGTGGACGAAGACGTCCGCACCACCGTCGACCGCGATGAAGCCGTACCCCTTCTCCGCGTTGAACCACTTGACGGTGCCCTGAGCCATGCCTAACTCCCCTATTACTGGCCCTTGCACAGATCCACACTTCGCGGATCCGGGTCAGACCTCGCCCCCCAGTCAGCGGGGGCGTGCGCCGGAACGCGTCGACCGCGGCTGAATGTATCTGTCCAACTGCCGTCTGCAACAGGTCAATCGGACGAGAAATCCGGGCACCGGTGATCGGTTATTTACGGAGAATTCACCCGAATTCCGGGCAAGTCGGGCCCGGCATAAGGAACGAAAGGCGCAAAAGGCCCGCTGATTTTGGCTGCATCTCGACGCAGCTCCATCTCGCGAAGCGGAGCGGGTTCCCCAACTCTACCGCGCTCAACCACATGGAATTGCCCCCTCCGCATCTCTCACGGTGGGGGCAATTCGATGAACAGTGTGTGACAGCGGCGAACTCAGCAGCCGCCCGCGACCGCCGGAATGATCGAAACGCCCGCGCCGTCGGGCGTGGCCGTCTGCAGGCCCTGCTCGAACCGGACGTCGTCGTCGTTGACGTACACGTTGACGAACCGGCGCAGCTTGCCCTGGTCGTCCAGCACGCGGGCGGCGATGCCGGTGTGGTTCTTCTCCAGGTCGGCGATGACCTCGGCGAGGGTCGCCCCTTCGGCGGTGACCTCGGCCTGCCCGCCGGTGTAGGTGCGCAGGATGGTGGGGATGCGAACGGTCACGCTCATGCGAGGCCAGCCTCTCGGAAGGATTCCAGGTTCGGACGGATCGTCGCGGTGAGTCCCGTGCCGGCCACCGCGTCGAGGGTCTTCAGGCCGTCGCCGGTGTTCAGCACGACGGTGGTCTTCGTGGGGTCGAGGACGCCGCTCTCGATCAGCTTGCGGGTCACGCCGACCGTCACGCCGCCCGCCGTCTCCGCGAAGATGCCCTCCGTGCGGGCCAGCACCTTGATCGCGTCGACGATCTGCTCGTCGGTGACGTCCTCCACCGCGCCGCCCGTGCGCCGGGCGATGTCCAGGACGTACGGCCCGTCCGCCGGGTTGCCGATGGCCAGCGACTTGGCGATGGTGTCCGGCTTCTGCGGCCGGACCACGTCGTGCCCCGCCTTGTACGCCGCCGACACCGGCGAGCAGCCCTCGGCCTGCGCGCCGAAGATCTTGTACGGCCTGTCCTCGACCAGTCCGAGTTTGATCAGCTCCTGAAGACCCTTGTCGATCTTGGTGAGCTGGGAGCCGGAGGCGATCGGCACCACGATCTGGTCCGGCAGCCGCCAGCCCAGCTGCTCGCAGATCTCGTACGCCAGGGTCTTGGACCCTTCCGCGTAGTACGGCCGCAGGTTGACGTTGACGAAGCCCCAGCCCTCGCCCGCCGGGTCGCCGATCAGCTCGGAGCAGAAGCGGTTCACATCGTCGTAGTTGCCCTCGATGCCGACCAGTTCGCCGCCGTAGACCGCGGCCATGACGACCTTGCCCTGCTCCAGGTCGTGCGGGATGAACACGCACGAGCGGAAGCCGGCGCGGGCCGCCGCGGCGCCCACGGCGCCGGCCAGGTTGCCCGTGGAGGAGCAGGACAGGGTGGTGAAGCCGAAGGCGCGCGCCGCCTCCAGGGCCTGCGCGACCACGCGGTCCTTGAAGGAGTGGGTCGGGTTGCCGGAGTCGTCCTTGACGAAGAGCTTCCCGGCCTCGACACCCAGCGCGCGGGCCAGGTTGTCGGCCTGGACGAGCTTGGTCCAGCCCGGGTTCAGGTTCGGCTTGTCCGCCACGTCGGCCGGGACGGGGAGCAGCGGCGCGTACCGCCAGATGTTCGCGGGGCCCGCCTCGATGCGCCGGCGCAGCTCCTCGGCGTCGTACGCGGAGAAGTCGTAGGCGATCTCCAGCGGGCCGAAACACTCCTCGCAGGCGAAGACCGGGCCGAGCGGGACGCGGTGCCCGCACTCACGACAGGAGAGCGCGGCGGCGGGGCCGAGGTCTACGGTGGAAGTGTCCGCCGAAGCGGCGGCAGCGGAATCGGTGGTGCTTGCAACAGTCTGCACAGCCATGTGAGGCGAGGCCCTTTCTCCTCATCTTCCTCACGACGCACTTCGCCGTGAGACGGATTTGGCACCTTCCCTAGCCGGGGAGCCTCGCGAAAATGATCAACAACGATCTACGAGACCGGCTGGAGGGTTGCCGGGGCTTCATCGGGCCGTGTCCCTCTGCCCCTCTGGATGAGCTGTATGTGGTTGTCAGCGGCGGCGACCCCGGACATGCGATGGTCATCCGCGTTGCCCATGACTGTAACCGAAGGCCAGGACAGTTGAGATAGTCGTCCGAACCGCGAGATGGATCACAGAGGAATCCCGACAGTGAGGAGCCGCAGACCGTGCTGGAAGAAGTCGAGCGCTGGCTGAACACCCGCTCCTGGTCCGTGGCCGATCGCCCGCTGGTGAAGATCCTGGCCGCCAAACGCGCCACGGGCCAGACGGTGAGCGTCGTGCTGCCCGCGCTCAACGAGGAGGAGACGGTCGGCGACATCGTCACCGTCATCCGCCGCGACCTGGTGCGGCAGGTGCCGCTGGTCGACGAGATCGTCGTCGTGGACTCGGGCTCCACCGACCGCACCTCCGAGGTGGCCGCCGCCGCGGGCGCCCGGGTCGTTCACCGCGACGAGATACTGCCGCGGCTTCCGGCCGTCCCCGGAAAGGGTGAGGTGCTGTGGCGGTCCCTGCTCGTGACGCGCGGTGACCTCGTCTGCTTCGTCGACGCCGATCTGCGGGACTTCTCCTCCGACTTCGTCACCGGCATCGTCGGCCCGCTGCTGACCGACCCGGACGTGCACCTGGTCAAGGCGATGTACGACCGCCCGCTGGGCAACGCGGCCGGGCAGGGCGGCCGGGTCACCGAGCTGATGGCCCGCCCGCTGCTGAACATGCACTGGCCGCAGCTGGCCGGCTTCGTGCAGCCGCTCGGCGGCGAGTACGCGGCCCGCCGCTCGCTGCTGGAACAGCTGCCGTTCCCCGTCGGGTACGGCGTGGAGCTGGGGATGCTGGTCGACGCGCTGCACCTGGTCGGCCTGGACGCGCTCGCGCAGGTCGACGTCGGGGTGCGCAAGCACCGGCACCAGGACGGGCAGGCGCTCGGGCGGATGGCCGCGGCGATCTACCGCACGGCCCAGCTGCGGCTGGCGCGCGCGCATCTCGTGCGGCCGTCGCTGACCCAGTTCGAACGGGTCGGGGACGGCTTCGAGCCGCGGACGTACTGCGTGGACACGGTGGAGCGCCCGCCGATGGTGGAGATCGCGGAGTACGCGGCCCGCCGGGTGGCGTGACCCGGTCGGACCGCCTGTATACGGCCGAACCGTACGTTTGAGCGGTTGGGGGTCGGGCTAGGTTGAGGACCATGGCTTCGACGTCAGGTGCTGCACAGGTACTGGTGGCCTCCAACCGGGGCCCGGTCTCCTACCGGATCGGCGACGACGGCTCGCTGCACGCCAAGCGGGGCGGCGGCGGGCTGGTGTCGGGTCTGTCGGCGATCGGGCCCGACGCGGGCGCGCTGTGGGTGTGCTCCGCGCTCGGTGACGGCGACCGTGAGGCGGTGCGCCGCGGGATCGGCGAGGACGGCGTGCGGATGCTGGACATCCCGGCCGACGTGCACGCGGACGCGTACAACGGGATCGCGAACTCGGTGCTGTGGTTCGTCCACCACATGCTGTACCAGACGCCGCTGGAGCCGGTCTTCGACGCGGAGTTCCGCCGCCAGTGGGCGTCCTTCGAGACGTACAACCGGGCCTTCGCCGAGGCGCTGGCGGCCGAGGCGGCCGGAGGCGCGGCGGTGCTGGTGCAGGACTACCACCTGGTGCTGGTCCCCGGGATGCTCCGCGAGCTGCGGCCCGACCTGCGCATCGGCCACTTCTCGCACACCCCCTGGGCGCCCCCGGAGTACTTCCGGATGCTCCCGGACGACATCGCCCGCGCCGTGCTGGGCGGGATGCTCGGCGCGGACCGGCTCGGGTTCCTCACCCGGCGCTGGGCCGACGCGTTCACCGCGTGCTGCGAGGCGTTCGCGGGCGGGCTCGGCTCCACCCGGATCGGGGTCCACGGGCTCGGCGCGGACGCCGACTTCCTGCGCCGGCGCGCGCACGAGGCGGACGTCGAGGAACGGATGACCGCGCTGCGCGCGGAGATCGGCGAGGGCCGCAAGACGATCGTCCGGGTCGACCGCACCGAACTGTCCAAGAACATCGTCCGCGGCCTGCTCGCCTACCGTCAGCTCCTCGCCGACCACCCCGAGTGGCGCGAACGCGTCGTCCACGTCGCCTTCGCCTACCCCTCCCGGCAGGACCTCGCCGTCTACCGCGACTACACCGCCGAGGTCCAGCGCCTGGCGACGGAGATCAACGACGAGTACGGCACCCCCGGCTGGACCCCCGTCGTCCTCCACGTCGAGGACGACTTCGCCCGCTCCCTCGCCGCCTACCGCCTGGCCGACGTCGCCCTGGTCAACCCCATCCGCGACGGCATGAACCTGGTCGCCAAGGAGGTCCCGGTCGTCTCCGACGAGGGCTGCGCCCTGGTCCTGTCCCGCGAGGCCGGCGCCTTCGAGGAACTGGGCGAGGACGCGCTCGTGGTGAACCCGTACGACATCGTGGGCACGGCGGACGCCCTCCACCAGGCCCTCACCCTGCCCCCCGCGGAACGGGCCGAACGCACCAAGCACCTGGCCGCAGCGGCCACGGCCCTCCCCCCGGCCCAGTGGTTCCTGGACCAGCTGACGGCCCTGACGAACGAGCAGAACTGACACCCCTGCCTGACGGCCCGGCAGGACGCAGGACCCTGCCCGGCCGGGACGGCTGAGAGGGCGGAACGCCGTCACGCGGCGGAGGCTGACAGGGCGGGGGCCTGGGGCCCTAGGCCCGGACGGGGCGAGGGCTCTGAGGCCGGCCGCCCGACGAGCCGGGGCTCAAGAGCCGGCCGCCTGACGAGCGGGACATCCGAAGAGCCTGGCCGCGCCGCGCCGGCCCGCCGCCGACGCGCCCAGGCCACGGCCGAGCCACCGGGACGCGGCGGTCTGCGGCCGCCCGGCGCGGCGGATGCCATGGCCGGCACGTGGGCCGCCCGGCGGCACGGCCCCCGGGG
>NZ_JBFATR010000002.1:328373-420938 GCF_040678395.1 Streptomyces sp. NPDC052687 | reverse complement strand
CACCGAAGTGGTTCATCGTTCGACTTGCATGTGTTAAGCACGCCGCCAGCGTTCGTCCTGAGCCAGGATCAAACTCTCCGTGAATGTTTACCGGTAATCCGGTTGACACATCACGAGAGCGGTGCGAGAGGAGGAATAGTCCCCTCGCACACAGCGTCCTCGCTGTGTTTTTTCAAAGGAACCTCGTCCCAGCTGATGCTGGAGACGGGGTATCAACATATCTGGCGTTGACTTTTGGCACGCTGTTGAGTTCTCAAGGAACGGACGCTTCCTTTGTACTCACCCTCTCGGGCTTTCCTCCGGGCGCTTCCCTTCGGTCTTGCGTTTCCGACTCTATCAGATCTTTTCTCGATCCGATTTCCTCGGTGCTTTCCAGGTTCCCGCTCTCGCGTTTCCCTTTCCGGCGGTTCCGACTCTATCAGATCCTTTCGGGCCTGACTCCCAGTCAGAGGGGCTTGTCTTCCGGGCCGTTGGGCCGTTCCGACGAGTGAGACTTTAGCGGATTCCTCGCTCCCGAGCTAATCGGGGGCTGCGTCCTTTCGAACGCGGATTCCTCATTCCGTAAATACGCACGCCAATGGCACGACGACAGATCGACTGCGCGTCGAGAGTGGTTTGGTACTTGCGGAATGGCTGTCCGGGGACCGACCGGAGTCGGCGCTCACGTCGGACAACTCGGAGAACCTTACGGATGGGTGTGGGGCGTGTCAACTCCGGGGCGGGAGGCGCCCCTGCCGCGTATCGTGGGTGCCGTGACTACGCGTACGTGCACCCAGCAGTGGTGGGCCGCCTGACGGCGGCCGTCCTCACGTATGCACTCGACGGCCGCCGCCTCGGCGGCCGTAGTCGTATCTCCCTCCGGGAGGGTCGGTCGTCGGTGACGGCGGCGGCCCTACCAGGAGGTGGAGAGATGAAGCGGGTCTTCAGCGGGGTCAAGCCGACCGGGCATCTGACGCTGGGGAACTACCTGGGGGCCATGCGGCGGTGGGCCGCGGTGGACCAGCACCAGGCGGACGCCTTGTTCTGTGTCGTCGATCTGCACGCACTGACCGTGGACCACGACCCGGCGCGCGTGCGGCGGCTCAGCCGGCAGGCGGCGACGCTGTTGCTCGCGTCGGGGCTCGATCCCGAGAAGTGCACCGTTTTCGTCCAGAGTCATGTGGACGAGCACGCGCGGCTGTCGTATCTGCTGGAGTGCGTGGCGACCGACGGCGAGATGCGGCGGATGATCCAGTACAAGGAGAAGGCCGTGCGGGAGCGGGCACGCGGCGGGAGTGTGCGGCTGTCGCTGCTGACGTATCCGGTGCTCATGGCGGCGGACATCCTGGCGTACGGGACCGACGAGGTGCCGGTCGGGGACGATCAGACGCAGCATGTGGAGCTGGCCCGGGATCTGGCGGTGCGGTTCAACCAGCGGTACGGGCACACGTTCGTGGTGCCTCGGGCCACGGCTGCGGGGGTGGCGGCGCGGGTGATGAACCTGCAGGAGCCGACGTCGAAGATGGGCAAGAGCGATGACGTCGGGCCGGGGATCGTGTATCTGCTCGACGAGCCGGACGTGGTGCGCAGGAAGGTGATGCGGGCCGTGACGGACAGCGGGCGGGACGTCGTGTACGACCGGGAGGCGCGGCCCGGTGTCGCGAATCTGCTGGAGATCCTGGCCGCTTGCACGGGTGGGAACCCGGAGGCGCTGAGCGGTGTATATGAGTCGTACGGCGCCTTGAAGAAGGACACCGCTGAGGCCGTGGTCGAGCTCCTGAGGCCCGTACAGGCGAGGCACAAGGAGTTGTGTGCGGATCCCGGCTATGTGGAGGGGGTGCTGAGGGATGGTGCGCAGAAGGCTCGGGGGATGGCCCGGCCGACCGTGGATGCCGCTTATCGCGCGATCGGGTTGCTGCCTGCCCCCGCTGATACGGGGGCCGCGGCGGGAGCCGTGCTGAACGCGGCGCGGTAGGCGCGTGGGCTGGTGGCGAGGCGCGAGGCGAAGTGCTGGCGCATCGTGACCTCGCTGCCGAAGCCTGCGCGGCGGGCGACCTCGGGCATGGGGAGGTCGGTGCGTTCGAGGAGTTTCTGGGCTGCGGCGATGCGCTGGTCGAGGAGCCAGCGCAGGGGGGTGGTGCCGGTCTCGGCGGTGAAGCGGCGGGCGAAGGTGCGCGGTGACATGCCCGCACGGGCGGCGAGGTCGGCGACCGTGAGCGGTTCGTGCAGATGGCGCAGGGCGTGTTCGCGTACGGCGGCGAGGGTGTCGGCGTCGCGGTCCGTGCGGAGGGTGGGCTGTTCGATGAACTGGGCCTGGGTGCCGGTGCGGAAGGGGGCCGTGACCATGGAGCGGGCGATGGTGGCGGCGGCCTCGGCGCCGTGGGCGCGGCGTACGAGGTGGAGGCAGAGGTCGATGCCGGCGGCGGTGCCGGCCGCGGTCCAGATGTTGTCGTCCTCGATGAACAGGGCGTCGGGGACGACCGTGACGCGTGGGTGCCGGGTGCGGAGGATGTCGACGAGTGCCCAGTGGGTGATGGCGCGGCGGCCGTCGAGGAGGCCGGCCTGGGCGAGGGTGAAGGCGCCGCCGCAGAGGGCGGCGAGGGTGGTGCCGCGGGCGTGGGCGCGGCGCAGGGCGTCGAGGACGGGGGTGGGTGCGGGGGTGATGTGGTCGTCGAGGCCCGGGATCAGGATGAGGTCGGCCCGGGACAGCCAGGTGAGAGTGCGGTCGGGGAGGAGGGAGAGACCGCCGCGCAGGGGGACGGGGGTGGTGGTGTCCGTGGCGACGCGGCGCAGGTCGAAGGCCGGGACGCCGCGGTCGGTGCGGTCGGTGCCCCAGACCTCGGTGATGACGGAGACGTCGAAGGCGCGGATGCCGGGGAAGGCGACCATGGCCACGCGGTACATGGGTGGCAGTAAACCATCGATCGATGACTTCCGTGCCTCTGGGGCGGGTGGTGGGCGAGCGCCATGCTTCTGGGCATGGAGATCGCGAAGAACGCAGCGCTGCTGGTCGTGGATGTGCAGAAGGGCTTCGAGGAGTCCGGGTTCTGGGGGCCGCGGAACAATCCGGCGGCCGACGAGAACATCGCCTCGCTCATCGACGCCTGGCAGGTGACGGGGCGGCCGGTCGTCTTCGTACGGCATGACTCGGTGAATCCGCGGTCGCCGCTGCGGCCGGGGCAGGAGGGCAACGACTTCAAGGAGTACGTGGCGGAGCGGCGTGGGAAGGGGGCCGGGAGTGAGCTGTTGGTGTCGAAGACCGTGAACTCGGCCTTCTACGGGACGCCGGATCTGGACGCCTGGCTGAAGGCGGCAGGGGTCGGGCAGCTCGTGGTGACCGGGATCCAGACGAACCTGTGCGTCGAGACGACGGCGCGGATGGGCGGGAACCTGGGCTACGACGTGGTGGTGGCGTACGACGCGACGCACACCTTCGATCTGGCCGGGCCGTTCGGGTGGCGCAAGAGCGCGGACGAGCTGGGGCAGGCGTCGGCGGTGTCGCTGCACGGGGACGGGTTCGCGCGGGTGGTGCTGACGCGGGAGGTGGTGGCCGCGGCGACGTGACCGCCCCAGGGCGGGGCGGTCATCGGGTGGGTCAGCTGTTGTTGCCGGAGGCGAGTTCGCGGCTGCGGTCGCGGGCGGCTTCGAGGGCGGCGATGAGGGCGGCGCGGACGCCGTGGTTCTCCAGCTCGCGGATGGCGTTGATGGTGGTGCCGGCCGGGGAGGTGACGTTCTCGCGGAGTTTGACGGGGTGTTCGCCGCTGTCGCGGAGCATGGTGGCGGCGCCGATCGCGGACTGGACGATCAGGTCGTGGGCCTTGTCGCGGGGCAGGCCGAGGAGGATGCCGGCGTCGGTCATGGCTTCGACCAGGTAGAAGAAGTAGGCCGGGCCGGAG
Source organism: Streptomyces sp. NPDC052687 (assembly GCF_040678395.1). Lineage (NCBI taxonomy): Bacteria > Bacillati > Actinomycetota > Actinomycetes > Kitasatosporales > Streptomycetaceae > Streptomyces > Streptomyces sp. NPDC052687. The sequence goes on along the minus strand of NZ_JBFATR010000002.1, from coordinate 417,063 downwards.
CCGGAGAGGGCGGTGCAGGCGTCCTGCTGGGACTCGGGGACGCGGAGCGTCTTGCCGACGGCGCCGAAGATCTCCTCGGTGTGGGCGAGGTGGTCGGCGGTGGCGTGGCTGCCGGCGGAGATGACGGACATGGCCTCGTCGACGAGGGCGGGGGTGTTCGTCATGACGCGGACGACCGGGGTGCCGGGGGCGAGGCGTTCCTCGAAGTAGGCCGTGGGGATGCCGGCGGCGCCGCTGATGACCAGGCGGTCGGCGGGGACGTGGGGGGCGAGTTCGTCGAGGAGGGTGCCCATGTCCTGCGGTTTGACCGTGAGGATCAGGGTGTCGGCGGTCTTGGCGGCTTCCGCGTTGGTGACCGGGGTGACTCCGTAGCGGGTGCGGAGTTCTTCGGCTCGCTCGGGGCGGCGGGCGGTGACCAGGAGGTCGGCGGGGGTCCAGCCGGCGCGGATCATTCCGCTGAGCAGGGCTTCGCCGATCTTTCCGGTGCCGAGGACTGCGACTTTCTGGGTCATGGCTGGGGTGCCCTCCGGGGTGTGCGTCGTCCGGGGCCATCCTCGCACTCGGGGGTGCGGGACGGGGCGGGTGTCCGGTGGGCGGACGTGCCGTTCAGGGGGTGCGGCGGCGCAGTGTCGCGGCGCCGAGGGTGAGGACGAGGAGGGCGGAGCCGGCGACGATCAGGATGTCGCGGACGAAGTCGGCGGTCATGTCGGTGTGCCGCAGGACCTGGTTCATGCCGTCGACGGCGTAGGACATGGGCAGTACGCCGGAGATGGCTTCGAGGACGGGGTGCATGGCGTCCCTCGGGGTGAAGAGGCCGCAGAGGAGGAGCTGGGGGAAGATCACGGCGGGCATGAACTGGACGGCCTGGAACTCGGAGGCCGCGAAGGCGGAGACGAACAGGCCGAGGGCGGTGCCGAGCAGCGCGTCGAGGAGGGCGACGAGCAGCAGCAGCCACGGGGAGCCGGTGACGTCGAGGCCTAGGGCCCACAGGGCGAGGGCGGTGGCGAGGGCGGACTGGATGATCGCCAGGGTGCCGAAGGCGAGGGCGTAGCCGGCGATGAGGTCGCCTTTGCCGAGGGGCAGGGCGAGGAGGCGTTCGAGGGTGCCCGAGGTGCGTTCGCGCAGGGTGGCGATGGAGGTCACCAGGAACATGGTGACCAGGGGGAAGATGCCGAGGAGCGAGGCGCCGATGGTGTCGAAGGTGCGCGGGCTGCCGTCGAAGACGTAGCGCAGCAGGAGCAGCATCACGCAGGGGATGAGGATCATCAGCGCGATCGTGCGCGGGTCGTGGGCGAGCTGGCGCAGGACGCGGGCGGCGGTGGCGGTGGTGCGGGAGGCTTTCAGGGCGCGGGTGGGTGCCGGTGGTGGCGCCGGGGCGGTGGTGGTGCTCATCGGGTGGTCTCCTTCGTGCGGTCCGCGGCCTCGTCGACCAGGTGGAGGAAGGCCGCTTCGACGGTGTCGGCGCCGGTGCGGGTGCGCAGGGCGTCGGGGGTGTCGTCGGCGAGGACCCGGCCCTCGCGCATGAGCAGGAGGCGGTGGCAGCGCTCGGCCTCGTCCATGACGTGGGAGGAGACGAGGAGGGTGGCGCCGCGGGAGGCGGCGATGTCGTGGAAGAGCTGCCACAGGTCGCGGCGCAGGACGGGGTCGAGGCCGACGGTCGGTTCGTCGAGGACGAGGAGTTCGGGGGTGCCGAGGAGGGCGACGGCGAGGGAGACGCGGCTGCGCTGGCCGCCGGAGAGGTTGCCGGCGAGGGTGTCGGCGTGGCCGGTGAGGTCGACGTCGGCGATGGCCCGGTCGACGTCGTGGTGGCGGTGTTCGGCGGCGGCGCGGCCGGGGGTGAGGACGGCGGCGAAGTAGGCGAGGTTCTGGCGGACGGTGAGGTCGTCGTAGACGGAGGGGGCTTGGGTGACGTAGCCGATGCGGGAGCGCAGGGCGGGGTGGCCGGCGGGGTGGCCGAGGACGTCGAGGGTGCCGGTGACCTTGGCCTGGGTGCCGACGATCGCGCGTATGAGGGTGGACTTGCCGCAGCCGGAGGGGCCGAGGAGGCCGGTGATCCGGCCGCGCGGGACGGTGAAGCGGAGGTCGTGCAGGACGGTGCGGTGGCCGCGGACGACGGTGAGGCCGTCGGCGTGGACGGCCGCAGGGGCGGCCGCGTGGAGGGCGGCGTGGTCTGCGGCGGGCTCGGCGGGGTGGAGAGTTCGGTTGATGGGACCGGTTGGGTCGGTGGGGTCGGGGGGCCTTGCCTGGTTATTCATCATGTGATGAATAATCCTCGCGGGGATGGACCCCGTCAAGCGGCGTGAGAGGGGGCGCCGGGCGTGGTCAGGGGGTCTTGGTGACCAGGAGTTCCACGTCGTACACCTCCTCGACCGTGCCGTCGGGGAAGCGGCGCAGGAGGTGGTCGCGTTCCTCGGCGAGGAAGGCGGCGCTGCGGTCCGCGCCGTGCACGAGGAAGATCGAGTGGCTTCCGAGGTTGGCGAGATGGGTGTCGACGGGGACGCGGCGGCTCCAGCGGACGACCTCGCGGACGCAGTGGGGGACGGCGCCCGTGGCGGTCGCTTCGAGGGCGGCGGCGAAGGCCGGGAGGGCGCTGGTGCGGTGGGGGCCGCGGCTGCCCCAGGTGGCGATCACGTCGTCGCCGTAGTGGTGTCGGACGCGTTCGGTCTGTTCCGCGATCCAGGGGATGTCCTCGGCCTCCAGGTTCCACCACAGCGCGAGCGCGCCGCCCGGCCGCAGCACGCGGAACGCCTCCGGCAGGGCGCGGGCGGGGTCGGTCCAGTGCCAGGCCTGGGCGTAGGTGACGAAGTCGGCGCAGGAGTCGGTGAGCGGGAGGGCGTTGCCGTTGCCGCGGACCAGCGGGATGGCGGGGTGGGCGCGGCGGAACTCGGCCGCCATGCCGTCGCCGGGCTCCACGGCGACGACGTGCGCGCCGCGCCGGTGCAGGAGGGCGGTCGCTATTCCGGTGCCGGCGCCGATGTCCGCGACCCGGGCGCCGGCGAGGGGGCGGCCGGCGATCGCCTCGATCGTGTCGAAGAGGACGGGCGGGTAGGAGGGGCGGTTCGCGGCGTACTGGGCGGCGGCGGTGTTGAAGGAGTGGGCCCTGGCGGAGTGGTACGGCGATGTCGGCATGAGGCCATGGTGGCCAAGGGCGTGCGCGAGGGGGGCGGTTTCGGTGAGCCCGGGGGCGGACGGGCGGGTGGGGTGAGGGCCGGGCGGTCCGGTGGGGCGGAGGCCGGGCGGTCCGGTGGGGCGGAGGCCGGGCGGTCCGGTGGGGCGGAGGCCGGGCGGTCCGGTGGCGTGCGCGAGAGCCGGTCCCGTGGGTGGGGACGGCCGTCAGCGGCGGCGCTTCTTCGACGGGTTGCCGGTGCGGCGGGACGTGCGCTTCTCGTGCCGGGCGCGGGCCTCCTCGTACTCCCGGCGGTGGAGCTTCTCGCCGGGGGCCTCGGTGAGGGAGCGGAAGAAGTAGGCGAGGAGGGAGCCGACGAAGCCGATGGAGAGCAGGCCGCGCAGGGAGGCCTGGCGCTCGGGGTCGGGGCGGTTGCCGAAGCTGTCCCAGGTGTGCCGGAAGGCGAGCGCGCTGCACACCGCGAACATGCCCACGACCAGCAGTGACACCAGGTTGCCGGTATTGGCGATGAGCAGGCCCTCGTAGGCGAAGCGCAGCACCAGGCAGGAGACGACGGCGGCGGCGAGGGAACCGGCGGAGACGGCGACGCGGCGCAGGGCGTAGCCGTTGTCGTGGTGCAGCCAGGTCGTGCCGAAGAAGCGGAGGGGCTCCGGGCGGGGGCCCGGGCCGGGGCTTGGGCCTGGCGTGCCGGGCTGGGAGCCCGCGGCCGCGGGGGTCGTCGTCGGGGTGCCGGTTTCGTCGCTCACGCGTCGATTATGGCTTCCGTGGGGCGACGGGCCGGGTGCGGGCTCCCAGGCGGGTGTCAGGCGGTCTGATGCCTGCGTCGGGCGGTCTTTGCCGGCGTCGGGCGTCAGGCGCCGGGTGTCGGGTGCCAGGCGTCGGCTGCCAGGTGGCGTCAGAGGCAGCGGGAGGCGACGTAGCCGTCGGTGCCCGTGTTCACGTAGGCGTCGGAGACGTACTCGCCCTGGCTGATGTTGTCCCAGATATTCGAGGTGCCGTAGGGCCCGGTGACGGTCTCGCCCGGGCGCTGGCAGAAGATCGGGACGCGGGCGCCCTCGTTCAGGACGCGGACGATCGGATAGTTGGTGCCGGGGCCGCTGCGGACGTTGAGCCGGACGCCCGGGGCGACCGGGTAGTAGCGCAGGGCCGTCGTCGTGACGGCCTCGGCCGCCGTCTCGACCGGTGCGGCCTCGGTGACGCCGATGGCCTCTGCCGCCGTCTCCACCGGTGCGGCCTCGGCGACGCCGACGGCCTCTGCCGTGTTGTCCACGGACATGGAAAACCTCCCCCGTTGACCCATGGCTCGGATCGGCCATGGGATCGCGTTGATTCCCTGCGGTCGCGTCTCGAAACATATGTACGCAACTCGCACACGGAGGCTAGCAAGCCGCCTCGGTCTCGTACGCCTCATCGACTAGGCTCCGTGCGTCGCGCGCGCGGACGAAGAGCACGGGGGTGGTCCATGGCGCCACAGCGAAACACCGGTGCGGGCGCGGAAGCGGAACTTCCGGAGTACGCCGGTGACTACCGACTGGAGTCCTGTCTGGGCTCCGGTGGCATGGGCGTCGTCCATCTCGCGCGCAGCCCCTCGGGGATGAAGCTCGCGGTGAAGGTCGTACACGCGGAGTTCGCCAGGGATCCCGAGTTCAGGGGGCGGTTCCGGCAGGAGGTGGCGGCGGCCCGGCGGGTCAGCGGGGCCTTCACGGCGCCCGTCGTCGACGCCGATCCGGAGGCCGAACGACCCTGGATGGCCACGCTGTTCATTCCCGGCCCCACCCTGTCCGAGGAAGTGAAGCGGAACGGGCCCATGCCCGCGGCCCAGTTGCGCCGGCTGATGGCGGGGCTGGCGGAGGCGCTGCGCGACATCCACCGGGTGGGGGTCGTGCACCGGGATCTCAAGCCGAGCAACGTGCTGCTCGCCGAGGACGGGCCGAAGGTCATCGACTTCGGCATCTCCCGGCCGAAGGACAGCGAACTGCGCACCGAGACCGGGAAGTTGATCGGTACGCCGCCGTTCATGGCGCCGGAGCAGTTCCGGCGGCCGCGCGAGGTGGGGCCCGCCGCCGACATCTTCGCGCTGGGCTCGGTGATGGTGCACGCGGCGACGGGGCGCGGGCCGTTCGACTCCGACAGCCCCTATGTCGTCGCCTACCAGGTCGTGCATGATGAGCCGGATCTGGCGGGCGTACCGGAGGGGCTCGCGCCGCTGGTGCTGCGGTGTCTGGCGAAGGAACCGGAGGAGCGGCCCACGCCGGACGAGTTGATGCGGGAGCTGCGGTCGGTCGCGGCGTCGTACGACACGCAGGCGTTCATACCGGCGCAGCGGGTCGCGGAGGCGGCGGAGGGCGGGGCCGGCGCGGCCGAGGGTGCGGCGGTCGGTGCCGCCTCGGCCGAGGGTCCCGCGGCCGAGGGTTCCGCGGCCGGGGATGCCGGTGGCGGGCGTGCCGGCGGGGCCTCCGGCGCCGAGGCGAAGGCCGGTGCCGGTGTGCCGGCGGGCGCCGGTGGCCACGGCGCCGGCGGCCAGGATGCCGGGGTGCGGGGTGCTGGAGCGCGGGGTGCCGGAGCGCGAGGGCGTGTCCGCGCGTGGGCCGGGCGGCGGCGCCTCGTGCTCGCCGGGCTCGCCGCCGCCGTCCTCGTCGGCGGTGCGCTGGCGTCCGTGCGGGCGTTCGGCGAGGCGGGCGGAGCACCGCAGGACGCCTCGCCCCGGACGGCGTTCAGCGCCTGGGCGGCGAAGCCCGCGGCGCGGGGCGGGGCCGTGCCGCAGTGCGCGTACGGCGCGGGCCTGCTGGTGTGCTCCCGGCCTGGGCAGGTCTTCGCGCTCGACCCGGCCGACGGCACGCGCGCGTGGACGCGTTCCGCCGCGACCGGCCCGACGAGCGGGCCGCCCGTCGTCTCGGGCGGTCTGGTGCAGCCCGACCCGGACGGCGGCCGGCGGCTCGCCGCGCTCGACCCCGCCTCCGGTGCGGAGGTCTGGCACCGCGACCTGCCGCGGCAGTCCGCGACGCGGTACGCCGGGGACACGCTGCTGCTCACCCGCGCGGACGGCACGGTCACCGGGGTGGACGCCGCGACCGGCGAGAATCGGTGGAGCCGGCGGATTCCGGGCCACGCGATGCCTGCCTTCGTGGCCTTCGCCGGGGACCCGCTGGCCTACACCGCCGCCCCGACGGGCGACGGCACGGGTACGCGCGTCAGCGCGGTGAACCCGGCGACCGGGGAGGTGCGCTGGACGGCCGAGTTGGAGGGCGCGGTGAAGCCGGTCGGCACGGGTCCGGGGGGCTCGCGCCCGCGGGCCGTGTACTTCACCGCCTTCGACTCCGTCTACGGCGACACGGACGCCGTCGTACGGTACGACCCGCACTCCCGCGCGGCGGACCGGGTGGCGTTGCCGGTGCCGCGGCAGGACACGCAGGCGACCGTGCACGGTGACGTGGTGTACCTGCTGGCGGCCGGCGGCTCGCTGGAGGCGTTCGACCTGGCGCGCGGGGAGCGGCTGTGGCACCTGGAGACGTCGGTGAGCCGGGGCTCGGCGCCGGTCGCCGACGGGCGGCTGGTGTACTTCACCGCCGCCGACGGGCGGCTGATCGCCGTGGACGCCCGGACCGGGAAGCTGGTCGGGGAGACACCCGCGCGGCTGGGCGCGGACTCCGACAAGGTCGCCGGTGAGGTGCCCGCGCCGGTGCTGGTGGGCACGCGGGTGTACGCCGCGGCGCCGGACGGCACGGTCTTCGGCGTGGACGGGCGGCACCCGGGCGCCTGGTGAGCCACCGCGGGCCGCCCCACGCCGCCGTACCGCCGTGTGCGGCCGTACCGCCGGGTGCCGGCCGAGCCACCGCGTGCCCCCGCGCCGCCAAGCCACCCCGTACGCCAAGCCACCAAACCGCCCTACGACCGAAGCGGCCGGCTCGTGCGTGGAGGCGGCCGCTTCGGAGGCGTGGGCGGGGGTCAGCCGAGCTTGCTGACGTCCCGGACGGCGCCCTTGTCCGCGCTGGTGGCCATCGCGGCGTAGGCGCGCAGTGCGGCCGAGACCTTGCGGTCGCGGTTCTTCGGGGCGTAGACGCCGTTCAGGGCCTGCTCGCGGCGGGCCAGTTCGGCGTCGTCGACCAGCAGCTCGATGGAGCGGTTCGGGATGTCGATGCGGATGCGGTCGCCGTCCTCGACGAGGGCGATGGTGCCGCCGGAGGCCGCCTCCGGGGAGGCATGGCCGATGGAGAGGCCGGAGGTGCCGCCGGAGAAGCGGCCGTCGGTGATCAGCGCGCAGGTCTTGCCGAGGCCGCGGCCCTTGAGGAAGGACGTCGGGTAGAGCATCTCCTGCATGCCGGGGCCGCCCTTGGGACCCTCGTAGCGGATGACGACCACGTCGCCGTCGGTGACCTGCTTGTTCAGGATCTTCTCGACGGCCTCCTCCTGCGACTCGCAGACGACGGCGGGCCCCTCGAAGGTCCAGATCGACTCGTCGACGCCGGCGGTCTTCACCACGCAGCCGTCGACGGCGAGGTTGCCCTTGAGGACCGCGAGGCCGCCGTCCTTGGAGTAGGCGTGCTCGGCGGAGCGGATGCAGCCGTTCTCGGCGTCGGTGTCCAGCTCCTCCCAGCGCTCGGACTGGGAGAACGCCTCGGCGGAGCGGACGCAGCCGGGGGCCGCGTGCCACAGTTCGACGGCCTCGGGGGACGGGGAGCCGCCGCGCACGTCCCAGGTCTTCAGCCAGTCGGCGAGGGAGGGGCTGTGGACGGCGTGGACGTCCTCGTTGAGCAGGCCCGCGCGGTGGAGTTCGCCGAGCAGGGCGGGGATGCCGCCCGCGCGGTGCACGTCCTCCATGTAGTACGTGCGGTTCTTGGCGACGTTGGGGGCGACCTTCGCCAGGCACGGGACGCGGCGCGAGACGGCGTCGATCTCCTCCAGGCCGAACGGGACGCCGGCCTCCTGGGCGGCGGCCAGCAGGTGGAGGATCGTGTTGGTGGAGCCGCCCATCGCGATGTCCAGGGCCATCGCGTTCTCGAAGGCGGCGAAGGTGGCGATGTTGCGGGGCAGGACCGAGTCGTCGTCCTGCTCGTAGTACCGGCGGGTGATGTCCATGACCGTGCGGGCGGCGTTCTCGTAGAGCGCGCGGCGGGCGGTGTGGGTGGCCAGGACCGAGCCGTTGCCGGGGAGGGAGAGGCCGATGGCCTCGGTGAGGCAGTTCATCGAGTTGGCGGTGAACATGCCGGAACAGGAGCCGCAGGTCGGACAGGCGTTCTCCTCGATGCGGAGGATGTCCTCGTCCGAGATCTTGTCGTTCACGGCGTCGGAGATCGCGTCGACCAGGTCGAGGGTGCGGACCGTGCCGTCGACCAGGGTGGCGCGGCCGGCCTCCATGGGGCCGCCGGAGACGAAGACCGCGGGGATGTTGAGGCGCAGGGCGGCCATCAGCATGCCCGGGGTGATCTTGTCGCAGTTGGAGATGCAGACCAGGGCGTCGGCGCAGTGCGCCTCCACCATGTACTCCACGCTGTCGGCGATCAGGTCGCGGGACGGCAGGCTGTAGAGCATGCCGCCGTGGCCCATGGCGATGCCGTCGTCGACGGCGATGGTGTTGAACTCGCGCGGGATGCCGCCCGCCTCCTTGATCGCCTCGCTGACGATCCGGCCGACCGGCTGGAGGTGGGTGTGGCCCGGCACGAACTCGGTGAAGCTGTTGGCGACCGCGATGATGGGCTTCCGGCCGATGTCCGCACCCGGTACACCGGAGGCGCGCATAAGGGCGCGGGCGCCCGCCATGTTGCGGCCGTGGGTGACTGTGCGGGACCTCAGCTCGGGCATCGTCGCTCGCTCCTTCAACGATTTCCGTCAGAAAGTTCTGACTGAGTCGAGCGTACGCCGGGGGTACGACAGGCCGGGCGGACTGTCCGGAATACGGACGGGCGTCTCAGGAAGCAGCGGCTCGGAGGGGGCGGCGACCTCGCCGGTCAGGGGTTGGTGAGGTGCCCCTGCACGACCGGCGCGACCCGTTCGACGATCGCCTCGACGTCGGTCGAGGCCAGCGGCTCCAGCTTGATCACGTAGCGCAGCATGGCGACGCCGACCAGCTGCGCGGCGGCCAGCTCCGCGCGCAGCTCGGCGTCCGGCAGGCCGAGCCGGGCGGCGACGCGGCGCAGCAGCTGGCCGGCGACGAGGCGGCGGAAGACGGCGGCGGCCGCCTCGTTGTCGACGGCGGACCGCAGGACGGCGAGCAGGGGCGTGCGGGTCACCGGGTTCTCCCAGATCCCGAACAGGAACCGCGCGAACCGCTCGCCGACCTCGTCGGCCGGCCCTTCGAAGATCACGTCGGGGGCGCTCAGGGCGGGCGCGAAGACGGTCTCCACCGCGGCCTGGAAGACCTGCTCCTTCGTGCCGAAGTAGTGGTGCACCAGCGCCGAGTCGACGCCGGCGGCCTTGGCGATGCCCCGTACGGAGGTCTTCGCGTAACCGCGTTCGGAGAACTCCTCGCGGGCCGCGGTCAGGATGCGCTCGCGGGTGTCGCCCGCCGCACCGGCCTCCGTACGGCGAGGGCGGCCGCGGCGGCGCGCGGTCGGGCCGGTCATCGCCGGGGCACCCGCGCGGCGGAGGCCAGGTGGAGGCGGGTGAAGGCCAGGGCCTCGGCGAGGTCGGCCTCGCGTTCGGCGCTGGACATGGCGCGGCGGGTGTTGACCTCGATGACGACGTGGCCGTCGAAGCCGGTGTGGGCGAGTCGTTCCAGCACCTCGGCGCAGGGCTGGGTGCCGCGGCCGGGGACCAGGTGCTCGTCCTTGGCGGAGCCGTTGCCGTCGGCGAGGTGGATGTGGCCGAGACGGTCGCCCATGCGGTCGATCATCTGGAGCGCGTCGGTGCGGGCGGTCGCCGTGTGGCTGAGGTCGATCGTGAAGTGGCGGTAGTCGTCCTTGGTCACGTCCCAGTCGGGGGCGTACGCCAGCATCTCGCGGTCGCGGTAGCGCCAGGGGTACATGTTCTCGACGGCGAACCGCACATCCGTCTCGTCCGCCATCCGCCAGATTCCGGCGACGAAGTCCCGGGCGTACTGGCGCTGCCAGCGGAACGGCGGGTGGACGACGACGGTGCTCGCGCCGAGCTTCTCGGCGGCCGCGCGGGCGCGCTGGAGCTTGACCCAGGGGTCGGTGGACCACACGCGCTGGGTGATGAGCAGGCACGGGGCGTGGACGGCGAGGATCGGGACGTGGTGGTAGTCGCTGAGCCGGCGCAGTGCCTCGAGGTCCTGGCTGACGGGGTCGTTCCACACCATGACCTCGACGCCGTCGTACCCGAGGCGCGCGGCGATCTCGAAGGCCGTCGCCGTCGACTCCGGATAGACCGAGGCCGTCGACAGGGCGACCTTCGCATCCGGGATGCGCACCACTGGTTCTGCCACGAAGGACAGGGTACGGGGCGCCGCTGGGCACCGGGGTGCGGGTGGCCGGTGCGCTGCCTTCGCGACCGACGGCAATCGGCCACGCGCGTGGGGGTGGTTCGCGCGCTTTCGCCCGGTGGCTCACGCCCCTCCGGGCCCGGTGACTTACGCCCCCTGCGGGCTGTGACTTACGCCTCCGGTCCGGCCTGGAGGCCTCCGTGCCCTTCCGGCCCGAAGGGCTACGTGCCCTTCCCGGAGGCCTGCTTACGCCCTCCCGCCATGAGGCCTGCTTACGCCCTTCCGACCCGGCGGTCTCCGCACCCTTCCGGCCCGGCGGTCTCCGCACCCTTCCGGCCCGGCGGTCTCCGCACCCTTCCGGCCCGGCGGCGGCCTACGCGCGCGTGGCCGTCGTCACCCTGTCCCCGGCCCCCGGCATGTGGTCCAGGCGGCGCAGGATGATGCCCTCGCGGAGGGCCCAGGGGCAGATCTCCAGGGTCTCCACGCCGAAGAGGTCCATCGCGCCCTCGGCCACGAGCGCGCCGGCGAGCAGCTGGGCCGCGCGGCCTTCGGAGACGCCGGGCAGTTCGGCGCGCTCCGCTGTGGTCATGGCGGCGAGGCGGGGCACCCAGGACTCCAGGGAGGACCGCTTCAGCTCGCGCTGGACGTAGAGGCCCTCGGCGGAGCGGGCGGCGCCGCCGATGCGGGCGAGCTGCTTGAAGGTCTTCGAGGTGGCGACGACGTGGTCGGGGGCGCCGAAGCGGGCGAACTCACCGACCGTACGGGCGATCCGGGCGCGCGCGTGGCGGCGCAGCGCGCGGACGTCGGCGGGGTCGGGCGGGTCACCGGGGAGCCAGGCGGAGGTGAGCCGGCCGGCGCCGAGCGGGAGGGAGACGGCCGCGTCGGGTTCCTCGTCGATGCCGTAGGCGATCTCCAGCGAGCCGCCGCCGATGTCCAGGACCAGCAGCTTCCCGGCCGACCAGCCGAACCAGCGGCGGGCGGCGAGGAAGGTCAGCCGGGCCTCCTCCGCGCCGCTGAGGACCTGGAGCTCGACGCCGGTCTCGTCCTTGACGCGCTGGAGGACGTCGTCGGCGTTGCCGGCCTCGCGGACGGCGGAGGTCGCGAACGGCAGCAGTTCCTCGACGCCCTTGTCCTCGGCGGCCTGGAGCGCGTCGTGGATCACGGCGATCAGCTTGTCGACTCCGTCGCGGCCGATGGCGCCGCGGTCGTCGAGAAGCTGGGCGAGGCGCAGATCCACCTTGTGCGAGTGCGCGGGCAGCGGCCGGGCACCGGGGTGCGCGTCCACCACCAGTAGGTGCACCGTGTTCGATCCCACGTCGAGGACACCGAGTCTCATGTACGGAACGCTACTGCGCGCCGGGCCGCCGGCCGCCCCCGGTACCGCCCCGGATCCGGCGGCGGAGGTCCCGGCGGCCGCTCCCGGCGACTTACCCTGGTCCCGTGCCAAAGACGAAAAAGGCGAAGGACGAAAAGGCGACCAAGAAGTCCAAGAAGGACAAAAAGGTCCTGGGTCCTTCGCAGGCGACAGCATCGAAGGACTCCCTGACGATGCCGGTTCCGGCCCCGGCGGACGACGAGAAGGGCCTCGATTTCGCCCGCGCGTGGGTGGAGTTCCCCGATCCGGCGGACGACGAGCAGGTCTTCCGCTGTGATCTGACCTGGCTGACCTCTCGCTGGAACTGCATCTTCGGAAGCGGCTGCCAGGGCATCCAGGCGGGCCGCGCGGACGACGGCTGCTGCACGCTGGGCGCGCACTTCTCCGACGAGGACGACGAGAAGCGGGTCGCCGGGCATGTGGCGAGGCTCACCCCGGAGATCTGGCAGCACCACGACGTCGGGACGCAGACGGGCTGGATCTCCGAGGACGACGAGGGCTCCCGGCAGACCCGCCCGTACCAGGGCTCGTGCATCTTCCAGAACCGGCCGGGCTTCCCGGGCGGCGCGGGCTGCTCGCTGCACATCCTGGCCCTGAAGGAGGGGCGCGAGCCGCTGGAGACCAAGCCGGACGTCTGCTGGCAGCTGCCGGTCCGCCGGACCTACGACTGGATCGACCGGCCCGACGACACCCGGGTGCTCCAGGTGTCGATCGGCGAGTACGACCGCCGGGGCTGGGGTCCGGGCGGCCACGATCTGCACTGGTGGTGCACGTCGGCGACCTCGGCGCACGGCGCGGGCGAGCCGGTGTACGTCTCGTACCGCGCGGAGCTGACCGAGCTGATGGGCAAGGCGGGCTACGACCGGCTGGTCGAGCTGTGCGAGCAGCGGCTGGCCTCGCAGCTGCCGCTGGTGGCACCGCACCCGGCGGACCCGGTGATTGGCGCGAGCCCCGTGGAGTGACGCGCAACCCCGTGGACTGACGCGGACCCGGTGACCTGACGCGGGCAGGCACGCGGGCCCGAGCGGACGCGGCGGCGGACGTGGGGGTGGACGCGGGCGCGGGTCAGGACGTGGCCGGGCTCGGGTCGCCGCTTCCGCCGGACGGCGGCGGTGTGCCGGCGGGGCCGGACGGGGTGGTCGCGCCGGGCGTGGGCGTCGGGTCGGGCGCGGGGGGCGGGCTGCTGGACGGCGGGTCCGTGGGCACGGTGGGCGTGGGCGTCGGGTCGGGACCGGACGACGGCGGCGGGCCGGCGGGCGTGCTCGGCACCGGGCCCGGACCGGGGTCGGACGGCGCGGGCGCGGTGCCGTAGCCCGCGATCGTGACGACGGCGCCGGCCGGTGAGACGGCCACCCGCGCGGTCCAGCGCCCGGAGGGCTCGCGCAGCGGGTCGACGTAGACCTTGACGGTGACCGACTCGCCGGGGCGCAGGGTGCCCGAGGACTGGCTGAAGTAGAGCCAGGGCGCGCGCGTGGAGGCGGACCAGCGCACCGGGGAGTGGCCGGTGGCGGTGAGCGTGACGAGGGTGGTGTCGCCGCTGTTGGCGGCGGTGACCTCCAGCTGTCCGGCACCCTTCTCGCCGGTTCCGGCGACGCTGACGACCTCGACGGAGACATCGGTCTCGCCGTCGGCGAGGCGTCCGCCGGGACGGGTGCCGGCGTTGCCGGCGCTCTCGTAGCCGCCGCCCGCCGCCTCGCCGGCCAGGCCGCCGACGCCGTCGTCGCGGCTGGCGGTGGCGCCGCGGCCCTCGTCCTCGCCCGTGAAGGGGGCGCCCCGGTAGGCGGACCACAGCGCGATCACGGGGGCGGCGACGACGGTGGCGACGACGGTCGTGGTGACGGCACGCGCGCGCAGGCGGTCGCGGCGGGCGGCGCGGTCCTTGGGATCCATCGGGAAGCCGCGCCGGTCGAAGCGGGGCGCGGCGGCTCCCCGCACGCGCGGGTGGTGCGCCATCGCCATGTGCAGGGCCGCGCGGGGCGCCTCCAGGACGGGCAGCGCGGCGGGGGTGACGGTGGCGCCGGGCCAGCGGCCGGGGACCGCGCGCTGGGCGCCGCGGCGGCAGCGCGGGCAGTCGTCGACGTGCCGGACCAGCTCACGGCGCACGGCCGGGCTGAGCACGAGGCGGCGGTCGCCGGTGAGGTGGGCGACGCCGGGGCAGCTGCCGCTCTCCACGACGGCGAGGGCCGCGCGGGTGCGCTCCACCTCGCAGGCGGCCGCGGCCAGCAGTTCGCGGGCGGCGGCGGCGTCCATGCCGAGCACGGCGGCGACCTCGTGGGCGGCCAGGTGATGGCGTACGGCCAGTTCCAGCGCCTCGCGCTGCTCCGGGGTGGTTCCGGCCGCCTCCGGCCAGGCGAGCAGGGCCAGTTCACGCCGGCGCCGCTCCTCGACCTCCTCGGAGACCGAGGGCGCGGCGGGCGGCGCGGTGCGCCGGCGCGCGGGGCTGTGGCGGCCCGCCGCGTGGGTGGCCTGACGTTTCTGCTTGGCCTCGGCCAGCTTGCGCAGACAGGCCCAGCGGGCCAGCGCGTACAGCCAGGCGCGGCGGTCCCCGGCCGCTTCGGGGGCGCGCTGGCCGCGCCGCTCGGCGACGGACAGCACCTCGCCGAGGGCGGCGGTGGCGGCGTCGTGGTCGCAGAGTACGGAGAGGCAGTAGGTGAACAGCCCGTCGAGGTAGGGCTCGTAACGGGCGGGCGGGCGGTGCGCGAGCGTGCGCGCCGCAGCGCGGTCACGCGCCTCGCGGTGCCCCCGGTGCGCGGCGGGGCTGCGGGTCGAGGTCTCCGGGCTGCTGCTCATCACCCGGCGACCGTAGGCGGCCGGGGAAGGACCCTTCTGCCCCCTTGAGCACTTTTAATCCGTACGGGTGAAACGATCCCTCATAAGGGGACAGGAACGTCCGCCCCCTGGCCGATTACGGCTGATTCCGGGTGCGGGGCGGGCGAGGGGCGGGCCGTCCGGCGGGGCGGTCACGCGGTGCGGTAAGTGTGGGCCGGTGGCGGCTGCGGCGCGGGCGGTGTGGGCTGGTGGCGGCGCGGGCGGGTGCCGAGCGGTGGCGGCGCGGGTGATGCGGACCCGTGGCGGGCCGTGGCCGACGGGCCGGTGGCGGGGTGTGGTCGGCGGGCCCGTGGCGGGCCGTGGTCGGCGGGCCGGTGGTGGGGCGTTGTCAGTGGGGCCGGTTACGGTTTCGTGCATGGCTGCCCGTACGAAGACCACCAAGGACCGTCCGTCCTACCGCTGCACCGAGTGCGGCTGGCAGACGGCGAAGTGGCTCGGCCGCTGCCCCGAGTGCCAGGCGTGGGGCACGATCGAGGAGTACGGCGCGCCCGCGGTGCGGACCACGACGCCGGGCCGCGTCACCACCTCCGCCCTGCCGATCGGCCAGGTCGACGGCCGCCAGGCCACGGCCCGCTCCACCGGGGTGCCCGAGCTGGACCGGGTGCTCGGCGGCGGCCTGGTGCCCGGCGCGGTCGTGCTGCTCGCGGGCGAGCCCGGCGTCGGCAAGTCGACCCTGCTGCTGGACGTGGCGGCCAAGTCGGCGAGCGAGGAGCACCGGACCCTGTACGTCACGGGCGAGGAGTCGGCAAGCCAGGTCAGGCTGCGCGCCGACCGGATCGGCGCGCTGGACGAGCACCTGTACCTCGCCGCGGAGACCGACCTGTCGGCCGTCCTCGGCCACCTGGACGCGGTGAAGCCCTCGCTGCTGATCCTCGACTCGGTCCAGACGGTGGCCTCCCCGGAGATCGACGGCGCGCCCGGCGGCATGGCCCAGGTCCGGGAGGTGGCCGGCGCGCTGATCCGGGCCTCCAAGGAGCGCGGCATGTCCACCCTCCTGGTGGGCCATGTCACCAAGGACGGCGCGATCGCCGGCCCCCGCCTGCTGGAGCACCTGGTGGACGTCGTCCTGCACTTCGAGGGCGACCGGCACGCCCGCCTCCGCCTGGTCCGGGGCGTCAAGAACCGCTACGGCGCGACCGACGAGGTCGGCTGCTTCGAGCTGCACGACGAGGGCATCGTGGGCCTCGCCGACCCGAGCGGGCTTTTCCTGACACGTCGTGACGAACCGGTCCCCGGCACCTGTCTGACCGTCACCCTGGAGGGCCGCCGCCCCCTGGTCGCCGAGGTCCAGGCGCTCACCGTCGACTCCCAGATCCCCTCGCCCCGGCGCACCACCTCCGGCCTGGAGACGTCCCGGGTGTCGATGATGCTGGCCGTGCTGGAGCAGCGCGGCCGGATCAGCGCCCTCGGCAAACGGGACATCTACTCCGCGACGGTCGGCGGCGTGAAGCTCTCCGAGCCGGCCGCCGACCTCGCGATCGCCCTCGCCCTCGCCTCGGCCGCGAGCGACACCCCGCTGCCGAAGAACCTCGTCGCGATCGGCGAGGTGGGCCTCGCGGGCGAGGTCAGACGGGTCACCGGGGTCCAGCGCCGGCTCTCCGAGGCGCACCGTCTGGGCTTCACGCACGCGCTGGTGCCGGGCGATCCGGGGAAGATCCCGGCCGGTATGAAGGTGCTGGAAGTCGCCGACATAGGGGACGCCCTGAGGGTCCTCCCCCGCTCCCGTCGCCGAGAGGCCCCCCGGGAGGCGGAGGAGCGCCGGTAGACTTTGCCCAGGTCTCGCCCGTCCGTACGAACCGAGTGCGCGTTGCGGGAGCGCCCCAGAACCTGCGACCGGAGGAGTGCAGTGGCAGCCAACGACCGGGCGGCAGCTCCCGGAAAGTCCGGTGGGAGTTCCGGTGCCGATGGCCTGATGCGCGCCTCACTGAGCGCCGTGGCACCCGGCACGGCCCTGCGCGACGGCCTCGAGCGGGTGCTGCGCGGCAACACCGGCGGCCTGATCGTGCTGGGCTCCGACAAGACCGTCGAGGCGATGTGCACGGGCGGCTTCGTGCTGGACGTGGAGTTCACCGCGACCCGGCTGCGCGAGCTGTGCAAGCTGGACGGCGGCATCGTGCTCTCCTCGGACCTGTCGAAGATCCTGCGGGCGGGTGTGCAGTTCGTGCCCGACGCGACGATCCCGACCGAGGAGACCGGCACCCGGCACCGCACCGCGGACCGGGTCAGCAAGCAGGTCGGTTTCCCCGTCGTCTCGGTCTCGCAGTCGATGCGGCTGATCGCGCTCTACGTCGACGGCCAGCGCCGCGTCCTGGAGGACTCGGCGGCGATCCTGTCCCGCGCCAACCAGGCACTCGCCACCCTGGAGCGGTACAAGCTCCGCCTCGACGAGGTGGCGGGCACGCTGTCGGCGCTGGAGATCGAGGACCTGGTGACGGTCCGGGACGTCTCCGCGGTCGCCCAGCGCCTGGAGATGGTGCGCCGCATCGCGACCGAGATCGCCGAGTACGTGGTGGAGCTGGGCACCGACGGCCGTCTGCTGGCGCTCCAGCTGGACGAGTTGATCGCCGGCGTGGAGCCCGAGCGGGAGCTGGTCGTACGGGACTATGTGCCCGAGCCGACCGCCAAGCGCTCGCGCACGGTCGACGAGGCGCTGTCCGAGCTGGACGCGCTCACCCACGCGGAACTGCTGGAACTGACGACGGTGGCCCGCGCGTTGGGGTACACCGGTTCGCCCGAGTCGCTGGACTCGGCGGTGTCGCCGCGCGGCTTCCGGCTGCTGGCCAAGGTGCCGCGGCTGCCCGGCGCCATCATCGACCGGCTGGTGGAGCACTTCGGCGGCCTGCAGAAGCTGCTCGCGGCGAGCGTGGACGACCTGCAGACCGTGGACGGCGTGGGGGAGGCCCGGGCGCGCAGCGTGCGGGAGGGGCTGTCACGGCTGGCGGAGAGCTCGATCCTGGAGCGGTACGTCTGAGCGACGGATCCCACGGACAGCGAGAGGGCCGCACCCCTGCCGGGTGCGGCCCTCCTCCTGTCGGCCTCAGTCCGCGTCGAGCACGAACGACGTCTGCACCTTCGCGAAGCCCGCGGCCTTGGCCTCCAGCAGATAGGTGCCCGCCTTGGCCGAGCCCGCGGGAGGCGTCGCGCACTCGGGAGCGCTCGGCTTGCGGTCCCACTTGACGGTGTACGCGATGCTGCTGCCGGCCGGGACCCGGTAGCGGAGGTGGGCGGCGCCCTTCGGGCAGTCGGCGGAGGACCAGTAGGGGTCGTCGGCGTCGGCCTGAGTGATCGTCAGAACCGCGCCCTTCGGGCCCAGATCGACTTTGCAGTCGCTGCCGGAGGTGTTCCGCGCGGTGACGCGGAACGTGGGCGTCTGGTCCGGCGAGTAGGAGTTGCGGACACTGCGGACGCTCAACGTGACCGCGCCGGGCGTGCAGTCGGGCAGCGAGGTGCCCGCGGGCAGCGCGTCGCCCGCGCCCACGCCGACGGCCCCGGCACCGGAGTCGCCCGGCTTGCCGTCCACGCTTCCGGAGCCACCGGAACCGCCGGAACCACCTGCGCCGCCGGACCCCGTGCCGGTGCCCGACCCGTCGTCCGATCCGTCACCGGACCCGCTGCCGGAACCGTCACCGGAGCCGCCGGAGTCCCCCGGTCCGCCGGAGTCTCCGCTGCCCGACTCGTCGCGCCCGCCCGGCCGTTCGCTGATCGCCGGTCCGGACCCGGACGGTCCGGCGGTGATCGTGGGGAGCGGGTTCTTGCCGTTGGAACCGTCGGCGTTGTCGGATCCGCCGCCGTCGCCCGAGGTGACGACCCAGGTGACCAGCAGCGCCAACAGGACGATCACAGACAGCAGGACGGCCCTCCGTCGCCAGTAGATGGAGGAGGGAAGCGGCCCGACCGGATTGCGCAGAGATCCCACGGCGCAAACTGTACGAGAGATCGGTGCGTTACCTTGCGCCACCCGCCGCTCCAGCCGCAACTTTTCCGGATCATCATTCCGGAACCAGATGTTCCGCACACCTGGGAGAGCCGGGCGCCCGAACCAGCCCTGGAACCGCCCCGCCGAACCGCCGCCGATCCGCCCGCCGATCCGCTCCGGCGATCCGCCCCACCGATCCGCTCCGCCCCTCGGCAACCACCCCCGCGTTCGCGATCGCGCGCCTTGCACCTCTGGCCACGGATTGCCGACCCGACCCGCCCCGCCGTAACCCCGTGCCCCGCCCCGGGCATGGCAGGATCGGAAGGCCATGACTGCGCCCACGAAGCCCCCGCACTGCACGATCCCCGACTCTCCGGACGGCGCCCACGACAGCCTCGCCGACGCCGACGCCCAGTCCGGCGCACCCGGCGCGCCCAGCGCACCCAGCGCACCCGGCGCGCCCAGCGCATCCGGCGCGCCCAGCGCATCCGGCGCGCCCGGCGCCCCCCACGTGCCCGGCGAGGAGCTGCACGCCCCCGTCATCGCCTGGTTCGACGAGCACGCCCGCGATCTGCCCTGGCGGCGCCCCGAGGCCGGGCCGTGGGGCGTGATGGTCAGCGAGTTCATGCTCCAGCAGACGCCGGTCAACCGCGTCCTGCCCGTCTACGAGCAGTGGATGGCGCGCTGGCCGCGCCCCGCCGACCTCGCCCAGGAGCCGCCCGGCGAGGCGGTCCGCGCCTGGGGCCGGCTCGGCTACCCGCGCCGCGCCCTGCGCCTGCACGGCGCCGCGGTCGCGATAGCGGAACGGCACGGCGGCGACGTACCGACCGACCACGCGCAGCTCCTCGCCCTGCCCGGCATCGGCGAGTACACGGCCGCCGCGGTCGCCTCGTTCGCGTACGGCCAGCGGCACGCGGTGCTGGACACCAATGTGCGCCGAGTTCTCGCCCGCGCGGTCACCGGGGTGCGGTACCCGCCGAACGCCACCACCGCCGCCGAGCGCCGGCTGGCCCGCGCGCTGCTGCCCGAGGACGAGCGGACCGCCGCGCGCTGGGCCGCCGCCTCGATGGAGCTGGGCGCGCTGGTGTGCACGGCCAAAAACGAGGCCTGCCACCGCTGTCCGATCGCCGCGCAGTGCGCCTGGCGGCTGGCGGGCAAGCCGGAGCACGACGGCCCGCCGCGCCGCGGCCAGACGTACGCGGGCACCGACCGCCAGGTCCGCGGCAAGCTGCTCGCCGTGCTGCGCGAGGCCCACGGTCCCGTGCCGCAGTCCGCGCTGGACCGGGTGTGGCACGAGCCGGTGCAGCGGGCCCGGGCGCTGGACGGGCTGGTCGCAGACGGGCTCGTCGAGCCGCTGCCGGGCGGTGTGTACCGGCTGCCGCTGGGCCGGCCGTCGTAACGGACGCGGTGCGGCGTGCGCCGCGCCGGCGGGGACGGCGGCGGAGACGCCGATGGGACGAATCGCCGCATCGCCGGACCGAACGGTCCGCCGCTTTACCCCGTTCCTCCTTTCGTTACACAACCGACGGACAGCCGATTGACAGTCGCGGGCTGCTTCGGACAGCCCCGTGACAACGCCTCCGTAGCTTCATTGCCGTACCCGGCACGGACGGGACAGAGCACGGCAACGGGGATTCGGAGGCGGTTGATCATGGCGCAGGGAGAGGTGCTCGAGTTCGAGGAGTACGTCCGCACCCGGCAGGACGCGCTGCTGCGCAGCGCCCGGCGTCTGGTGCCGGACCCGGTCGACGCGCAGGACCTGCTCCAGACGGCGCTGGCGCGGACGTACGGCCGCTGGGACGGCATCGCCGACAAGCGGCTGGCGGACGCCTATCTGCGCCGGGTCATGATCAACACGCGGACCGAGTGGTGGCGGGCGCGGAAGCTGGAGGAGGTGCCGACCGAGCAGCTGCCGGACGCCTCGGTCGACGACTCCACGGAGCAGCACGCGGACCGCGCCCTGCTGATGGACGTCATGAAGGTGCTCGCCCCCAAGCAGCGCAGCGTGGTCGTGCTGCGACACTGGGAGCAGATGTCCACGGAGGAGACGGCCGCGGCCCTCGGCATGTCGGCCGGAACGGTCAAGAGCACGCTGCACCGGGCGCTCGCCCGGCTCCGTGAGGAGCTGGAGGCCCGCGATCTGGACGCACGCGCGCTGGAGCGTGAGGAGCGGGAGCGGTGCGCGGCCTGAGCGGCGCGGGATCGGTGCGCGGCCTGAGCGGCGCGGGATCGGTGCGGACCGACCCTGACGGCCACGGCGTCCGGGCGGCGGGCAGGGCGGTGCTCTTACTCGCCGCCCTCGCCCTGTGCGCGGCCGCCTGCGGCACGGGCGGCACCGGCGCGCGGGACGAGGGGCCGGCGCATGCCGGGTCGGTGGCGGGTGCGGGGGCCGCGCCCTCCGACCAGCCCTCGGCGTCGGTCACACCGAACCGGATGGACGCGGTCCGGCTGGTGCGCAGCGATCCGCGGGTGTCCGCGGCGGTCAAGCGCGAGCTGCGGCCGTGCGTGCCCGGCGACTACCCGGTCGACGTGTCGTACGGCGACCTGACCGGCGGGGCCGTGGACGACCTGGTCGTCAACGTGCTGACGTGCGGGGACGCGGTCGGCGTCGGCTCGTATGTGTATCACCGGGCGGACGGCCGGTACGAGAATGTCTTCGGGGCGGAGGAGTCCCCGGTGTACGCGGAGATCGACCGCGGCGATCTGGTCGTGACCCGGCAGGTGTACGAGAAGGGCGACCCCGTCTCGAACCCCTCCGGCGAGGTGGTGATCACCTACCGCTGGACCGGGAACCGCTTCGCGGAGGACTACCGCATGCACAACGAGTACGGCAACGCCGTCGGGGAGGCGCCCGCCCCGGCGCCCGAGAGCAACTGACCAGAATCGACGGAGCATCCGGATGGCAGACCAGACCCACGTCCTGTTCGTCGAGGACGACGACGTCATCCGCGAGGCCACCCAGCTCGCCCTGGAGCGGGACGGCTTCGCGGTCACGGCCATGCCCGACGGGCTGTCGGGGCTGGAGTCGTTCCGCGCGAACCGTCCGGACATCGCCCTGCTGGACGTGATGGTGCCGGGACTGGACGGGGTGAGCCTGTGCCGCCGGATCCGCGACGAGTCGACCGTGCCGGTGATCATGCTGTCCGCGCGGGCGGACGCCATCGACGTGGTGCTGGGCCTGGAGGCGGGCGCGGACGACTACGTCACCAAGCCGTTCGACGGTGCCGTGCTCGTCGCCCGGATCCGCGCGGTGCTGCGCCGCTTCGGCCACGCGAGCGGCGGTGACCGCGGCGACGACTCCGGTGCCGGGTCGTCCGGCGGGGTGCTGACCTTCGGCGAGCTGGAGATCGACACCGAGGGCATGGAGGTACGCCGGGCCGGGCAGCCGGTGGCGCTGACGCCGACCGAGATGCGGCTGCTGCTGGAGTTCTCCGCGGCGCCGGGCACGGTGCTCTCCCGCGACAAGCTGCTGGAGCGCGTCTGGGACTACGGCTGGGGCGGCGACACCCGGGTCGTGGACGTCCATGTGCAGCGGCTGCGGCAGAAGATCGGCCAGGACCGGATCGAGACGGTCCGCGGCTTCGGCTACAAACTGAAGGCCTGAGCGGGGGCTGCCGACGTCATGCGGGGGATCACACGCCCGACCGCGCGCCCCGCGACGGGCGGCGCGCGCCCGGGCTTCAGGGCGCGTCTCGGCGTCCGGGGGCGCCTGGGCAACCGTGCGCGCCCCGGCGACCGGGGGCGCCCCGGCGGCCGTACGGGCCTGGCCGCACGCCGCGGCCCCGCCCTGCGCGCGCGCCTCGAAGAGCGGTTCGGCGAGCAGCTCGGGTCGGGGCTGCGGACCGGGCTGCGGTGGAAGCTGAGTGCGGCGATCGCGCTGGTCGGCGCGCTGGTCGCGGTCGCGCTGAGTCTCGTGGTGCACAACGCGGCCCGGGTCTCGATGCTGGACAACGCGCGGGACCTGGCGGACGAGCGCATCCAGATCGCCCAGCGCGACCTCGCGGACGTGCAGATCGCCGAGCACACCTTCGACCTGTCCAACCGCGCCAACTTCGCCAACGTCAAGATCGACGACCCGAATCTGCCGGCCGAGCTGCGGGAGAAGGTCGAGGCCGGGCGCCGGGCGACGTACGTGGCCGATCCGCCGGGCGGCTCACCGGACATCTGGGCGGCGGTCCCGGTCGCGGACGGGCATGTGCTGTCCCTGCACACCGGCCTCACCGAGCGCAGCACCGACATCCTCAACGACCTCGACCAGGCCCTGGTCATCGGCTCGATCGCGGTGGTCCTGGCCGGCAGCGCGCTCGGCGTGCTGATCGGCGGGCAGCTGTCGGGCCGGCTGCGCAAGGCGGCGGCCGCGGCGAACCGGGTCGCCAAGGGCGAGCCGGACGTGCGGGTGCGGGAGGCGATCGGCGGGGTGGTGCGCGACGAGACCGACGACCTCGCCCGCGCCGTCGACGCGATGGCCGACGCGCTCCAGCAGCGGCTGGAGGCCGAGCGCCGCGTCACCGCCGACATCGCGCACGAGCTGCGCACCCCGGTGACCGGCCTGCTCACCGCGGCCGAGCTGCTGCCGCCGGGCCGTCCGACCGAGCTGGTGCTGGACCGGGCGAAGGCGATGCGCACCCTGGTGGAGGACGTCCTGGAGGTGGCGCGGCTGGACGGGGCGTCGGAGCGGGCGGAGCTGCAGGACATCATGCTGGGCGAGTTCGTGGCCCGGCGGGTCGCGGCGAAGGACCCGGACATCCGGGTGCACGTGGTGCACGAGTCGGAGGTCACCACCGATCCGCGGCGTCTGGAGCGGGTGCTGTTCAACCTGCTCGCCAACGCCGCCCGGCACGGCCGCCCGCCCGTCGAGGTCACCGTCGAGGGCCGGGTGATCCGGGTCCGCGACCACGGGCCGGGCTTCCCGGAGGACCTGCTCGCCGAGGGCCCGAGCCGCTTCCGCACCGGCAGCAAGGACCGCGCCGGGCACGGCCACGGGCTGGGCCTGACCATCGCCGCGGGTCAGGCGCGGGTGCTGGGCGCCCGGCTGACCTTCCGCAACGTACGGCCGCCGGGGGCCGCGGCCCACATCCCGGCCGAGGGCGCGGTCGCCGTGCTGTGGCTGCCGGAACACGCGCCGACGAACACGGGCAGCCATCCGATGCTGCCGCTGTCGGAGGGGTAGGCCCGTACGCCGGCGACCCCGGGCGCGGCGGGCGCCCGGGGTCGCCGGCGAGGGGTGAACCGGTACGGCAGCGTCAGATCTTCAGGCCCTTGGCGCGCAGGAAGGCGACCGGGTCGATGGCCGTGCCGTAGTTCGGGGAGGTGCGGATCTCGAAGTGCAGGTGCGGGCCGCTGGAGTTGCCGGTGTTGCCGGACCGGGCGATCTGCTGGCCGGTCTTGACGATCTGGCCGATCCGCACGTTGATCGTGGAGAGGTGGGCGTACTGGGAGTACGTGCCGTTGCCGTGCTTGATGACGACGGCGTTGCCGTACGCGGGGCCGTCACCGGCGCCGTTGCCGCCGGCCTTGACGACGGTGCCGCCGTGGGCGGCGACGACCTTGGTGCCGGTCGGCACCGCGAAGTCCTGACCACTGTGGGTGGACTGCCAGCGGGCGCCGTTCTGGGCGAAGCTGGCGGTCTTGGTGTAGCCCTTCACCGGGGCGACCCAGCCGGCGGCCTTCTTGGCCGCGGCGGTGGTGGCGGTGACGGCGGCCGGGGCGGAGGACGGTGCGGCGGCCGCGATCCCGGCCCCCAGAACGGCCGAGGCACCCAGGCCGGCGGCGAGGACGGCCGCACGGGTACGAAGCTGGGCCGTACGGGAAATACGGGACGTGACGCGCGGGGACATTCGGTACCTCGGAAGGTCGGGGACAGAGAGAACCACCCGGTCCGCGGACCGCGGCTCCGGATGGCCATCTCTTGGTAACCCGGCCCTCCACAAAGGCCCAAAACGCTGATCTACGGCTCAAGCTAGTACGTGAGCCGGAAATCCCCTGACTCTTGACAGAGCCCTCATTCGGGACGAACCACAGCAAGACGCCGATTCGAGCCAAGCGGTTCCGGGAAGAAGGTCCCTTTTGCCCGAATCTGCTTTTCCACTATTCCGGCTAGTACCGGACAAAACGCCTGTGCGGCATGTCACCAGCCCGCAAGATCGACCGACCGGAGAATGTGACGGGCGCTACGCTGCTGGTCAGACGGGGTGTCGACGGATTTCGGGGGAGACCGGGGTGGAACCGACCGCCATCGGCGTCAGGCTGGCGTCCGGCGTTGTGACGCCGCTCATACGAAGGCTCTTCGTGACCGAGGGGCCGGGCGCGGGACTGGTCGACCGGCCCGTGCGGATCTCCGGCCATGTGTCCTTCCGCGGCGAGAAGCGGCGGCTCGGCCGGACCGACGTCGGGCGCCTGGCCGCGGAACTGGTCCGGCAGGCCCTCCAGGCCGCCGGGCCCGGGGAGCGCCCCCTGCCCGACGGCGAGGAGGAGGCCGTCGCCCACGCCCTCGCCGACACCCTCCACGCCCTCGGCGACCTCACCATGACCGACGTCCAGGCCGTGGAACTGGGCCCCGAGGCCCTGGCCGCCCGGCTGCGCGCCGCCGCCGGCGACCCGGCCCGCCACCTCTCCCGCGACGCCGGGCTCTTCCTCGACCGGCTGCTCACCACCGCCTGCCTGCACATCCTGCACTTCTTCACCCAGCGGTCCACCTTCGTCGCGCGCACCCTCGTCGAACAGACCCGCCGCCAGCGCGAGCTGCTGACCCGCGTCGACCGGCTGATCGCCCGCACCCCGCCCCCGGGCCCCACCGACCAGGCCTTCGAACAGCGCTATCTCTCCTACGTCGCCACCCGCCACGCCCACCTCACGATCTACGGCATCGACCTGACCGACTCCCCCGACCGCTGGCCCCTGGACGCCGCCTACCTGAGCCTGACCGCCCTGCACCCGGACGACGGCGACGCGCCCTCCGGCGGACCGGACGGCGCCCCCGCCGTCTCCGCCGCCACCGCCCTGCCCGCCGACCGGGCGCTCGACGGACACGACCGGGTGCTGCTGCGCGGAGTCGCCGGCTCCGGCAAGACCACGCTGGTGCAGTGGCTCGCCGTCACCACCGCCCGGGGCGAGCGCGACGAGGCGGGGCCGGGCGCGCCCGGCGGCCGGGTGCCGTTCGTGCTGCCGCTGCGCACCCTGGTCCGCCGCCCCGACGGCCTGCCCGCGCCGGACGCCTTCCTGTCCGCCGTAAGCGTCCCCTTCCACGCCACCCAGCCCGACGGCTGGGCCGACCGGGTGCTCGGCGACGGCCGCGGGCTGCTCCTCGTCGACGGCCTCGACGAGATCCCCGAGCGGGACCGCGAGCGGACCCGCCGCTGGCTGCGCGACCTGCTCGACGTCTATCCCGGCAACCGGTGGCTGGTCACCTCCCGCCCCTCCGCCGTGCGCGCGGACTGGCTCGCCGCCGACGGGTTCACCGAACTCGCGCTCACCCCGATGCGCCGGCAGGACGTCACCGCCTTCATCACCCGCTGGCACACCGCCGCCCGCGCCGACGCCCCCGACCCCGGCCGGCTCGACGCCTACGAGCGCTCCCTCCTCGACGCCGTCCGCACCAAGCCCGACCTCGGCCGGCTCGCCACCAACCCGCTCATGTGCGGCCTGATCTGCGCGCTCCACCGCGACCGGCGCGGCTATCTGCCGCACGGCCGGCAGGAGCTGTACGACGCCGCCCTGTCGATGCTGCTCGCCCGCCGGGACGAGGAACGCGACATGATCACGCCGGGCGACGGCATCCACCTCACCGAGCAGCCCCAGATCCAGCTGCTCCAGCGCCTCGCCTACTGGCTGATCCGCAACCACCAGAGCGAGCTGGACCGCGAACGCGCCGTCCGGATCATCGCCGACGTCCTGCCCGCCCTGCCCGCCGCGGCCGCCCAGGGCGACGCCGAGCGGATCCTCGGCCATCTGCTGCTGCGCAGCGGCCTGCTGCGCGAACCGGCCGCCGGGACCGTGGAGTTCGTGCACCGCACCTTCCAGGACTACCTGGGCGCGCGGGCCGCCGTGGAGGACGGGGACTTCGGGCTGCTGGTGCGGGGCGCCGCGGACGAGCAGTGGGCGGACGTGATCCGCATGGCCGTCGCCCACGCCCGGCCCCGCGAACGCGCCGACCTGCTGCGCGGCCTGACCGCGGCCGCCGACCGCCTGGAGGGCGCCGCGAGCACCCGCGTACGCCTGCTGGCGCTGGCCTGCCTGGAGCACGCCACCGAACTCGACCCCCGGGTCCGCGAAGAGGTCGAGCGGCGGGCCGCCGCGGTGATCCCGCCCCGCACCGTCCGGGAGGCCCGCGCCCTCGCCGAGGCCGGGCCGCTCGCCCTGGAACTGCTGCCGGGGCCGGAGGGGCTGAGCGACGAGGAGGCGCGGGCGGTCGTCGTCACCGCGTCGCTGATCGGCACGGAGGCGGCGCTCCCGGTGCTGGCCCGGTTCCGGGCGCACCCCTCACTGGAGGTACGGGCCCAGCTGACCTGGACCTGGCACCGGTTCCCGGAGCGGCCGTACGGGGAGGAGGTCATCGCGCACCTGCGGGAGACGGGACTGTTCTTCGCCGCCCACACCGCCGGCCAGCTCGGCTTCCTGCGGGAACTGGGCGGGCGCCGGAAGATCCAGCTGACCGGGGACCTCCCGGCGGACGCGATCGCGGCGGGCCTCGTGCCCGAGCGCGTCAGGAAGCTGATCATCCGCGACAACGACGCGCTGCGGGACCTGGGCTGCCTCGCGGGCCTGCGGCGGCTGACCCACCTGGACCTGAGCCGAGCCCCTCACGTGGACGACCTCACGCCGCTCGCCGCGCTGCCGCTGACCTGGCTGTCGCTGGACCTGCTGCCGGGGCTGGAGCGGCCGGACGCGCTGCACCCCCTCGCCGCCTGCCGTCCCACGCTCGACCAGCTCGACGTGGGCGTGCGCCTGGAGGCCGCGAGCCTCGACGAGGCCGTGCCCGTCGACCTTCCGCTGCGCTATCTGCGGCTCACCAAGACGGCGACGCGTCACACCGGACTGCGCGGCCTGCACCGCTTCCACCGGCTCAGGCAGCTCAGCCTCGCCCGGCTGGACACCCCGCTCACCGCGCGGGACCACGAGGAGATCGCCCGGCTGCCCGAGCTGACCGAGCTGCGGATCAACTGGCGGGCGGTGGGCTGGGAAGGGCCGCCGTTGCCCCGGATCACCAGCCTGCGGCTGAACGACGTCCAGGGCACGGAGGACCTGACGCGGATTCCCGAGCTGTTCCCCGGGCTGCGCCGGGTGACGGTCGTCCCCGCGTCCAGCGCTCGGATTCCGGACGGCCTCCTGGCCGCGCTGCCCGTCCGGCCCGCCGTCCGGAGGATTCGCAGCGTCGTCTGACGCACGCCTCTAGCCACCTACCGTTCAGTAACCCTACGGTTCTGCTCGCGTCACCCTCACCAACGAACATGCACACGACACGTGCTACCCGACGTGAGAGGAACCCCCCACCATGACGAGACCCGGGATGCGCCGCACGGCCACCCTCACCGTCACCGCGGCCGCCCTCGTGGCCCTCGCCGCCCCCGCCGAGGCCACGACCACCACCACCGCCCGCACCGGTACGGCCGCCACCGCGACCGCCGCCGCCGCGGTCGACTACGCCACCTGGCAGCGGGACTGCCAGGCCGTGATGGACCAGGCGCTGCCCTACCTCGAGCAGCGGATCGCCCAGCACAAGCCGGGCGAGAAGCAGGCGATCGTCTTCGACATCGACAACACGACCCTGGAGACCGACTTCGGCTTCAGCTACCCCCAGCCGGCCAACAAGCCGGTCCTGGAGGTCGCCGAGTACGCCCAGGAACACGGCGTCGCGCTCTTCTTCGTCACCGCCCGCCCCGGCATCATCCACGCGCCCACCGAGTACAACCTGGAGAAGGTCGGGTACGAGGTCTCCGGGCTGTACGTCCGCGGCTTCCTCGACCTCTTCAAGAACGTCGCCGACTACAAGACGGCCCAGCGCGTCGACATCGAGTCGAAGGGCTACACGATCATCGCCAACATCGGCAACAACACCACCGACCTGTCGGGCGGCCACGCAGAGAAGACGTACAAGCTGCCGGACTACGGCGGGCAGCTGTCGTAGCTCGCGTCCCGGGCACGCGAAAGGGCCGGTGCCCGTCCGGGCACCGGCCCTTTCCTCTGCCGTGAGGCTCAGCCGTGGGGCTGAGACCTGCTTACTCCTTGCTCAGGTTCGGACCGGCGCCGCCGGCCGCCTGCTCGATCGGCGGGACGTCCGGCAGAGCCGACTTCTCCTCACCGCGGAAGGTGAAGGTCTGCGACTCGCCCTCGCCCTCGGTGTCCACGACCACGATGTGACCGGGGCGCAGCTCGCCGAAGAGGATCTTCTCCGACAGCGAGTCCTCGATCTCGCGCTGGATGGTCCGGCGCAGCGGCCGGGCGCCCAGCACGGGGTCGTAACCCTTCCTGGACAGCAGCTCCTTGGCGGACTGGGAGAGCTCGATGCCCATGTCCCGGTCCTTCAGGCGCTCGTCCACCTTGCCGATCATCAGGTCGACGATCCGAAGGATGTCGTTCTGCGTCAGCTGCGGGAAGACGACCACGTCGTCGACGCGGTTGAGGAACTCGGGCCGGAAGTGCTGCTTCAGCTCGTCCGACACCTTGTTCTTCATGCGCTCGTAGTTGGTCTTCGTGTCGCCCTGGGCGGCGAAGCCCAGGTTGAAGCCCTTGGAGATGTCCCGGGTGCCGAGGTTGGTCGTCATGATGATGACCGTGTTCTTGAAGTCCACGACCCGGCCCTGGGAGTCGGTCAGGCGACCGTCCTCCAGGATCTGCAGCAGCGAGTTGAAGATGTCCGGGTGGGCCTTCTCGACCTCGTCGAAGAGGACGACGGAGAACGGCTTGCGGCGGACCTTCTCGGTCAGCTGGCCGCCCTCTTCGTAGCCCACGTAGCCGGGGGGCGAACCGAAGAGACGCGACACCGTGTGCTTCTCGCTGAACTCCGACATGTCGAGGGAGATCAGCGCGTCCTCGTCACCGAACAGGAACTCGGCGAGCGCCTTGGACAGCTCGGTCTTACCGACACCGGACGGGCCGGCGAAGATGAACGAGCCACCGGGACGCTTCGGGTCCTTCAGACCGGCACGCGTACGGCGGATCGCCTTCGACAGCGCCTTGACGGCGTCGTCCTGGCCGATGACCCGCTTGTGGAGCTCGTCCTCCATGCGCAGCAGGCGGGACGACTCCTCCTCGGTGAGCTTGAAGACCGGGATGCCCGTGGCGGTGGCCAGCACCTCGGCGATCAGCTCGCCGTCGACCTCGGCGACGACGTCCATGTCGCCGGCCTTCCACTCCTTCTCCCGCTTGGCCTTGGCGGCCAGGAGCTGCTTCTCCTTGTCGCGCAGGGAGGCGGCCTTCTCGAAGTCCTGCGAGTCGATCGCGGACTCCTTGTCGCGGCGGACACCGGCGATCTTCTCGTCGAACTCGCGCAGGTCCGGCGGCGCGGTCATCCGGCGGATGCGCATCCGGGAACCGGCCTCGTCGATCAGGTCGATCGCCTTGTCCGGCAGGAAGCGGTCCGAGATGTACCGGTCGGCCAGGGTGGCGGCCTGGACCAGCGCCTCGTCGGTGATCGAGACGCGGTGGTGCGCCTCGTACCGGTCGCGCAGGCCCTTGAGGATCTCGATCGTGTGCGGCAGGGACGGCTCCGCGACCTGGATCGGCTGGAAGCGGCGCTCCAGGGCCGCGTCCTTCTCCAGGTGCTTGCGGTACTCGTCCAGCGTGGTCGCACCGATGGTCTGCAGCTCACCGCGGGCCAGCATCGGCTTCAGGATCGAAGCGGCGTCGATGGCGCCCTCGGCGGCACCCGCACCGACCAGCGTGTGCAGCTCGTCGATGAACAGGATGATGTCGCCGCGGGTGCGGATCTCCTTGAGCACCTTCTTCAGGCGCTCCTCGAAGTCACCGCGGTAGCGGGAGCCGGCGACCAGCGCGCCGAGGTCCAGGGTGTAGAGGTGCTTGTCCTTGAGGGTCTCGGGCACCTCGCCCTTGACGATGGCCTGGGCGAGGCCCTCGACGACGGCGGTCTTGCCGACGCCGGGCTCACCGATCAGGACCGGGTTGTTCTTCGTACGGCGGGACAGCACCTGCATGACCCGCTCGATCTCCTTCTCGCGCCCGATGACCGGGTCGAGCTTGGACTCACGAGCGGCCTGGGTGAGGTTCCGGCCGAACTGGTCGAGGACCAGGGACGTCGAGGGAGTGCCCTCCGCAGGGCCGCCGGCGGTGGCGGTCTCCTTGCCCTGGTAACCGGAGAGCAGCTGGATCACCTGCTGCCGCACGCGGTTCAGATCAGCGCCCAGCTTGACCAGGACCTGGGCGGCGACGCCCTCGCCCTCACGGATCAGGCCGAGCAGGATGTGCTCCGTGCCGATGTAGTTGTGGCCCAGCTGAAGGGCCTCGCGGAGCGACAGCTCCAGGACCTTCTTGGCACGGGGGGTGAAGGGGATGTGCCCGGACGGGGCCTGCTGGCCCTGGCCGATGATCTCCTCCACCTGCTGGCGGACCGCCTCGAGCGAAATCCCGAGGCTCTCAAGGGCCTTGGCGGCGACACCCTCACCCTCGTGGATCAGGCCCAGGAGGATGTGCTCGGTGCCGATGTAGTTGTGGTTGAGCATCCGGGCTTCTTCCTGAGCCAGGACGACAACCCGCCGCGCGCGGTCGGTGAACCTCTCGAACATCGTTAATCGCTCCTCAGAGCGGTCAGGCAGTAAGGGGAACTTCCCCTCCCTGTCCTTCCGCAGCTTAGTCCCGCGAGCGGGGACCGCTCATTCCAACTGCCGACACCGTCCTTGGCCTCCTGACCCCGAACGCCGACATCTGCTCCAACCCGATGGTGCGAGACGATGTTCCCGCAGGCCAGGCAGATACCCTCACCATCAGTACGCCGATGGCGAACGTGAGACGCCCTCGCCTGCGTGTCGCCCCCTCCCACTAGGGATGTCTTACCCGCCGGCACTGACAGTCCATGCCGCGCGCACCGTTTCCCTCCGCTACGGGCGAACAACCTTGCGCCTCCCCGCACCCCCGCACGCCCCCTGTTTCGCCACTCTTCGCACCTGTCGGGCCACCCAGCGTAACCCGGAGGGTCTTTCGGCGGTTGCACTTGGCATGGTTGGCGCCGCCCCGCAGTCGATGCCCCCATCCGGCTCTCCGGACCCTTCCGGCCCTTCCGGCCCTTCCGGCACTTCCCCGACTGTCCCGTTCCCGCGCCGGCCGCTCGACGCGAGCGCCCCGGTTCGGGACGGGCGGGAATGGCGGGACTTGCGGGACTGGTACGAGAACGGGCTGGGCTGGCCCACGGTGCCCGGAGCCGGGGCGCACCCGAGTGCGCCGGTGTGGCTGGTGGTCGGGGCGCGCTTCGACGTCCTGGACGTCCCGGCGGCCGCGGGCGTTCACGCCCTGCGGCACCTGGCGCCCTGCTCCCCCGTCGCCGTGGAGGGCGACCGGATGCGGCTGCTTGTGGCCCCCGGCAGCGCCGAGGAGCTGCCGGGGCTGCTCGACTGGCTGGAGTGGGGCTCGCTGGACCTGGACCTGGCGGCCCTCGGCGAGGGCGCGGTCATGGCGGCTCCGGAGCCGGTGCGGGGAGCGGGGGCGCGGTGCCCCGCGCGGGGGGCGGCGGATGAACCGCCGGTCACCTCACCGTGGGCGGAGGGAGAACCGCCGGTTCCCGCGGGCGCGGGTGCGGGGCGCGAGCCGGGGCCGTACGGCGGGCGGGGGCAGGGCTCCTCCCACCCCGGCCCGCGTGTGCAGGGGGCCGCCGTGTGGGTGCGGCCCCCCTGGCCGGGGTGCGAGGCCGGCGCCTCGCTGCCGACGCTGTCGGCCCTGGGGGGCGGTGGTGACGCCCCCGATCTCGTCCGCGTCGTGGACACGGTGGCGACGCACTGCCACCGGATCCGGCTGCGGCGCGGCAGTGCTCAGCCGTTGGCCTTCTCGTAGGCCTCGCGAATGGACGCCGGAACACGGCCGCGGTCGTTGACCTCGTAACCGTTCTCCTTGGCCCAGGCGCGGATCGCGGCGGTGTCCTGGCTGCCGGTCGAGGCCGACCGCGCCTTTCCGCGTCCGCTGGAGCGACCTCCGGTACGACGACCGCTCTTCACATAGGGCTCGAGAAGGCTGCGAAGCTTGTCCGCATTGGCGGTCGTGAGATCGATCTCGTACGTCTTACCGTCCAGCGCGAACGTCACCGTCTCGTCAGCCTCGCCGCCGTCGAGGTCGTCGACAAGAAGGACCTGAACCTTCTGTGCCACCGGATTTCCTTTCATCGATAACGTGAGGACCTGGGGTCCGCGGCGTCCGCCGTTTCGCCGCCCCCTGTTATATGCAGTACTGCAGTACGTCGGAAAGCAAACCGCTTTTGCCGGAAAAACACAAACCCCTGGGAGAGGCCCGCAGCCCGGCCGCACCCCGGAAACGTGCGCGTTTCGGACATAGGGAACCCCGGCGGGGTCGCCGGGGCGGAATAGCGACGATCACAGATGCAGAAGCATCCGGCTGTTGCCCAAGGTGTTCGGTTTCACTCGTTCGAGACCCAGGAACTCCGCGACGCCCTCGTCATAGGAACGCAGCAGCTCCGCGTAGACATCGGTGTCGACGGGCGTCTCGCCGATCTCCACGAAGCCGTGCCGGCCGAAGAACTCGACTTCGAAGGTGAGGCAGAATACCCGGCGAACGCCGAGCCAGCGGGCGGTCTGAAGCAACTTCTCCAGCAACTGGTGGCCGACGCCGGCGCCCTTCAGGCCGGGCTTCACGGCGAGAGTGCGCACTTCGGCGAGGTCTTCCCACATCACGTGCAGTGCGCCACAGCCGACGACCTCGGCGTTGTCGTCCCGTTCCGCGACCCAGAACTCCTGGATGTCCTCGTAAAGCGTCACCATCGCTTTGTCGAGCAGGATGCCGTGCCGGACGTACGCGTCAAGGAGTCGGCGGACGGCGGGGACATCGCTGGTCCGGGCCCGGCGGACGGTGATGGCTTTAGCGGTGACTTCGGGGTTCTCCCGGAGGTTCCCGGCGGGGTTCTCGGTGCCGTTCTCGGTGCCGTTCTCGGCGGAGGGCCTCTCTGCTGACATGTGCGGACGCTATCGTCCGTCGCGCTCCGACGCCGAGGCGGGGTTCTCGGCCGGGGGTTCCGGGGCCGCTTGCCGTTCCGGCGCGCGTTCCCGTTCCGGCGCGGGTTCCGGTTCCGGTGCGCGTTCCGGTTCCGGTTCCGCTGTTTCCGGGCCCTGGACGATGCGTACGGCGTCGCGGAGGGCCATGCGCTGTTCGTCGCTCATCATGCCGAAGAAGGCGACGAGCGCGGCGGCGGGGTTGTCGCTCTGCGACCAGGCGTCGTTCATCAGGGCCGCCGCGTAGGCGGCGCGCGTGGAGACCGCCTCATATCGATAGGCGCGGCCTTCCGCCTCGCGGCGGACCCAGCCCTTCTGATGGAGATTGTCCAAAACGGTCATCACCGTGGTGTAGGCGATGGTCCGTTCCCGCTGGAGGTCTTCCAGGACTTCTCGAACGGTCACCGGGCGGTTCCACTTCCACACCCGCGTCATGACCGCGTCTTCGAGTTCTCCCAATGGGCGAGGCACAGCTTGAACAATAGTAGGAGATCCGGGTTATGGCGTGCCGGACGGGCCCTTTAACTGCAAACGGGAGCAAAAAGGACGCCCGAGGCGGCGCGGGCGTGGGGGTGGGGTGGCCGGGTGCGGGTGGTCAGGCGTCCGTGGGGCCGGACGTGGCCGGGGAGGACGGGCGGGCGTTCTCCGCGCGCGCGAGGGCGGCGTCCACGGCCGCGTCCTCCTTGGCCTTGTTGGCCCCGCCCTGGGACTTCACGATCACCCGGATCACGCTGATGAAGAAGACGGCCATGACGACCGGCGGCAGGAGCGCGGAGACGTAGTCCATGGCTCCAGGGTAGTCGCGCGTGCGGGGCGCCCGGGGCGGGGGGCGGTCGGTGTCAGCCGACGGCGAGCTGCTGCGGCGGGTTCGCCGGGCTCTCGGGGTCCGCCGGGGGCTGTGGCGGCTTGCGGCGGGGGAAGACCTCGCCGGGGGTGGGGATCGGGCGGCGGGCCGGCTGCCCGGGCGCGCCGGGGGCCGGTGAGGCCGGCTTCCGCGCCGGTTTCCGCTCGGGTTCGCGGGCGGGGCGGTCGGCGGCCGCCTCGTCGGCGCAGCGGCCGCCCGGGAGGGCGAGGAGGCGGGTGCGGGACGCCGGGAGGAGGGGGTTCGGGCGGGTCTGCCCCGAGGTGTCGGCGGTGGCGGTGCGGCGGGCCAGGCGGGCGCGTACGTCCTGCTCGGCGAGGGTCTGGCAGCGGCCGAGGAGGGCGGCGGCGACGGGGTTGCCGCGCAAGGCGCGCAGGGCGGCGAGGTCGTCGGGGGCGGGGCGGTGGCCGGCGCCGAGGGCTTCCTCCAGGAGGGTGAGGTAGCCGGCCGCGGTGCCGGGGAGGGCGGCGCGGTAGCGGGCCAGGTCGGCCACGAGGAAGGCCCGCAGGCGGGCGCCTTCGCGCATCGCCTCGTCGAGCGAGTCGGCGAGGCGGAGGCAGTCCTGGACGTCCTCGGGGGAGGCCTGGCCGGGGTGGAGGGCGAGGGCGAGGGCGCGGCGGAGCACACGCAGCTCCTCCACACCGAACGCCATGCCGCCGCGGGATCCGTAGGGCGTGGGCATGACGGCGACGATACGCGCTAATCAGACAAACTTCGCACGGCTGCTTCGGTGTGGCGTGGGAGCCACCCGTATGCGGGGGCGCGGGTGTGTGTGGGGTGGCTGCGGGTGTCTGTCCGGGGGTGCCTGCGGGTGTCTGTCCGGGGGTGCCTGCGGGTGTCTGTCCGGGGCTGTCTGCGGCGGCCTGCGCGGGTGGGTGGGGGTGCCGTCTGGGGTGCGTTGTGGGGGGCGGGGCGTTGTGGGGGGGGGCGGGCCGCGCCGGGGGTGTCCGTCCTCGGTCCGGGCGGGGCTGTGCCTGGTGAGGTGCGCGGTGTCGGACGCCCGGACGCTGCGGGCGGGCCCCCCGGCACATCCCCTTCCCGCCGTCGGCGGCCGGCCTTCGTGGTGGCCGCCGACGGTCGGCCGGCCCGTCGTGGGCGCGACTACATGCGGGAGACGTTGCGCTCGTAGACCATCCTCAGGCCGATCAAGGTGAGCCAGGGTTCGTGCTCGTCGATGACCGAGGACTCGCCGAGGACCATGGGGGCGAGGCCGCCCGTGGCGATGACGGTGACGTCGTCGGGGTCGTCGGCGAGTTCGCGGGCCATGCGGTTGACGACGCCGTCGACCTGGCCCGCGAAGCCGTAGACGATGCCCGCCTGCATGGCCTCGACGGTGTTCTTGCCGATGACGCTGCGGGGGCGGGCGACCTCGATCTTGCGGAGCTGGGCGCCCTTGACGCCCAGGGCCTCGACGGAGATCTCGATGCCGGGGGCGATGACGCCGCCGACGTACTCCCCGCGCGCGGAGACCGCGTCGAAGGTCGTGGCCGTGCCGAAGTCCACGACGATCGCGGGGCCGCCGTAGAGCTCGACGGCGGCGACCGCGTTGATGATGCGGTCGGCGCCGACCTCCTTGGGGTTGTCGGTGAGGATCGGGACGCCCGTCTTCACGCCCGGCTCGACGAGGACGGCGGGGACGTCGCCGTAGTAGCGGCGGGTGACCTCGCGCAGTTCGTGCAGGACGGAGGGGACCGTGGCGCAGATGGCGATGCCGTCGATGCCGTCGCCCAGTTCGTCGCCGAGCAGGGGGTGCATGCCCATCAGGCCCTGGAGGAGCACCGCCATCTCGTCGGCGGTGCGGCGGGCGTCGGTGGAGATGCGCCAGTGTTCGACGATGTCCTCACCGTCGAACAGACCGAGGACGGTGTGCGTGTTGCCTACGTCGATCGTCAGCAGCATCCCCGTCTCCTACTCCGCCGCTCGCAGGTCCAGGCCGATGTCGAGGATCGGCGAGGAGTGGGTGAGGGCGCCCACGGCGAGGTAGTCGACGCCCGTGTCCGCGTAGGCCCTGGCGTTGTCCAGGGTGAGGCGGCCGGAGGCCTCCAGGGCGGCGCGGCCGTGGACGATGGCCACCGCCTCCTCGCACTCGCCGGGGGTGAAGTTGTCCAGCAGGATCAGGTCGGCGCCCGCGTCGACGACCTCGCGCAGCTGGTGCAGGGTGTCGACCTCGACCTCGATGGGGAGGTCGGGGAAGCGTTCGCGGACGGCCTCGAAGGCCTGGGCGACGCCGCCCGCGGCCAGCACGTGGTTGTCCTTGACGAGGGCCGCGTCGGAGAGCGACATGCGGTGGTTGACGCCGCCGCCGCAGCGGACCGCGTACTTCTCCAGGGAGCGGAGGCCGGGGGTGGTTTTGCGGGTGTCACGCACGCGTGCCTTCGTACCCTCCAGGACGTCCGCCCACGCGCGCGTGGCGGTGGCGATGCCGGAGAGGCGGCACAGGAGGTTGAGGGCGCTGCGCTCGGCGGTGAGCAGGTCGCGGGTGCGGCTGGTGACGGAGAGCAGCCTCTGGCCCGCCTCCACGCGGTCGCCGTCCGCCGCGAGGCGTTCCACCTCGAACTCGTCCTCGCAGACGATCGAGATCACGGCCTCGGCGATGTGGAGGCCGGCGACCACGCCCGCCTCGCGGGCGACGAAGTCGGCGGTGGCGACGGCGTCCTCGGGGATGGTGGCGACCGTCGTCACGTCGACGCCGCCCGCCAGGTCCTCCTGGACGGCCACGTTGGCGATGTCCTCGACCTCGACGGGGTCGAGGCCGGCCTCGGCGAGGAGTTCGGCGAGCGCCGGGTCGAGGCCGCACTCGAGGTATTCCTCGGTGTCCGCGCCGCAGGCGCAGCCGTCGCCGCAGCCGCCGTCGTCGGCGAGGGGAAGGTCGGGGGTGCTCACTGGTCTCACTGCTCCTGGGGACGGTGCGCCGACGGGTTCGGCCGGGTCGGGGGGAAGTCTGCGGTGTCGGTGGTGTGCACGGCGAGACTGCGGTCGGGGTTGAGCCGTACGACGATGTGGCGGCGCCACGCGGTGTCGTCGCGGTCGGCGTGGTCCTCGCGCCAGTGGCAGCCGCGGGTCTCCTCGCGCAGCAGGGCGGCGGCGACCAGGACGCGGGCCACACACAGGAGGTTGGTGGCCTCCCAGGTGTCGACGCCGGGCTCGGCGGTCTTGCCGTTCTCGGTGAGGGCGTCGCGGGCCTCGGTGTGCAGCCGCTGGAGGCGGTCGGCGGCCTTGGCGAGAGAGGCGGCGGAGCGCAGGACGCCCGCGCCCTCGGTCATGATCCGCTGGATGGTGAAGCGGGCCTCGGCGGGCTGCAGGGGGTGGGCGGGGACCTCGGGGTACGGGACCGGTTCGGGCACGCGCGCGTGGAGGCCGCTTTCCGCGTGGGCCGCGGCGATGTCGGCGGCGATGCGCTCGGCGTAGACCAGGCCCTCCAGGAGGCTGTTGGAGGCGAGGCGGTTGGCGCCGTGGACGCCGGTGCAGGCGACCTCGCCGCACGCGTACAGGCCGGGGACGGTCGTCCGGCCGTGGGAGTCGGTGCGGACGCCGCCGGAGGCGTAGTGGGCGGCCGGGGCGACCGGGATGGGCTCGTGGACCGGGTCGATGCCGTGGGCGCGGCAGGCGGCGAGGATCGTCGGGAAGCGCTGCTCCCACATCTCGGCGCCGAAGTGGCGGGCGTCGAGGAACATGTGCTCGGCGTCCTGCTCCTGCATACGGCGCATGATGCCCTTGGCGACGATGTCGCGCGGGGCGAGTTCGCCGAGTTCGTGCTGCCCGGCCATGAAGCGCACCCCGTCGGCGTCGACGAGGTGGGCGCCCTCGCCGCGGACCGCCTCGGAGACCAGGGGTTGCTGGCCCTCCGCCTCGGGGCCGAGGAACAGCACGGTCGGGTGGAACTGGACGAACTCCAGGTCGCTGACCTCGGCGCCCGCGCGCAGGGCGAGGGCGACGCCGTCGCCGGTGGAGACCGAGGGGTTGGTGGTGGCGGAGAAGACCTGGCCCATGCCGCCGGTGGCGAGGACCACCGCGGGGGCGTGGACGGCGCCGACGCCGTCGTGCTGGCCCTCCCCCATGACGTGCAGGGTCACGCCCGCGGTACGGCCGTCCGCGTCCGTGAGGAGGTCCAGGACGAGGGCGTTCTCGACGGTGCGCACGCCGCGCGCGCGGACGGCCTCCACGAGGGCGCGGGAGATCTCCGCGCCGGTCGCGTCGCCGCCCGCGTGGGCGATACGGCGGCGGTGGTGGCCGCCCTCGCGGGTGAGCGCGAGGCCGCCTTCCGCGGACTCGTCGAACTGGGCGCCGGTCCGGATGAGCCGGCGTACGGCGTCGGGGCCCTCGGTGACGAGGATCCGCACCGCCTGCTCGTCGCACAGGCCCGCGCCCGCGACCAGGGTGTCGTCCAGGTGCTGTTCGGGGCTGTCGCCCTCGCCGAGGGCGGCGGCGATGCCGCCCTGGGCCCAGCGGGTGGAGCCGTCGTCGAGGCGGGCCTTGGTGACGACGACGGTGTCCAGGCCGGCGGCCTCGCAGCGCAGGGCCGCGGTCAGGCCGGCCACGCCGGAGCCGACGACGACCACGTCCGCGTCGATGTGCCAGCCGGGGGCGGGCGCGTGCAGTCGTATGCCTGTGCTGGTCACGAGGCGGCTCCGAAGGTGAGGGTGATGTTGTCGATCAGCCGGGTCGTGCCGACCTTGGCCGCGACGGCGAGGACGGCCTCGCCGGTGTAGTCGTCGGGGACCTCCGAGAAGTCGGACGGGTCGACCAGGGCCAGGTAGTCGAGGACGAGCGGCGGGTCGAGGCGGGCGGCCTCGTCGAGGACCAGCCGGGCCGCCGCGCGGACCTCGGCGGGCCCGCCGGGGGCGGCCTCGGCGACGGCGTGCGCGTCGGCGGCCGCGCGGGACTCCCCTATCGCGCTCAGCGCCTCGGCACGCGCGCGCGTGGAGTGCACTTCCCGGGCTCGGGCGCGCAGCGCCTCCAGGGCCGCGTGGCGGTCCTGCGCGGCGAACAGCGCGCGGGACAGCGCGAGGGCGGTGCGGCGCTCCTGAGGGGAGAGGTAGCGGTTGCGGCTGGACAGGGCCAGGCCGTCCTCCTCGCGGACGGTCGGCACGCCGACGATCTCGACGGGGAAGTTCAGGTCCCGCACCATGCGGCGGATCAGGGCGAGCTGCTGGGCGTCCTTCTGGCCGAAGAAGGCGACGTCGGGGCGGGTGAGGTGGAGCAGTTTGGCGACGACGGTGAGCATGCCGTCGAAGTGGCCGGGGCGGGAGGCGCCCTCCAGGCGTTCGCCCATGGCACCCGCGCGGAGGGTGATCTCGGGCCTGCCGTCCGGGTACATCTCCTCGACGGACGGCGCGAAGACGATGTCCGCGCCCGCCTGCTCGGCGGTCTTCAGGTCGGCTTCCAGGGTGCGCGGATAGCGGTCCAGGTCCTCGCCCGCGCCGAACTGGAGCGGGTTCACGAAGACGGTGACCACCACGTAGCCCTTGCGGCCGACGTGCTCGCGCGCGGTGCGGATCAGGGTGGCGTGGCCTTCGTGCAGCGCGCCCATGGTCATCACGACGGCGGTGCGGCCGGGCACCGAGAAGTGGTCCAGGACGTAGCCGAGGTCGTCCAGGGTGGGGACGAGTTCGAAGTCGCGGCTCATCGGTCTCCCCCGTTCTCGGGCAGCGCCGCCCCGTCGGCGAGCACCCCCAGCAGGTCTTCGGCCAGTTCCGGCTTCAGCAGGCCGGAGGCGAGCGCCCGGTCGGCGGTCGCGCGGGCCATCGCCAGATAGCCGGCGACGGTCTGCGGGGCGTGGGCGCGCAGTTCGGCGATGTGCGCGGCGACGGTGCCCGCGTCCCCGCGCGCGACGGGGCCGGTCAGGGCGGCGTCGCCGGAGCGCAGGGCGTTGTCGAGGGCGGCGCCGAGCAGCGGGCCGAGCATCCGGTCGGGGGCGCCGACGCCCGCCGCGCGCAGCAGGTCCAGGGACTGGGCGACCAGGGTGACCAGGTGGTTCGCGCCGAGCGCGAGGGCCGCGTGGTAGAGCGGCCGGTGTTCCTCGGCGATCCACTCGGGCTCGCCGCCCATCTCGATGACGAGGGCCTCCGCGGCCAGCCGCAGTTCCTCGGGGGCGGTGACACCGAACGAGCAACCGGCCAGGCGCTGGACGTCCACGGGGGTGCCGGTGAAGGTCATCGCCGGGTGGAGGGCCAGCGGGAGGGCGCCCGCGCGCAGGGCGGGGTCGAGGACCTTCGCGCCGTAGCGTCCGGAGGTGTGGACGAGCAGCTGGCCGGGGCGGACAGCGCCGGTCTCGGCGAGGCCGGACACGAGGCCGGGGAGGGTGTCGTCGGGGACGGTGAGCAGCACCAGGTCGGCGCGGCGCAGCACCTCGGCGGGCGGGACCACCGGCACGTCGGGCAGCAGCTGCGCGGCGCGCCGCCGGGAGGCGTCGGAGACCGCGGAGACGGCCACCGGGCGGTGCCCTGCGAGCTGGAGGGACGCGGCGAGTGCGGGGCCCACGCGGCCGGCGCCGACGACGCCGACGGTGAGCCGCGCGGGGCGGTCCCGGGGATCTGGCTGTTGGCTTGTACTCACGCGACGGCGGCCTTCCCGTTCCAGTCCGCTCTGGGTACCGGACGATTTCTCGTCATGTTAACGCGATCGGTTCGAGGGGCGTTCGGTTGTCCACAGGCTGTGGGTTTCTGTCCGAGGTTCCCCGGCGGGCTGTGCGGAAAAGCGGTGTCCGCGCGGAAAGCCGCCCGCGATGATCTCGGACATGAGCGATTCGGCCCAGCAGCCGGCCCCGCGGCCGGCCTCCCCGAGCACACCGGAACCGTCGTCCGCCGACGAGCAGCGCAAGCGCCGCAGAGAGCGGCGCATCAGCGCTGGCAGGAGCGCGCGGCGCATTCTCTCGCGCCCCGCTTCCCTGTCCACGCTGCGTGAGCGCCTGGCGCTGCTGGACGCGGCGGCCGGGCTGTACGACCTGGACGAACGGGCGGACTTCTACGGCGACGGCGTCGTCGAGGCCCTGGAGGAGAAGGTCGCCGGGCTGCTCGGCACCGAGGCCGCCGCCTTCTTCCCGACCGGCACGATGGCCCAGCAGGTGGCTCTGCGCTGCTGGGCCGGCCGCACCGGCAACCCGACCGTGGCCCTGCACCCGCTCGCCCACCCGGAAGTGCACGAACGCCATGCCTTCAGCCAGGTCGGCGGGTTGCGTCCGGTCCATGTGACGCGCGCGCCCCGGCAGCCGACCGCCGAGGAGGTACGGGACCTGGAGGAACCGTTCGGCGCCCTGATGCTGGAACTGCCCCTCAGGGACGCCGGGTTCCTGCTGCCGTCCTGGGAGGAGCTGACCGAGGTGGTGGAGGCGGCGCGCGAGCGTGAGGCGGTGGTGCACTTCGACGGCGCGCGCCTGTGGGAGTCGACGGTCCACTTCGGCCGTCCCCTGGAGGAGATCGCGGGCCTCGCGGACAGCGTCTACGTGTCGTTCTACAAGTCCCTCGGCGGCTTCGGCGGTGCCGCGCTGGCCGGCCCGCGGATCCTGGTGGAGGAGGCGAAGGTCTGGCGGCACCGGTACGGCGGCACGGTGTTCCAGCAGTTCCCCACCGTGCTGTCGGCGCTCGCGGGGCTGGAGCGGGAGCTGCCGCGGCTGCCGGAGTACGTGCGGCACGCGCGCGTGGTGGCCGCCGCGCTCCAGGAGGGGTGCGCGGAGGCGGGGCTGCCGTGGGCGCACGTGCACCCGGAGGTCCCGCACACCCACGAGTTCCAGTTCTGGCTGCCGTACGACGCCGACGTCGTCGCCGAGGCGGCGGTCCGCACGGCCGAGGAGACCGGAACCCTGCTCTTCGCCAACGGCTGGGACCACAGGGTCCCCGGCATCGCCATGACGGAGCTGAACGTCCGCGCGCCGGGGCTGGAGTGGACGGCCGAGGACGTGCGGTCGGCGGTGAGGGAGTTCGCGCAGCGGTTGGCGGAGGAGAGCGGGGGCGGGAAGGGGTGAGGGGCAGGAGGGAGCGGTGAGAGGGCCGGCGGAAGAGCTGGTGGGGGGCGGTGGGGAAATTGGTGGGCTGGCCGGTGAGGTCAGGGTCGGCGCCTTGACGGGTGGTCGGCGCCGCCGGGGTCGTGGTCGGGACGTCTGTGGCGCGGTCTGCGGCGTCGGGCGGCGGCCGGTGCCCAGGGCGTGTGGCGCGCGCTGGCGGGCGGCGGCCGGTGCCATCGCGTGGCACCCGCTCGCGCCGCCGGGCGGCGGCCGGGTGCCACCACCCGGGGGGCGGCCTCGGCGGGTCGTAGCCGGCGTCTTCGTGACGCGGCCGGCGCCGTCGGAGCAGCGGCCCATGCCATCGCCTGGCGGCCCGCGCCGGCGGATCGGCCGATGCCCCCGGGGCGGCCTGCACCGACGGGTCTAGCCAGGGCCTTCGCGACGCGGCCGGCGCCGCCGGAGCAGCGGCCCATGCCATCGCCTGGCGGCCCGCGCCGGCGGATCGGCCCATGCCACCGCGCGCGGCCCGCATCGGTGGTTCCTGGCCCCGTGTCATCGCGGCGCGGTCGACACCGTGGGTCGTGGCCCGTGCCAGCGCGGCGCGGTCTGCGTCGCCGGACCGCCGTCAGCGCTCTCCGCACGCAGCCGGCGTCTGCGCGTCGCGGGCAGTGAGCCACCGCGCGTCCTCCGAGCCGGGCGGTCTGCGTGCTAGAAGCGTGGCCGCAGGCGGGTCCACCGGCTCAGGGTGTGCCGTAGGCGGCCATGGGCCGGGCGGCCGGTGAGGATCGCCTCGAACTCGCGGCGGTCGCGCCACTCGCGGACGACCTGCCAGTCGTGGGCGCCGGGCTGGGGCGGAACGGCCTCGCC
Source organism: Streptomyces sp. NPDC052687 (assembly GCF_040678395.1). Taxonomy (NCBI): domain Bacteria; kingdom Bacillati; phylum Actinomycetota; class Actinomycetes; order Kitasatosporales; family Streptomycetaceae; genus Streptomyces; species Streptomyces sp. NPDC052687. The sequence continues at coordinate 373,609 of NZ_JBFATR010000002.1, read as the reverse complement.
GAGCCGGCGGGCGCGGTAGGCGTCGAGGAGGTACTGCTGGGTGATGCTCATGGCGGATCGCCTCTCGGGGAGGTCGGGGACACAGGGAACGGGAGGTTCCGGGAGGCTTCGCGGCGGCCCCCCGGTGACCTCAGCCTGCGCCCGGTGACGCGGGCCGGTCGCGCCAGTTGACGGCACCCGTCAATCGACGGGGCGGTGTCAGTGGGGCCGTGCACCATGGGGTCATGAGCGTGAGCATCGACATCACCGGGCTGCCGCAGGAGCGGATCTTCTTCGTGCCGTCGCCGCTGGCCGAGCTCGGCATGGCGCTGCACGCGCTCAGCGAGCCGGGGCACCATCCGGGGCTCCAGGGGTGGGCAACGGCGGTCTCCTCGCAGCTGGACCCCGGCCTCGCGGACCGCCTGTGCGAGGCGGACTTCCTGTGGCGGACCACCTTCTCCGACGTGTTCGCCCCGTTCGCCGGCGTCCCGGGCAGCACCCGCACCCTGCCGGGCGCCACGCTCACCGAGGAACTCGACCTGCTGGACAAGCTGACCGACGAGCAGTTCGTGCACGCTGCCCTGGAGTTCACCTGCCAGATCGGCTACGACACCCGGAGCGCCGGCCCGCTGGAGGACGAGACGGTGCGGCGGCGCGCGCTGGAGATGGCCGCCGCGCGGGGCTGCGTCCAGGAGCGGTTCACCCGGCGGCTGCTGGACGACCCGCCTGCCGTGCGCGGCTGGTTCCGGCAGCTGATGCGGGACTGCGAGGAGGCCTTCTTCGCGGACGTCTGGGCGCGGGTCCAGCCGCAGCTGGCCGCCGACGCGCGCCACAAGACGGAGCTGTTGCGGCGCAAGGGCCTCGCCGCCGCCCTCACGGCGGTGTCCTCGGCGGTGTCGCTGGACGAGGCGGCCGGGCTGATCACGGTCGACAAGCTGATCGAGGGCCGCACCGCCACCGGGGACGGGAGCCTGGTGCTGGTCCCGACGAGCCTGGGCTGGCCGCATGTGATGGTGCTGCACCGGTACGGCTGGCAGCCGGCGATCACCTACCCGGTCAGCGGCCCCGCGCCGCAGGCGCCGTCCGTCGAGCAGCTCACCCGCCGGCTGGAGGCACTGGCGCACCCGGTCCGGATGCGGCTGTGCCGCCACCTCGCCCGCGCCCCGCACACCACCGGCGAGCTGGCCGACGCGCACGGCATGTCGGCGCCCGAGATATCCCGGCACCTGAGTGTTCTCAAGAAGGCCGGCCTAATCACCACCCGCCGCCGCGGGCGGTACGCCCAGCACCAGCTGGATTTGTCGGCGGTGGCCCGCCTGGGCAGCGACTTCATCGAGGGGGTGCTGCGGTGACGGCGGGGGGCCCGGACGCCTCCCGGTCCGTCGGCCCGGCCCATCGACCCCCGGTCGGTCAGTCGAAGCGGATGTGGCGCAGGCCCACCCGAGCCTGGCGTAGCCGCGTGCGCAGCGCACCCCCTTGGTGCGGGCGGAGCGTGAGGCCCGCCAGGACGGCGATGCGGTCGGCCGTTCTCGGGACGGTGAAGTGATCCGTCCACAGATGCTCGGCGAACTCGGGAGCGCGCAGCCGCTCCAGGCAGTGGTCGAGTCGCTGGACGGCCCAGCTCTCGCCGCGCGGTGCGGCGTCCTTCCCGGCGGCGAACCGCAGCAGGTGGCCGAGGCCGCGCTCGCGCAGGCGCGCGAGGACGGTCTCGCGCTGCGCGAGGAGGGTGAAGTGCCGTACGTCGTGGCCGAGTTCCCGCAGCCGTCCGACGGTCTCGGCGAAGTAGCCGGAGTGGGTGACGGTCATGGGCACGATGACCACGCCGTCGTGCCGGGTCAGGGCGAGGTCGAGGACCTCGACGACGCCCTGCCGCCAGGAAACCAGGTCCTGGAAGTCGCCGCGCAGTCCGGGCGGCAGCATGCGGCGCAGGCCGAAGCCGGCGTGCTCGGGGTCGCAGACGACGCTGCCGGGCAGCCGGTGCTGTATCTCGTGTGCGGTCTGTGTCTTTCCGCCCCCGAAGGGGCCGTTGATCCACAGGAGCATGCGCAGGACCCTACCGGCGGCCCCGGACGGCGTCAGGCGCTCCGCCGGCCCCGGACGGTGTCAGGCGCTCCGCCGCCGCCACCGCGCCCCGCCGGGCCCCACCCGCCCCGCCCCGCTTTCAACCCTGCCTGCCCGCCGCCCCGCTCTCAGCCGTGCCCGCCGGCCCGCACCAGACCCGTCTCGTACGCCAGGACGACGACCTGCACCCGGTCCCGCAGGCCGAGCTTGGTCAGGATGCGGCCCACGTGGGTCTTCACGGTGGCCTCGGACAGCACCAGCCGGGCGGCGATCTCGCCGTTGGACAGACCCTGCGCGACCAGCATCATCACCTCGCGCTCCCGCTCGGTCAGCCGCTCCAGCTCCTTGTGCTGCGGCTCCTTGCCGGTGCTGGGCAGCATCGGCGCGAACCGGTCGAGGAGGCGTCGCGTGGTCGACGGGGCCACCACGGCGTCACCGCTGTGCACCGCGCGGATCGCGGCGAGCAGCTCGCCGGGCGGCACGTCCTTGAGCATGAACCCGGAGGCGCCCGCCTTCAGCCCGGAGAAGGCGTACTCGTCGAGGTCGAAGGTGGTCAGGATCAGCACCTTGGGCGGGTTCGGCTCGACGCAGATGCGGCGGGTGGCCTCCACGCCGTCGAGCTTGGGCATGCGTACGTCCATCAGGACGACGTCGACGTCCGTCGAGCGCACCACCTGCAGGGCCTCGACGCCGTCACCCGCCTCGGCGACGACCTCCATGTCCGGCTGGGCGGCGAGCACCATCCGGAACCCGGTGCGCAGCAGCACCTGGTCGTCGACGAGCATCACGCGGATCGTCATCGGGGCCTCTTCCATGTCCATGGTCATGAGCGGGTGGGGGCGTGCGGGGCGTGCGGGGCGTGCGGGGCGTGACAGGTGTCAACAAGGGGCGTGCGTATGCGTCAATGCGCTGGTTTGAGCGGCAGCAGCGCACTGATGCGGAATCCTCCGCCGGGGCGGGGGCCCGCGTCCAGGGTGCCGCCGACCATCCCGACCCGCTCGCGCATGCCGATCAGGCCGTGGCCCTGTCCGTCGACGCCGCCCTCCTCGTACAGCTCGTGCGGGGCGCCCTTGCCGTCGTCCTCGACGAGCAGGCCGAGGCCGTCGTCGAAGTAGACCAGGCGCACGCTGGCGCCGGCGTTCGGGCCGCCGTGCTTGCGGGTGTTGGTCAGCGCCTCCTGCACGATGCGGTAGGCGGTCAGCTCCACACCGCTGGGCAGCGGGCGCGGGGTGCCCTCGATCCGGAAGTCCACGGGCAGCCCGGAGCCACGGCACTGCTCGACCAGCTCCTCGATCTGCTGGACATCGGGCTGCGGGACGTACTCCCCGCTCTCCTGGTGCTCGCCGGTGCGCAGCACACCGAGCAGCCGGCGCATCTCGGCGAGCGCCTGCCGGCCCGTCGAGGAGATCGTCTCCAGCGCCTTCTTCGCCTGGTCGGGCGCCGCGTCGAGGACGTACGCGGCGCCGTCGGCCTGCACCACCATCACGGACACGTTGTGCGCGACGACGTCGTGCAGCTCGCGGGCGATCCGGGCGCGCTCGGCGGCGACCGCGACCTTGGCCTGCGCCTCGCGCTCCTTCTCCAGGCGCGCGGCGCGTTCCTCCAGCTGCGCCAGGTACGCGCGGCGGGTGCGCATCGAGTCGCCGAGCACCCAGGCCAGGGCGAACGGCACGGTCTGGAAGACGGCGACCGCGATGTCCCCGAGCAGGCTGGAGTCGGTGGCCGGCCAGCGGATCTGGGCGAGGGGCGCCGCGCACAGTCCGCCGATCAGCGCCAGCCGGGAGGCCCAGCGCGCCCCGTCGGCGGCCGCCGTGTAGACGATCAGCAGCATGGCGAAGTTCGCGGGCGTCGTGTAGACGTCCAGCGCGAGCTGGGCGACGCCCACCACCGCCGCCAGGACCAGCATCTTCTCCGGCATCCGGCGGCGCAGCGCGACCACGGCGCACAGCAGCAGGACGACCGGCAGGATGAGCAGCGGCCGGTCCGTACCCATGCCTTCCGGGTCGACCTGTCCGCTCACCAGGGAGAGCCCGAGCAGGACCGTGGCCCAGAAGCCGTCGACCCATGTCGGGTGGTTGCGGAGGAAGTCATAGAGGCGCTGCACGTAACCCAGCGTAGGGAAGCCGGATGCGTGCATGGGTCAACCGGAGGACCGATCCGGGCCACGCACGCGTACTCCGCAAGGTGGAGGAGCCCCCTCCCCGTGCGCCTAGCCTGGCGGTGTGACGGATGAGACGGCGGGGACCGGGTGGCAGGGCTGGCGGAGCTGGCGGGCGGCGACGGAGGCCGCGCTGTACGGGCCGGGCGGCTTCTACCGCAGGCCCGAGGGCCCCGCCGGGCACTTCCGTACGTCCGTGCACGCGTCGCCGCTGTTCGCGCGGGCGGTGGCCGGGCTGCTGTGCCGGGTCGACGAGGCCCTGGGCCGCCCGGAGCGGCTGGACTTCGTGGACATGGCCGCGGGCCGGGGGGAACTGGCCGGCGGAGTGCTCGCCGCGCTGCCCGCCGAGGTGGCCGCCCGCACGCGCGCGTACGCCGTCGAGATCGCCGAGCGCCCCGCCGGGCTCGATCACCGCATCGAGTGGCGCGCCCGGCTGCCGGAGTCCGTCACCGGGCTGCTGTTCGCCAACGAGTGGCTGGACAACGTACCCGTGGAGGTCGCGGAGACCGACGCGGCGGGCGTGGCCCGGCGGGTGCTGGTGCGCGCGGACGGGACGGAACGGCTCGGGGAGCCGGTCGGCGAGGCGGAGGCGGAGTGGCTGGCCCGGTGGTGGCCGCTGCCGGCCGAGGAGGGGCTGCGGGCCGAGATCGGGCTGGAGCGGGACACCGCGTGGGCGTCGGCCGTGTCCTGTGTGGAGCGCGGTCTCGCGGTGGCGGTGGACTACGCGCACACGGTGGACACGCGCCCTGCGTTCGGGACGCTCACCGGTTTCCGGGAGGGGCGCGAGACGGCACCCGTGCCGGACGGGTCGTGCGACATCACGGCCCACGTGGCGCTGGACGCGTGCACGCTCCCCGGGGGGCGCGTGCTGACACAACGCGCCGCCCTGCGCGCCCTGGGAATCGCAGGCGCACGCCCCCCGCTCTCACTCGCCTCCACGGACCCCGCGGCGTACGTGCGCGCCCTCGCGGGCGCCGGCGAGGCCGCCGAGCTGACCGCGCCGGGCGGGCTCGGCGACTTCGGCTGGCTGGTGCAGCCGGTCCGCATCCCGGACCCACTGGCCCAGGCGTGACCGCCGGCGGCCGAACCCTGACCGCTGCCGCCGCGCCCTGCCGACGACGGCTGAGGCCTGACCGCTGCCGCCGCGCCCTGCCGACGACGGCTGAGGCCCGCTGAAGTCGACTGAGGCCCGCCGACGTCGACTAGTCCCCGCTGACGTCGACTGAGGCCTACTGCCGTCGGCTGAGCCCCGCCGACCGCGGCTGAGCCCTACTTGTCGATGTCCCCGACCACGAAGAACATCGACCCCAGGATCGCCACCATGTCCGCCACCAGCGTCCCCGGCAGCAGCTCGGTCAGCGCCTGGATGTTGTTGTACGAGGCCGACCGCAGCTTCAGCCGGTACGGCGTCTTCTCGCCCTTGCTGACGAGGTAGTAGCCGTTGATGCCGAGCGGGTTCTCGGTCCAGGCGTACGTGTGCCCCTCGGGCGCCTTCAGCACCTTGGGCAGGCGCTGGTTGATCGGCCCGGGCTCCAGCTCGGCGAGCCGGTCGAGGCAGGCGTCGGCGAGGTCGAGCGCGTTGTGCGTCTGCTCCAGCAGGCACTCGAAGCGGGCGAGGCAGTCGCCCTCCCGCCGGGTGGCGACCTTGAGGGTGTCCTGGAGCTCGCCGTAGGCGAGGTACGGCTCGTCGCGGCGCAGGTCGAAGTCGACGCCCGAGGCGCGCGCGATGGGGCCGCTCACGCCGTAGGCGTGCACCGCCTCCGGGGCGAGGACGCCCACGCCCCGCGTGCGCCCCCGGAAGATCTCGTTGCCGAGCACCAGGTCGTCGTAGACGTCCATGCGCGAGCGCACGGCGGCGACGGCGGCACGCGCGCGTGCGGTCCAGCCGGCCGGCAGGTCCTCCTTCAGGCCGCCGACGCGGTTGAACATGTAGTGCATACGGCCGCCGGAGACCTCCTCCATGACGTTCTGGAGGACCTCGCGCTCGCGGAACGCGTAGAAGACCGGCGTGATGCCGCCCAGCTCCAGCGGGTAGGACCCGAGGAACATCAGGTGGTTGAGCACCCGGTTCAGCTCGGCGAGGAGCGTGCGCGTCCACACCGCGCGCGGGGGCACCTCCATGCCGAGCATCCGCTCCACGGCCAGGACCACGCCCAGCTCGTTGGAGAACGCCGACAGCCAGTCGTGGCGGTTGGCGAGCATGATGATCTGGCGGTAGTCACGCGCCTCGAACAGCTTCTCGGCGCCCCGGTGCATATAGCCGATCACCGGCTCCGCGCGCGTGATGCGCTCGCCGTCCAGGAGCAGCTTCAGCCGCAGCACGCCGTGCGTGGACGGGTGCTGCGGCCCGATGTTGAGCACCATGTCGGTGCTCTCCGCGGCGCCGCCGATGCCGACCATGGTCTCCGTCGTAGGAGTCATGGACCCAGTCTCTCCTACGTACGCTGGCCGTATGGAAACGGGGAGCGCGCGGGGCGCGCAGGTGGCGGGGGACGAACCTGTGTGGACGGGACTGCCGCCGGGGCTGCTGCGGCTGCGGCGGCTGTTGCTGGTGGTGTGGCTGGGCGCGCTGGCGGTGGCCGCGGGGCTGCTGCTCGGACTGCTGGTGGGACCCGCGTGGGCGGCGTTCGCGGTGCTGCCGCTGGCGCTGATGGCGTGGGGCTGGGGCATGGTCGAGCGCAACTGGCGGTCCTGGCGGTACGCCGAGCGCGCCGACGACCTGCTGATCAGCCGGGGTGTGCTGTGGCACGAGGAGACGGTCGTACCGTACGGCCGCATGCAACTGGTGGAGGTCACCTCCGGCCCGCTGGAGCGGCACTTCGGGCTGGCCAGCGTGCAGCTGCACACCGCGGCCGCCGCGACCGACGCGACCATCCCGGGCCTGGACCCGGCCGAGGCGGAGCGGCTGCGCGACCGGCTCACGGAGCTGGGCGAGGCCCGATCGGCGGGGCTGTGAGCGCGCCGGGCACCGAGGGCACCGAGGGCACCCGTGACCGGGTACGCCAGGCCGGCGACGTGACCGAGCGGCGGCTGCACCCCGTGACGCCGCTGCGGCGGGCGTGGGCGCCGGTCGCCGTGCTGATCGGCTGGGCGCTGCACGACCCGGACCAGGCGCAGCGCCAGCTGGACCGGCTGACGACGACCACGCTGCTGATCGCGCTCGCCGTGCTGATCCCGGCCGCCGCGCTGTACGGCTTCCTCAGCTGGTGGTTCACGCACTTCGCGGTGACCGAGACGGAACTGCGCATCCGCACCGGCCTGGTCTTCCGGCGCACGGCGCACATCCGGCTGGAGCGCATCCAGGCCGTCGACGTCACCCAGCCGCTCCTCGCGCGCGTGGCGGGCGTCGCGAAGCTGAAACTCGACGTCATAGGAACCGACAAGAAGGACGAACTCGCCTTCCTCGGCGAGGGCGAGGCCCGCGCGCTGCGCGCGGAGCTGCTCGCGCGGGCGGCCGGTTTCGCGCCCGAGACGGCGCACGAGGTGGGCGAGGCGCCGGCGCACCGGCTATTGCGCGTGCCCCCCAAGGTCCTCGCGCTCTCCCTGGTGCTGACGGGCGCCACCTGGGGCTCGCTGGCCGCCGCGCTCGTCGTGGTACCGCTGCTGTGGTTCGCCACCCACAGCCTGTGGACAGTCCTCGCGACCGGCCTGCCCCTGCTCGGCGCGGCGGGCGCGAGCAGCGTCGGGCGGTTCGTCGCCGAGTACGACTGGACGGTGGCCGAGTCCCCCGACGGGCTGCGGATCGACCGCGGGCTGCTGGACCGGGTGCACGAGACCGTCCCGCCCGGTCGGGTGCAGACCGTACGGATCGTGGAGCCGCTGCTGTGGCGGCGGCGCGGCTGGGTGCGGGTGGAGCTGGACGTGGCCGGGTCGTCGAACTCCGTGCTGCTGCCGGTCGCGCCGCGCGAGGTCGCCGAGGCCGTCGTCGGCCGCGTACTGCCCGGCGTGACCGTGCCCGCGCGCCCGGAGCTGTCGCGGCCACCGCGCCGCGCGGGCCGGTGCGTACCGCTGTGGTGGCGGGGCCACGGTTTCACCGCCACCGACGCCGTGTTCGCCGCCCGGCACGGACTGCTGCGCCGCAGCCTCGCCCTCGTCCCGCACGCCAAGATCCAGAGCGTTCGCCTCACGCAGGGCCCCTGGGAGCGCCGGTGGGGCCTCGCGGACGTCCACGTCGACACCGGCGCGAACAAGACCGTCACCGCCCGCCTGAGGCCCGTCGAGGAGGCCGCGGCCCTGCTCCGGGCCCAGGCGGAACGCTCCCGCACGGGCCGCAGGGACGCCCGGCCGGACCGGTGGATGGCGTAGCCGGGGCGCGCGCGGGGTGCCGTGGCGTGGGCGCGCGGTGGCGGGGAGCCGTGGCGTGGGCGCGCGGTGAGGGTTCAGGACGCCGCGGTGCGCAGTCCCTGTACGTCGATCCGCTCGGTCTTGTCGTGGGCGGTGAGGTCGATGACCTGGCCGGCCACCTGCCCGGCGGCGGGGCCCGCGGGCCGGAACCCGCTCTCGGTCTCGGCCTTGTGCAGCTCCAGCGCCTCCTGGCCGACGACGTCCGCCAGGTCCTCGTTCTGCACCGCCTCCATCGCGGCCGAGCTGCCCTTCGTCTTCGTACCGAAGAAGTCGAACCCGCCCTCGGTGGCGGCGCGCCGCGCGGGGGTGGGCGGTACGACGGCCACCGCGGTCGGCACGGTGAAGTGCCCCGCGGGCCGCGTCGGGGCGGAGATCCCGGTGTCGGAGGCGGCGGCCGCGTGCTCCTGCCCGGCGGCCGCCTCGGGCTTCCCCTGCGCCTCGTCCTCCCGCGCGGCCTCCGCGTCGCCGCCGCGCCCGGCGCGGGCCTCGGTGGGCTGCTGCGGAAGGGGTGCCGTACCGGACTGGGTGGCGGCGCGCGAGGGTGCCTGGGTGCCGGGGGACGGGGCGGACGTCGCGGCGGACGGAGCGGCCTTCGGGGACGGAACCGTCTGAAGGGACGGGACGGCCTGCGAGGACGAGGCATCCTCCGGCGACGGAACCGCCTGCGAGGACGAGGCACCCTCCGGCGACGGAACGGACTCCGCGTCGGCGGGGACCGGCTCACGAACCTCCGCGCCGGCCTCCGGAGCGGCCTCCGCAGCTGCCCGCCCACCGGCCTCAGGACCGGTCTCCGCAGCGGCCTGTGCGGTCTGCGCAGCCACCTCCGCAGCAGTCCCCGTACCGGCCCCCGCATCAACCTCCGGTGTGTCGCCGGACGCCGCCCGCGCCGCAGGCACCCGTACCGCACCCTCGCCGGTCGCGTCCGCGCCCAGCCGGGCCAGTGCCCGCCCGGCCCGCCGGAACAGCCGGGCGCCCTCCGGGGAGAAGAGCGCGGGCACGGCCGGCCTCGCCTCGGCGGCGGACTCCGCCTCCTCGCTCACCACGGACTCCTGCCCCCGCGCGCCCTGCCCGGAGGCCGCGGGCAGCGCCCGCGCGGGCGTGGCGGCCTCGAGTTCCAGCAGGCGCCGGCCCTCCAGCGCGCTGGCGCGTTCGGTCTCGGCGGTGGCGTAGCGCCGCAGCAGGGCCGCGTGTTCGTTGCGCAGACCGGCCAGTTCGGCGCGCTTGGCGCGCAGCCGCTGCTCCAGCTTCTGGCGCAGCTCGCGGGATTCCTCGAGGTCGGTCTCCAGCTCGGCGACCCGTTCCTCGAACCGCCACTCGTCGCTCGCCCGCGCACGAGTCAGCTCGGCGACGCGCTTGCCCGCCTGGATGTCCCAGCGCCGCATGACGACCGCGCCGACCACCGCCGTCACCGCGGCGGCGGCCGCCAGCCCGCGCAGCACCATGGGTTCCTCGAACACCCAGGGGCCGAGGGCGCAGACGAGGGAGACGCCTGCGATCGCCGACGGCGGAAGCAGCCTGTGCAGGGGAGGGGAATGGCGGTGACGTCCACGTGGCATGGCCAGAAACTTACCGCGCGTAGGGGAATCGTGGTGCCCCGGGCCGTAAAAAGAAAGCCACGGCGAAGGGTTCACCCACCATCAGGAACGGATAGCGGAGGGAATGACTCCGTCGCCGAATTCCCGTACGGCCGAAACCGGGCCACAAGCCGGGACACAACCGGACCATACCTGGGGCACAACGGTTTCCCACCCGTGCCGGAAGGCCCTCCGCCCCCGCTCAATTCAAGATCATTTCAAGCCCCGCCGAGCCGCCCGCTCATCCACTCCAGTGCCGCCGGGATCTCCCGCCGCCAGGTGTTGAAGTTGTGCCCGCCCCTTTCCAGGATGATCGACGAGATCCGCGTGGGGGGCGCCGCTTTCACCCGCTCGACGAACTCCAGGGTGTCCTTGTAGTTGGACTCCCCCGACTTGCTGCTGGTGACCAGCAGCGAGGTGTCCGGCGCGGGCAGATGCTCCAGGCACCACCACAGGTCCGCGCGGTCGCGCACCGTCTCGTCGCCCCGGTACAGGTCACCCGTCGTGGCGTCGACCGGCGCCTTGTAGTACGCGGACAGGCCGGCGCCCGCCCCGAACACCTCGGGGTGGTGCATCGCGAGTTTCAGCGCGCAGTAACCGCCCGTGGAGTCCCCGATGACGCCCCAGCGGCCGGGTTTCCCGTCCACCCGGTAGTGGGCGCCCACGGCCTCCGGCAGGTCCTTCGCGAAGAACGACTCCGCCTGCGGGCCGCCGGGCACGTCCACGCACTCGGTGTCCCGCGGCGGCGCCACGGTCGGCCGGAGCATCACCAGGATCATCGGTTCCATCCGCCCCGCCGCGGCCAGTTCCCGCGCGGTGCGCGGAAAATGGAGCTTGTCCACCAGCGCCCTGGCCGTGCCGGGATACCCCGTGAGCACGATGGCCGCGGGGAAGGTCCGTGCGCGGTGGCGCGGCTGGAAGTACTCCGGCGGCAGGTACACGTACGCGTGCGTCGCGATGTCGGTCGTACGGCCCGCCACGGCCACCTTCTGCACCCGGCCGCCGCTCGCCGGCAGGGCACCGGGCGCCCCGGCCACCCGCTCGTTCTCCAGCACCTCCAGGCCGCCGCCCCCCGCGTGGTCGACGACCACGCCGAGGTCGTCCTCCTGCCCGAACAGGTCCGCCCAGCCGGCGTAGAAGCCGAACGCCTGGTTGGCGGCGAGCCCCACCGACGCGAACAGCGCCACCTGTGTGGCCAGCAGCAGGCCGATCCGGCCGGCGACCGCCCGCGGGCCGCGCCGGGCCAGCCGCGGCCACAGCCACACCGTCGCGGCGAACAGCGCGACGGCCGATCCTGCCGCCACCGCGAGCGTCACGTCGCTCGTGAGTCCCATGGGGTGTCACCCGTCCCCGTCCCTTGGCGCTTTCCCTGACTTTCCCCGACCTTTGACCCCGCGCGGGAGACCGGAGTGAACCTCCCTCCCCGAGACGCCGTCCTAGAGGGCGCAATGTCGCCGGATGCCCGATGGGCACCGGATTCAAGCTCTCTCGCAGAACCACGGGATGCGATGTCTGTCAGGGAAGATGGGGAAATGTCGGGCGGGGTTCCGGGCGTGATCACGGACCGGACCGGCGGGCCCGGCGGGACCGACGGTCATGGACGTCCCGGCAGGACCGACCGGACCGGCAGCACCGGCGGGCCCGGCAGGACCGACCGGACCGGCAGCACCGACCGGGCCCGCCGGCCGAGCCGTACGCTCCGCCTGCCGCGCGGCCCGCGGCCGGAGGCCGTACCCGTCCTCGTCGCCAGGGCCTGCGCCCTCGTGGGGCTCCTGGACATCGCGGCGGGCGTGTTCCCGCGCTTCCGGTACAGCAGGATGCACGCCCTGGCCGAGGTCCTGCCCGGCGCGCTCGGCCCGTTCGCCGCGGCCCTCTCGCTCAGCGCCGGTGTGCTGTTGCTGCTGCTCGCGCACGGCCTGAAGCGCCGCAAGCGGCGCGCCTGGCGGGCCGCCGTCGCCCTGCTGCCGGCCGGCGCGGTCGCCCAGTTCGCCTACCGGCACTCCCTGCTGGGCGTGCTGCTCTCGGTCGCCCTGCTCGCCGTCCTGCTGCGCCACCGCGACCAGTTCGCCGCCCTGCCCGACCCGCGCTCCCGGTGGCGTGCCCTGGCCAACTTCGTCCTCATGGGCGCCGGTTCCCTCGCCCTCGGGCTGGTCGTCGTCAGCGCCCACCCCGGCCGCATGGTCGGCGACCCGAGCCTGGCGGACCGTATCAGCCACGTCCTGTACGGCCTGTTCGGCTTCGAGGGACCCGTCGACTACCGCGGCAACACCTCCTGGACGGTGGCCTTCTCGCTGGGCGCCCTGGGCCTGCTCACCGCCGTCACCACGGCCTACCTCGCCCTGCGCCCCGAACACCCCGCCGCGCGGCTCACCGAGGAGGACGAGGCGCGGCTGCGCGCCCTGCTCGCCCGGCACGGCGGGCGGGACTCCCTCGGCCACTTCGCGCTGCGCCGCGACAAGGCGGTGGTCTTCTCCCCCAGCGGCAAGGCGGCGGTCACCTACCGCGTGGTGTCCGGCGTGATGCTCGCGAGCGGCGACCCGATCGGTGACGTCGAGGCCTGGCCCGGCGCCATCGAGCGGTTCATGGACGAGGCCCGCGCCCACTCGTGGACCCCCGCCGTGATGGGCTGCTCCGAGACCGGCGGTGAGGTGTGGACCCGTGAGACCGGCCTGGACGCCCTCGAACTGGGCGACGAGGCGGTGGTGGACGTCCCGGATTTCTCCCTCGCCGGCCGCGCGATGCGCAACGTGCGGCAGATGGTCAAGCGCATCGAGCGCGCCGGTTACCAGACCCGGGTACGACGCGTGCGTGACCTCGCCGAGGCCGAGCTGGAGCGCATCCGCCGCGCCGCCGACGACTGGCGCGGCACCGACACCGAGCGCGGCTTCTCCATGGCGCTGGGCCGCATCGGCGACCCGGCCGACGGCGACTGTCTGATAGCCACCGCCCACAAGGCGGACGCCGAGCCGGGACCGTACGGCGATCTGAAGGCGATCCTGCACTTCGTGCCCTGGGGCCGCGACGGCGTCTCGCTGGACCTGATGCGCCGTGACCGCGCGGCCGACCCCGGCATGAACGAGCTGCTGATCGTGGCCGCCCTCCAGGCCGCGCCGAAACTCGGCATCGCGCGCGTGTCGCTGAACTTCGCGATGTTCCGCTCAGCCCTCGCGCGCGGCGAGAAGATCGGCGCGGGTCCGGTGCTGCGCGCCTGGCGCGGACTGCTGGTGTTCCTGTCCCGCTGGTTCCAGATCGAGTCGCTGTACAAGTTCAACGCCAAGTTCCGGCCACGCTGGGAACCCCGTTTCGTGGTCTACCGCGCGTCCGCCGATCTGCCCCGCATCGGCTTCGCGGCGATGCAGGCCGAGGGCTTCCTCGACCCGGCACAGCTGCTGCCCCGCCCGCTGCGCCGCCGCCGGCCCGCGCCCCGCCCCTGCGCCCACGCCGCGCGGGACGCCGTACGGGACCACGATGTCCGCCCACTGCCGGAACGCGACGTCCGCGCGGCGTGACGCGGAAGGCGGGCGGGGCGGCGGGCGGGGCGGGCGGCTCACCACCGTCCCGCCGGCCCCGAGCGGTTTCCGCGCGGGCGGCACACCGTCCGGAGAGCCGGGAGGCCCCGGGGGCCTACGCTGAACGTATGAGCAACCAGAGCGGACGCGGACGCATCGCGGGCCTCCCGGAATGGGACCGCTGCGCGGTCATGGGCGTGGTCAACGTGACGCCCGATTCCTTCTCCGACGGCGGCCGCTGGTTCGACACGACCGCCGCGGTCAAGCACGGCCTGGAGATGGTCGCCCAGGGCGCCGACCTCGTCGACGTCGGCGGCGAGTCCACCCGCCCCGGCGCCACCCGGGTCGACGAGGCCGAGGAGCTGCGGCGCGTCATCCCCGTCGTCCGCGAGCTGGCCTCCGAGGGCGTCGTCGTGTCCGTCGACACCATGCGCGCCTCGGTCGCCGCCCAGGCCCTCGCGGCCGGCGCCGCCCTCGTCAACGACGTCAGCGGCGGCCTCGCCGACCCGGCGATGATCCCGGCCGTGGCCGACGCCGGCGCGCCCTTCGTCGTCATGCACTGGCGCGGCTTCCTGGCGGGCGGCAACGTCCGGGGCGTCTACGACGACGTCGTCACCGAGGTCGTCGACGAGCTGCACGCGCGCGTGGAGGCCGTGCTGGCGGGCGGCATCGCCGCCGACCGGATCGTCGTCGACCCCGGCCTCGGCTTCTCCAAGGACGCCGAGCACGACCTGGCCCTGCTCGCCCACCTCGACCGGCTCCGCGCCCTGGGCCACCCGCTGCTCGTCGCCGCGTCCCGCAAGCGGTTCCTCGGCCGGGTGCTCGCCGGCCCGGACGGCGCCCCGCCGCCCGCGCGGGAGCGCGACGCGGCGACGGCCGCCGTCTCGGCCCTCGCGGCGCACGCCGGCGCGTGGGCGGTCCGCGTGCACGAGGTACGCGCGACGGCGGACGCGGTACGCGTCGTACGCGCCGTCGAAGGAGCGCGTACGGCGGCCGGCGCGCCCGGCGCGCCCGGCGCGGACCGCGCCCACCAGGCGCACGGCACCCCCCACACGCCCGGCGCATGCGCCCCCGACGCCCGCCCCGTCGACACCACCGCCACCACCGCGGCTGCCGCCACCACCCCCGCCGCCTCCGACACCACCGGCGCACGCGCCTCTGAAGGAGCCCGGTGAGCGCCCCCCACACCGACGTCGAGCAGGTCGAGCTCGCCAACACCGCCTTCTACGAGGCCCTGGAGCGCGGCGACTTCGAGACCGTCTCCCGGCTCTGGCTCACCCCCGCCGACCTGGGCGTCGACGAGACGTACCACGACCCGGCGGACACCGGCGTGATCTCCTGCGTGCACCCCGGCTGGCCGGTGCTGACCGGCCGCGGCGAGGTGCTGCGGTCGTACGCGCTGATCATGGCGAACACCGACTACATCCAGTTCTTCCTCACCGACGTGCACGTCTCCGTCACCGGCGACACCGCCCTCGTGACCTGCACCGAGAACATCCTCAGCGGCGGCCCCGCCCCCGCGGAGGGCGACGAGCTCGGACCGCTCGTGGGCCAGCTCGTGGTCGCCACCAACGTGTTCCGGCGCACATCCGACGGCTGGAAGCTCTGGTCGCACCACGCTTCACCCGTACTGACCGAAAACGACGAGGACGAGGACGACGACACCCCGGCCTGAGTGGGTAGGCGTTCCCGTGAAGGCCCCGACGCGACGCGCGACAGGGCCCGAAGGGACCAAGGAGTGGTTGGGATCACGGCCCTCGGGGTAGAGGCGGCTACCAGCCCCTGATCCGCCGGGTTCCCCGGGGGAGACACACGGTGAACCCACCGGGCGCCGGTCCGGACCCACGCCCGTGGCCCGGCACTGCCGGTGCCCGCGGGTAGATTCGTCCGAGGCCGGTGTGCCGTCCGCACACGGCACGAGCCGGCCGCAACCGACGATTGCAGGAGTGATTCGCGTGGATCGTGTCGCGCTGCGCGGCCTGAAGGCCCGCGGGCACCACGGAGTGTTCCCCAAGGAACGCGAGGAGGGCCAGACCTTCATCGTGGACCTGGTCCTGGGCCTGGACACCCGACCGGCCGCGGCCGACGACGACCTGGCGAAGACCGTGCACTACGGCATCGTGGCGGAGGAGGTCGTGGCCGTCGTCGAGGGCGAGCCGGTGAACCTCATCGAGACCCTTGCCGAGCGCATCGCCCAGGCCTGTCTGAAGCACGAGGGGGTCCAGGAGGTCGAGGTCCGCGTCCACAAACCCGACGCGCCGATCACGGTCCCCTTCGACGACGTGACCGTCACCATCACCCGGAGCCGAGTATGACCGCATCCTTCACGCAGGGTCCGACCGACCCGACCGTACAGCCGGTGCCCGCCTCCGTCGTCGAGAAGGTCGACGCCGCCGACACCACCCTGCACAACCCGCAGCGCGCCGTGCTCTCCCTCGGCTCCAACCTCGGCAACCGCCTGGAGACCCTCCAGGGGGCCATCGACGCGCTGGAGGACACCCCGGGCGTGCGGATCAAGGCGGTCTCGCCGGTGTACGAGACGGAGCCCTGGGGCGTCGAGCCCGGCAGCCAGCCCTCGTACTTCAACGCGGTCGTCGTCCTGAAGACGACCCTGCCGCCGTCCTCCCTGCTGGAGCGGGCGCACGCGGTCGAGGAGGCCTTCCACCGGGTCCGCGACGAGCGCTGGGGCGCGCGCACCCTGGACGTGGACATCGTGTCGTACGACGGCGTCGTCTCCGACGACCCGCGGTTGACCCTCCCCCACCCGCACGCCCACGAACGCGCCTTCGTCCTCGCCCCCTGGCACGACGTGGACCCCGACGCCCAGCTGCCCGGCCGCGGCTCGGTCGCCGAACTGCTCGGCGCGCTCCCCCGCGAAGGTGTCGCGCCCCGCGCGGACCTGGAACTCCGGCTGCCCGAGTAGTCGTTAAGGTCAAGACGACCACCGTCGGGGAGATCCCCCGGCCGAAGACCGGGGAAGAAGCCGAAGGGACACCGTGAGAGAGCTGCGCATCAGGGTGCTGGCCGGCGTGTTCGTCGTCGCCGCAGTGCTGTCCTGGGCGGGCGCCCGCCTGTGGACGTCGCTGGGCACCCTGCCGAGCGTCCCGCTGGCCGCCCCCATCGTCCTGGCGCTGATCGCCGTGGTGCTGCTGGCCACGGCGCTCTCGCTGCGCTCCCGGCTGAAGGCCCAGCGCGAGCGCCGCCCCGAGGCCAAGGGCGTCGACCCGCTGATGGCGGCCCGCGCGGTGGTCTTCGGCCAGGCCAGCGCCCTGGTGGCCGCCCTCGTCGCCGGGATGTACGGCGGTACGGGCGTCGTCCTGCTGGAGTCCCTGGACATCCCCGCCCGCCGCGACCAGGCGATCTACGCCGGCTTCTCGGTACTGGCCGGCATCGCCGTCATAGCGGCGGCGCTGTTCCTGGAGCGGGTCTGCCGGCTCCCGGAGGACGACGAGCCGGGCGGCCCGGGAACGGCACCGGCGGCCTGACCCCGGCCGCCCCGGGCGCCCAGCGCCCTCAGTGCACCCCCCAGCGCCTTCAGTACCGCTCAGTGCGCCATGATCAGGCTCATCGCCTCGTTGCGCGTCGCCGCGTCCCGCAGCTGCCCGCGCACGGCCGAGGTGATGGTCTTCGCGCCCGGCTTGCGGATGCCGCGCATCGACATGCACATGTGCTCGCACTCGATGACGACGATCACCCCGCGCGGCTCCAGGATCTCCATCAGGGAGTCCGCGATCTGCGTGGTGAGTCGTTCCTGCACCTGGGGGCGGCGGGCGTAGACGTCCACCAGCCGGGCCAGCTTCGACAGCCCGGTGATCTTGCCGGTGGTGGACGGGATGTAACCGACGTGCGCGACACCCCGGAACGGCACCAGGTGGTGCTCACAGGTCGAGTACACCTCGATGTCCTTGACCAGCACCATCTCGTCGTGCCCGAGGTCGAAGGTGGTCGTCAGGACGTCCTCGGGCTTCTGCCACAGCCCGGCGAATATCTCCTTGTACGCCCGCGCCACCCGCGCCGGCGTCTCCCGCAGGCCCTCGCGGTCCGGGTCCTCGCCGACCGCGATCAGGAGTTCGCGTACGGCGTTCTCGGCGCGCTTCTCGTCGAACTCGCCGATCGTGCCCTCGCCGTCCAGCGTCACGGGGTCGGTCATGTGGTGCCTCGTTCCTGTGTGTCGTGCTTTCCCGGCAGCGCCAGCCGGGCAGCGGCCGGGAAATGGCGGATGCCGCGCCCCAAGGCTAGAACCAGGGGGGCGCGGCATCCATTCCGGGCCTGCTGAGGCCGTCGGGCGCGCTGTGGCCGCCGGGGCGGCCACCGGGCGGGTCAGCTGTCGGAGCGGTCCTCCTGGACCGGTTCCGCGGCGGACTCCGCCGTCGTCGGCTTCGCCGTGGTCGACTTCGCCGTGCCGAGCGACGCCGTGGCACCGTTGGCGCCGTTGGTCAGCGCCAGCTCCTTCGGGGAGAGCACCGGCGGGCGGGTCGACGGCGTACGCCGCGAGGAGCCGGTCCACGCGGGCCGCGGCGGGCGCTTGACGATCGGGGCGAAGATCTCGGCGATCTCCTCCTTGCCCAGGGTCTCCTTCTCCAGCAGCTGGAGAACGAGGTTGTCGAGCACGTCGCGGTTCTCGACCAGGATCTCCCAGGCCTCGTTGTGCGCGGTCTCGATGAGCTTCTTGACCTCTTCGTCGACCAGCGCCGCGACCTCTTCCGAGTAGTCGCGCTGGTGCGCCATCTCCCGGCCGAGGAACGGCTCGGTGTTGTCGCCGCCGAACTTGATCGCGCCCAGGCGCTCCGTCATGCCGTACTGCGTGACCATCGCCCGGGCCAGGTTGGTGGCCTTCTCGATGTCGTTGGCGGCACCGGTGGTCGGGTCGTGGAAGACCAGCTCCTCGGCCGCGCGGCCGCCCAGCATGTAGGCCAGCTGGTCCAGCATCTCGTTGCGCGTGGTCGAGTACTTGTCCTCGTCCGGGAGCACCATCGTGTAGCCGAGGGCGCGGCCGCGGGACAGGATCGTGATCTTGTGGACCGGGTCGGAGTTCGGCGAGGCCGCCGCGACCAGGGCGTGACCGCCCTCGTGGTACGCGGTGATCTTCTTTTCCTTGTCCGACATGATCCGGGTCCGCTTCTGCGGGCCCGCCACGACGCGGTCGATCGCCTCGTCGAGCATCTTGTTGTCGATGAGCTTCTGGTCGCTGCGGGCCGTCAGCAGGGCGGCCTCGTTCAGCACGTTCGCCAGGTCGGCGCCGGTCATGCCGGGGGTGCGCCGGGCGACGGCCGCGAGGTCGACGTCCGGGGCGACCGGCTTGCCCTTCTGGTGGACCTTGAGGATCTCCAGACGGCCCTGCATGTCCGGGCGGTCGACGGCGATCTGCCGGTCGAAGCGGCCCGGGCGCAGCAGCGCCGGGTCGAGGATGTCCGGGCGGTTCGTCGCGGCGATGAGGATCACGCCGCCCTTGACGTCGAAGCCGTCCATCTCGACGAGCAGCTGGTTCAGGGTCTGCTCGCGCTCGTCGTGACCGCCGCCGAGGCCGGCGCCGCGGTGGCGGCCGACCGCGTCGATCTCGTCGACGAAGACGATCGCCGGGGCGTTCGCCTTGGCCTGCTCGAACAGGTCACGGACACGGGAGGCACCGACACCGACGAACATCTCGACGAAGTCGGAACCGGAGATCGAGTAGAACGGCACGCCGGCCTCGCCGGCGACGGCGCGCGCGAGCAGGGTCTTACCGGTGCCGGGCGGACCGTACAGCAGGACGCCCTTGGGGATCTTCGCCCCGACGGCCTGGAACTTCGCCGGCTCCTGGAGGAACTCCTTGATCTCGTGCAGCTCCTCGACGGCCTCGTCGGAACCCGCGACGTCCGCGAAGGTCGTCTTGGGGGTGTCCTTGGTGATGAGCTTGGCCTTCGACTTGCCGAAGTTCATCACCCGGGAGCCGCCGCCCTGCATCTGGTTCATCAGGAACAGGAAGACGACCACGATGAGGACGAAGGGCAGCAGGGAGAGCAGGATCCCGACGATCGGGTTCTGCTTGGACGGCGAGACGGTGTAGCCGTCCGGGATCTGCTTCTCCTGGAACTTGTTCTGCAGCGTGTTGGCGATGTCCACGCCCTGGTCGCCGATGTAGCTCGCCTGGATCTTCGAGCTGTCCTCGACCTCTACGCCGTCCTTGAGCTGGACCTTGATGATCTGCTCGTCACCGGTGGTCAGCTTGGCCGACTCGACCTTGTTCTCATTGATCGCCTGGACGACCTGGCCCGTGTCCACCGTCTTGTAGCCGCCGGACGAGCCGACGACCTGCATCAACACGACCACGGCAAGGACGGCCAGCACGATCCACATGACCGGCCCACGGAAGTATCGCTTCACGTCCATCCATACGGAGCGGTGCCGCCCCGTCCCTCCTGCCATAGTGAGTTTGATAAGACAGTTCTTCTGACGGTACCCCAGCATCGGCGCCCGAAGCCGTACGGGACGGCTGGCAAGCCCGTCTGCATGCTCCAACGCCGCGTGACCCGCCGGGGTTCCCAATCACGCCGGAAAGGCGCTCCGCCGGCCCAGCCGACGCACGGGCGCGGCGTCAGCCACCGTAGACGTGCGGCGCGAGCGTACCGACGAACGGCAGGTTGCGGTACTTCTCGGCGTAGTCCAGGCCGTAGCCCACGACGAACTCGTTGGGGATGTCGAAGCCGACCCACTCGACGTCGATGGCGACCTTGGCGGCGTCCGGCTTGCGCAGCAGCGTGCACACCTTCAGGGAGGCGGGCTCGCGCGAGCCGAGGTTGTTGATCAGCCAGGACAGGGTCAGGCCGGAGTCGATGATGTCCTCGACGATCAGGACGTGCTTGCCCTTGATGTCGGTGTCCAGGTCCTTGAGGATCCGTACCACGCCGGAGGACTGGGTGCCCGCGCCGTAGGAGGACACGGCCATCCAGTCCATGGTGACGGGGGTGGACAGCGCCCGCGCGAGGTCGGCCATGACCATCACCGCGCCCTTGAGCACGCCGACGATCAGCAGGTCCTTCCCCGCGTACTCCGCGTCGATCTTCGCGGCCAGCTCGGCCAGCTTGGCGTCGATCTCTTCCTTGGTGATGAGCACCTGCTGGAGGTCGGCACCCATGTCTTTCGCGTCCACCCGCATCACTTTCGGTCGTCCCACCGGCTGCCCGCCCCGTCGAGGGGGGCCGGGATTCAGCCTTGCCGAATCACCAGTCTGCCACCCTGCCGCTGGGCGACGACTTTGCCGGGGAGGTTGATGGCTCCCTGACCGCGCCATCCGGTGATCAGCCGGTCGACTTCCTCGATGTGGCGGGCGAACAGCGAGCCGGCCGGGGCGCCGGCCTCGATGGCCGCGCGGCGCAGGATCCGGCGGCGGACGGCGGGCGGCAGGGCGTAGAGCTTGGCGCACTCCAGCAGGCCGGCGGCGTCGCGGACGGTGGCCTCGGCCTGGCGGGCCCAGGCGTCGAGGGCGTCGGCGTCGTCGCGGGAGAGTTGGGCCGTCCGGGCGAGGGCCTCGACGACGCCCTTGCCGAGGGCCTTCTCCAGCGCGGGCAGGCCCTCGTGGCGCAGCCGGGAGCGGGTGTAGGCGGGGTCGGCGTTGTGCGGGTCGTCCCACACGGGCAGCGACTGGACCATGCAGGCCTTGCGGGCGGTCTGCCGGTCGAGTTCGAGGAAGGGGCGCCGGTAACGGCCGCCGGCCCCCGAGACCGCGGCCATTCCGGACAGCGAGCGGATGCCGGAACCGCGGGCGAGCCCCAGCAGTACGGTCTCGGCCTGGTCGTCGCGGGTGTGGCCGAGGAGGACGGCGGCGGCGCCGTGGCGTTCCGCCGCGGTGTCGAGCGCGGCGTACCGGGCGTCCCGGGCGGCGGCTTCGGGGCCGCCCGCGCGGCCGACGGTGACGGCGGTGGCCTCGACGGGGTCGAGGCCGAGTTCGCGCAGCCGCAGGCAGACCTCGGCGGCGCGCAGGTCCGAGCCGGGCTGGAGGCCGTGGTCGACGGTGACGCCTCCCGCGCGGATGCCGAGTTTGGGCGCCTCGAAGGCGAGGGCGGAGGCGAGCGCCATGGAGTCAGCGCCGCCGGAGCAGGCCACGAGGACGAGCGGCGGGGAGGTGGTGCTGTGGTCGTTGAGGATGTCGTGGAGGACGCGGCGGACCGCCAGGCGTATCGCCGCGACCGCAGGATGGGGACCCATGTCCGGTTCCCTTCATGAAGTTTTCCGGGGGGTGAGCCCGAGTCGGTCACTCAGAGTGTGTAGATGGTGACAGAACCGGGCCGTTCCCCGAGCATTGCACGCCTGTGCACGCCTCACGCTCCCTCGGACGGGTGATTACAGGGGCGTTCGCCTGCCGTCGGCCGGATTCGTTTCACGACCGTCTCACCCGATGTCACGTTTCACTGCGGCGGTGCACCCGCGCGATCCAATCCGCCGGTTTGGCGATCTCCCCCTTGGTGGGGAGAGTGTTCGGGGAGGTCCACACGCGGTTGAAGCCGTCCATGCCGACCTCGTCGACGACGGCCCGGACGAAGCGTTCGCCGTCGCGGTACTGCCGGAGCTTGGCGTCCAGGCCGAGGAGCTTGCGCAGGGCCAGGTCGAGGCGGGAGGCGCCCTTGGCGCGGCGCTGCTGGAACTTCTCGCGGATCTCGCCGACGGACGGGACGACCGCGGGGCCGACGCCGTCCATCACGAAGTCCGCGTGGCCCTCCAGGAGGGACATCACGGCGGTGAGGCGGCCCAGGATCTCGCGCTGGGCGGGCGTCTGCACCAGCTCCACGAAGGAGCGGCCGCCGTCGTCCTCCTCCGCCTCGGGGCGGCCGCCGGCGAGCGTCTGGGCGGCTTCGCGAACGCGTTCGAGGACCGTCATGGCGTCCACGTCGGTCTCCGCCAGGAACGACTGGATTTCACCCTCCAGGTGGTCCCGCAGCCAGGGCACCGCGGAGAACTGCGTGCGGTGGGTCTCCTCGTGCAGGCACACCCACAGGCGGAAGTCGTGGGGCCGTACGTCTAGTTCGCGCTCGACGTGGACGATGTTCGGGGCGACGAGCAGCAGCCGGCCGCCGCCTTGCCCGCCCGCGGGGAGGTCGCGGGTGGCGGGGGCGAAAGTCTCGTACTGGCCGAGGACGCGGGAGGCCAGGAAGGACAGCAGCATGCCCAGCTCCACGCCGGTGACCTTGCCGCCGACGGCGCCGAGGACCGCGCCGCCGGGGCCGGAGCCGCGGCGCTCCTGCATCTTCTCCAGCAGCGGGCGCAGGATCTCCCGGAAACCGGCGACGTTCGCCCGGATCCAGCCGGGGCGGTCGACGACGAGGACGGGGGTGTCGTGGGTGTCCTCGGTGCCCATATGAGTGAAGCCCCGGACGTGTTCCTCCGAGGCCTTGGCGTGGCGGCGCAGCTCCGCGACGACGGCGCGGGCCTCGTCGCGCGTCACCTCGGGGCCCGGCCGTACGAGCCGGGTCGCGGTCGCCACCGCGAGATTCCAGTCGACCATGCCGGATGCCGTGCCACCGATGCTCGTCATGTGTCAACCGTACGTGAGGCCCCCGCACGGGGGCAGGCCGTGGGAAGGCCCCCGGCGGTCCGGGGGTG
The DNA here is from genome assembly GCF_040678395.1 of Streptomyces sp. NPDC052687. NCBI lineage: Bacteria > Bacillati > Actinomycetota > Actinomycetes > Kitasatosporales > Streptomycetaceae > Streptomyces > Streptomyces sp. NPDC052687. The sequence continues at coordinate 350,408 of NZ_JBFATR010000002.1, read as the reverse complement.
CCGCGAACCGGCGCCCCCGCTCTGCGGCGCGCAACCATGTCCGGCTCCCCGCGCGCGGCGGTGTCCCGCTCCCCGCGCGGTGGTGTGCGGCTTTCGCCGTACGGCTGTGACCGCCCCGAGCGTCAGCCGCGAGGCGTCTCGAACCACGCCACCACCTGCGGCCGGCCAGCCGCACCGCGTGGAGGCCCCACCCCGCGTGACCGCCGCCGGCTGTCCGCGCGGCGCCTCCGGCTGCACGGCGAGGCTCTGTCCGGCTCGGCCTGCGCCTCGGCCTCGGCCCCCTGGGGTGCTTCCCCGGCTCGGACCGCACAGCCGCCGTACGGTCTCGATCGCCCCGCGACCTGCGGCCCTCTCCAGCCGGCCACGGACCAGGCCGCCAGGGCCCTCGCCGCGCGGCGCCCTCTCAGTCGCAGGTGCAGGCCGCCAGGGCCGTTGCCGTGCGGTCCAGGGCGGACTGGGCTGCGGGGGTGTCGAGGGTGTCGGAGGTGAGGAAGGCGAAGGCGAGGACGCGGCCGGAGTCGTCGACGACGGTGCCGGCCAGGGCGTTGACGCCGGTCAGCGTGCCGGTCTTGGCGCGGACGAGGCCGGCCGCGCCGTCGCCGTAACGGGTGGTCAGGGTGCCGGTGAAGCCGGCGACGGGGAGGCCGGTGAGGGTGGGGCGCAGTTCGGGGTGGGCGGGGTCGGCGGCCGCGGTGAGGAGCGCGGTGAGCAGGGAGGCCGTGAGCTTGCCGGCGCGGTCGAGGCCGCTGCCGTCCTTGATGACGGCGCCCTCGACCGGCAGGCCGAGCTTCTTCAGCCGGGCTTCGACGGCGCGGCCGGCCCCGGCGAAGTCGGGGCGTTCGCCGGTGGCGATGGCGGTGTGCCGGGCGAGGGCCTCGGCGATGTCGTTGTCGCTGTTGGTGAGCATCTGCTCGACGAGGGCGGACAGGGGCGGGGAGGAGACGGCGGCGAGGCGGTCCGCGCGGCCGGTGGCCTTGGACGGGCCGGGGGCCGTCGTCCTGACTCCCTCGGCCTCCAGCAAGTCCGCGAAGGCGCGGGTGGCCGCGGCGGCGGGGTCGGGGTGGCGCGTCGCGGGACCGCTGACGGAGTCGTCGGTGCGGGCCTCGTCGGCCATCAGGGCGGTGACGCGGGCCAGGTTGTCGTTGACCCCGATGGGGTGAAGGTCCGAGCCGGCGTACAGGGTGGTGTCGTACGACAGGGTCACCGCGCGGACGTCCCGTTTCTCCAGCGCGGCGGCGGTCTTCGCGGCGAGGGTGCGCAGGCTCGCCCGGCCCTCGGCGTCGCGGTCGGCGGTGAGGGTGGGGTCGCCGCCGCCGACCAGGACGAGTTCCTTGGTGTCGGGTTCGAAGACGGCCCGGGTGGTCAGGCGGTGCTCGGGGCCGAGGGCGGACAGCGCGGCCACGGCGGTGGCGATCTTGGTGGTGGAGGCGGGGGTGAGCGGCTCGTCCTGGGCCGTGCCGTAGAGCCGTTCGCCGGTGGCGATGTCGACGACGGCGGCCGCGCGGCGGGGGCCGAGCGCCGGGTCCGCCATCAGCGGGTCCAGCGTGGCGGCGAGGGCCCGGGCGTCCGGTCCCGGCCGGCCGGTGCCCTTCGCGCCGCCGAGACCGGCCAGCACCGACGCGGCGCTGGGCGCCGGACGCGGTCCCCCGGTCCCGCTCGTCCCGCCCCGGCCGGAGGCGCCGCCGTGAGATGCGCCACCCGCGTGGCCGGCGGCGGCGGCGCGGACCCGCTCGGCCGTACGCTGACCCGTGGAGTCCCAGGGTCCCGCGGCGGTCACCAGACCGGCGGCCAGCGCCAGACCGGCGGTGGCGGCACCCGCGGTGTACTGCCAGGTCTTCACCCGCGTGATCCGCGCGACCCGCGGTGACGCGGCCCGCGCCAGCCGCGCGACCCGCGGCCCCGACGCCGCCACGGCACGGGCGAGCGGAGGGCGCACGGCATCCGCGACCCGCGTCAGACCCCGTCTCAGACGCGGCCCCGCGGCCCGCCACGGCCTCAGCTCGACCACGACCACCAGCCCCTTTCGCGACCACACACCTGCGTGAGGGACACTTAACCACCAGAACTGTGTGTTGATCATGGAGGAGCCACCGGTGGAGTTCGACGTCACGATCGAGATCCCGAAGGGTTCGCGCAACAAGTACGAGGTGGACCACGAGACCGGTCGGATCCGCCTGGACCGCCGCCTGTTCACGTCGACCGCCTACCCGACGGACTACGGCTTCGTCGAGAACACCCTCGGCGAGGACGGCGACCCGCTGGACGCGCTGGTCATCCTGGACGAGCCGACCTTCCCGGGCTGCCTCATCCGCTGCCGCGCGATCGGCATGTTCCGGATGACCGACGAGGCCGGCGGTGACGACAAGCTGCTGTGCGTCCCGGCGACGGACCCGCGTGTGGAGCACCTGCGCGACATCCACCACGTGTCCGAGTTCGACCGCCTGGAGATCCAGCACTTCTTCGAGGTGTACAAGGACCTGGAGCCCGGCAAGTCCGTCGAGGGCGCCAACTGGGTGGGCCGCACCGACGCCGAGGCGGAGATCGAGCGGTCGTACAAGCGCTTCAAGGAGCAGGGCGGTCACTGACCTGCTGCTCGCCGGGTCACTGACCTGCCGCTCGCTGGGTAGACGGGCCGTACGCGTGTGCGTGCGGCCCGTTCGTCATGTGTGCGCATACTGAGGTACCGGAGGTGTCGTACAGGGAGCACTGCACGTGACGGACGCGGAGGACCGCAAGCCGCTGTCGGACGAGGCGAGGATGGCGTTCACGCCGCCCGCCGGTGTCGAGGTCGGGGACAGCGAGTCGGAGACCACCTCCGAGTTCGCCCTTCCGGACGGGCTGGACGTCCCGCACCCGCCGAGCGCGGAGCCCGAGGGGTCGGCGTTCGTCCCGCCGCGCGCCTACAGCGCCCGGGAGGCGCCCGCGTTCACCCCGGCCGCCGGGATACCGGCGGTCAGCCTGACCAAGGACGCGCCGTGGCAGGACCGGATGCGCACGATGCTGCGGATGCCGGTGACCGAACGGCCCGCGCCGGAGCCGGTGCAGCGGACCGAGGAGGGCGGCCCGGCCGTCCCGCGCGTGCTGGACCTGTCCCTGCGTATCGGGGAGCTGCTGCTGGCGGGCGGTGAGGGCGCGGAGGACGTCGAGGCGGCCATGTTCGCGGTCTGCCGCTCGTACGGCCTGGACCGGTGCGAGCCGAACGTCACCTTCACCCTGCTGTCGATCTCGTACCAGCCGTCGCTGGTGGACGATCCGGTGTCGGCGGCGCGGACCGTGCGGCGGCGCGGGACGGACTACACGCGGCTCGCGGCCGTCTTCCAGCTGGTGGACGACCTCAGCGACCCGGAGACGCATCTCTCCCTGGAGGAGGCCTACCGACGGCTCGCGGAGATCCGCCGCAACCGGCACCCGTATCCGACCTGGGTGCTGACGGCGGCCAGCGGGCTGCTCGCGGGCGCGGCGTCGGTGCTGGTCGGCGGCGATCTGATCGTGTTCGTCGCGGCGGCGCTGGGCGCGATGCTCGGGGACCGGCTGGCGTGGCTGTGCGCGGGGCGCGGGCTGCCGGAGTTCTACCAGTTCACGGTCGCCGCGATGCCGCCGGCCGCGATCGGGGTGGCGCTGACCGTCGCGCACGTGGACGTCGCGGCGTCCGCCGTGATCACCGGTGGGCTGTTCGCGCTGCTGCCCGGACGGGCGCTGGTGGCGGGTGTGCAGGACGGGCTGACCGGCTTCTACATCACCGCGGCGGCCCGGCTGCTGGAGGTCCTGTACTTCTTCGTGGGCATCGTGGTCGGCGTGCTGGTGGTGCTGTACTTCGGCGTCCAGCTCGGGGCGCAGCTGAACCCGGAGGCCGCGCTGGGGACCGCCGAGCAGCCGCTGGTGCAGACCGCCGCGTCGATGCTGCTGTCGCTGACCTTCGCGGTGCTGCTGCAGCAGGAACGATCCACCGTGCTCGCCGTGACGCTCAACGGCGGCGTGGCGTGGGTGGTGTACGGCGCGCTGCACTACGCCGGCGATCTGTCGCCGGTGGCGTCCACGGCGGCGGCGGCCGGGCTGGTCGGTCTGTTCGGGCAGCTGATGTCGCGGTACCGGTACGCGTCCGCGCTGCCGTACACGACCGCCGCGATCGGGCCGCTGCTGCCGGGTTCGGCCACCTACTTCGGGCTGCTGGCGATCGCGCAGAACGACGTCGACGGGGGCCTCGGGTCGCTGACCAAGGCGGCGGCGCTGGCGATGGCCATCGCCATCGGCGTGAACCTGGGGTCGGAGGTGTCCCGCCTCTTCCTGCGGGGCGCGGGCCGGGGCCGCAAGGCGGCCAAGCGGACGCGGGGCTTCTGACCCCGCGTCCCGCGGGTGCGGCTCAGTAGCCCTGGTTCTGGTTGTACGGGTACGGCTGCTGCTGGGGGTACGGCTGGTTCCCGTACGGCTGCTGGTCCCCGTACGGCTGCTGCCCGCCCTCGTAGGGCTGCTGCTGGTCCCCGTAGGGCTGCTGCGGGGAGGCGTAAGGCTGCTGCGGGGAGGCGTAGGGCTGCTGGGTGCCGTAGCCGCCCTGGTCGTAGCCGTACTGCCGGTGGTCGTGGCCGCCGTCGTACTGCTGCTGGTCGTAGCCGTACTGCTGGGGCTGCTGGGGCTGCTCGACGCGGCGGAGCTGGGTGGTGGCGTCGTCCATCACCGGGTACGCCTGCTGCTGCGGGGCCTGGGGCTGGCGGGGCTCGGCGGTCTGCTGCGGGCCGGCCTTCTTCTTCTGCGACCGGGCGCGCCAGAACTCGATGATGATCGGGACGACGGAGATGAAGACGATCAGGATCAGGATCGCTTCGATGTTCTTCTTGACGAAGTCGATGTTGCCCAGCCAGGAGCCGAGCAGGGTGACGCCGGCGCCCCAGAGGATGCCGCCGAGGACGTTGAAGATCAGGAAGGAGCGGTACCGCATGCCGCTGACGCCGGCGATGATCGGCGTGAAGGTGCGGACGATGGGCACGAAGCGGGCCAGGACCAGCGATTTCGGGCCGTACTTCTCGAAGAACTCATGGGCCTTGGTGACGTTCTCCTGCTTGAAGAAGCGGGAGTCCGGCCGGGTGAACAGCGCGGGGCCGACCTTCTTGCCGAACATGTAGCCCGCCTGGTCGCCGAGGATCGCGGCGACGCAGATCAGCACGATGGCCAGCCACAGCGGGAAGTCCAGCTCCTTGGAGGCGATCAGCAGGCCCGCGGTGAACAGCAGCGAGTCACCGGGCAGGAAGAAGCCGATGAGCAGGCCCGACTCGGCGAAGACGATGAGGAGCAGACCCCAGATCCCGAAGGTGTCGAGCAGGTAGTTCGGATCCAGCCAGCTGGGTCCGAGGGCGAGCGTCGTCACGATTCCGGGCTCCTGAGGGGGTGAGGGGGAGTGCGGCGTCCAGTGCGGCCGGACAACGCTATCAACGTGCCGCGCCCGTGCCGGGTTCCACCGGTGTTCTTCAGGATGCCAGGGTGCACCGCGCGCCCGCGGGGACCCAAGCCGTCGTGGCCCGGGAGCCGGCCCGCGGGACCGGTCCCGGGCCACGACGTCAGGAGGAGTGGCGGGCCGCGTTCGCGACGATGGCGTCCCTGAGGTGCTCGGCGAGACCGGGGCGCATGGTGTCGTAGAACGCCTTGAAGCGCTCGTCCGAGACGTACATCTCGCCCAGGCAGCGGTGCATCTCGTAGCCGCAGTCGTAGTACCAGCCGGTGATGTGCTGCCGGTGCTCCTCGGCGAGGTCCATGGCCCGCTCACCGGTGGGCGGCTCGCCGTCGGCCATCACGGCGCCGTAGCGCTCGGCCCAGTCGGCCGCCTCGGCCTGGATCCGCTTCCAGTCCTCCTTGGTGTAGGTCGCCGCGCGGCGCTGCGACTCGGCCCACGCCTCGGTGCCGCCCCAGCGGGCCTCGGCCTCCTCGGCGTACTGCTCCGGGTCCTTGTCCCCGAAGACCTCGAACCGCTCCTCGGGCGTGAGGTTGATCCCCATCTTGCGTGCCTCCATGGCGTGCTCCACGGCCGCCGCCATCTGCCGCAGCTTCTCGATCCGGGCGGTCAGCAGCTCGTGCTGCCGGCGCAGGTGGACCCGCGGGTCCGCCTCCGGGTCGTCGAGCAGGACGGCGACCTCGTCGAGCGGGAAGCCGAGCTCGCGGTAGAACAGGATCTGCTGCAGCCGGTCGAGGTCGGCGTCGCTGTAGCGCCGGTGGCCCGCGCGGCTGCGCTCGCTGGGCACGAGCAGGCCGATGTCGTCGTAGTGGTGCAGGGTGCGCACCGTCACTCCGGCGAAACCGGCGACCTGTCCCACGGAGTAGCTCACTTCCGCTCCCTTCTCGGTACGCCGTCCACGGTGCGGCCTCACGTCGCGTGAGGTGCAAGCCGCTTTTCCTGCGGGCGGCCCCGGTACCGGCCCGGAGACCCGGCCCCGGAGCCGGACCGGGGAACGGCTACGCGCTCAGCCGCGCGAACCTGCGCACCGCCAGGGGGAAGAACACCGCCAGCAGGCCCACCGGCCAGGCCACCGCCGCCCAGACGTGGTCCGCGGCGACCGTCCCGCCCGCGCACAGCTCGCGCACCGCGGTCGCCGTGTGGGACAGCGGGTTCCACTCCACGACCGTACCCAGCCAGCCGGGCATGGAGGCCGGGGTGGCGAGGGCGTTGGAGAGGAAGCCGACCGGCCAGACGAGGATCTGGACGGCCTGGACCATCTCCGGGCGCCCGGCGAGCAGAGCGAGGTGGATGCCGATCCACAGCATGGCGAAACGGAACAGCAGGAGCAGCCCGACGGCCGCCGCGAAGCCCGCGAGGCCGCCGCGCACCCGCCAGCCGAGGGCGTGGCCCACGCCCGTCAGCACGGCCAGGACCAGGGCCGACTGGAGCATGTCGGCGGCGGACCGGCCCACCAGGACGGCCCCGTCGGCCATCGGCATGGACCGGAAGCGGTCGATCACTCCCTTGTTCAGGTCCTGGGTGACGGCGATCATCGTGCCCTCCAGGCCGAAGGCCATGGTGAGGGCGAGCATGCCGGGGACCAGGTAGTCCACATAGGGCCCGCTGACGCCGCGGCCGCCGCCGATGAGGTAACCGAACATCAGCAGCAGCATCACGGGGAACACCAGGTTCACCACGACCTGGACCGGCTGCCGTGCCCAGTGGGCGAGTTCGCGGCGGGTCATCGTCCAGGAGTCGGTCAGGGCGTGGGTGCTCACACGGCCTCCTTCTCGCGGCTCTCGCCGCCTGTCAGGTGCAGGAAGACCTCGTCGAGCGTGGGCCGGCGCAGCGCGATGTCCTCGGCTTCGATGCCGGCTTCCGCGAGGGCGCGGACGACGCCGGTGAGGGCGGTCATGCGGTCGGTGACGGGGGCGCTGAGCAGCCGCCGGTCGGGGTCGATCCGGACGGTTTCCCGTGGCACCGGCAGCAGGGCGGCGGCCGCACCGAGCTCGCCGCCGTCGCGCAGGACGACGTCGACGCGGTCGCCGCCGAGGGCGGACTTCAGCTCGTCGGGGGTGCCCTCGGCGACGACCCGGCCGGAGTCGACCACCGCGACGCGGTCGGCGAGCTGGTCGGCCTCCTCCAGGTACTGGGTGGTGAGCAGGACCGTGGTGCCGCCGCCGACCAGGGAGCGGACCGCGGCCCAGACCTCGGCGCGGCCGCGCGGGTCGAGGCCGGTGGTGGGCTCGTCCAGGAAGAGCACCTCGGGATCGGTGACGAGCGAGGCCGCGAGGTCGAGGCGGCGGCGCATCCCGCCGCTGTACCGCTTGACCTGCTTGCGCCCGGTGTCGGCGAGGCCGAAGCGGGCCATCAGCTCGTCGGCGCGCATCCGCGCGGGGCGAGTGCCGAGGTGATGGAGGCGGCCGAACATCTCCAGGTTCTGCCGGCCGTCGAGTTCCTCGTCGACGGCCGCGTGCTGGCCCAGCAGGCCGATGCGCAGCCGGATCTCGCGCGCCCGGGTCACCACGTCGTGGCCGGCGACCTCGACGCGGCCCGCGTCCGGCTTCAGCAGGGTGGACAGGATGCGTACCAGGGTCGTCTTACCGGCGCCGTTGGGGCCCAGTACGGCCTGGACCGTGCCTCGCGGGACCACGAGGTCGAGTCCGTCGAGCGCCTTCTTGTCTCGGTATGTCTTGCGTGCGCCGTCCACGGTGATCGCCGTAGGGGTCACAGCCACCCACTCTCCAGCTAGTCAAACTTGACTACAGCCTCACCGTACTACCCGCCCACTCGCTCGTCAAACTTGATTAGTCGAGACGTCCTGCGCCGTCAGGCGGTGTCCCCAGGATGCCGCTCCTGTGTCGCGTACGGGTTCTCCTGCCCGTCGGCGAGGATCCCGACGAACGGCTCGCCCTCGCCCGCGAAGGTGTAGGCCCCGCCCTCGATCCGCTCGATCAGCGCCCGCGTCCAGGCCGCCTCGGCGTCGGCCGTGTGCAGCCACAGGTTCATGATCTCGCCGATGTGGCCGAGCTGTCCGGAACCCTCCTCGGGCACGTAGTGCTCGGTGACGGCGGCGCGCCACTCCTCGATGCGGCGGACGCGCTCGTTGAGCAGGGCGACCGCCTCCGCGCGCGGGAGGTCGACCATGAAGCCGATGGCCGCGGACTTGATGTCCATCTTCTGGTCGTAGTTGGTGAGCGCCTCGCGGACCATGCCGAGGTACTCCGCCATGCCCAGGTCGGTGATCTCGTACTCGGTGCGGGGCGGGCCGCCCGCGGTGGACGGGGCGATCTCGTGCGCGTGCAGCAGCCCTTGCTTCGCCATCTGCTTCAGCGCGTGGTAGATCGAGCCGGGCTTGGCGTTGGACCACTCGTGCGCGCCCCAGTACTCCAGGTCGTTGCGCACCTGGTAGCCGTGGGCCCGCCCGTGCTGGCGCACGGCGCCCAGGACCAGGAGTCGGATCGCTGACATGCGGTCCAGCCTAGGAGGTGTGCCGGACGCCCTCAGAACGGGAAGCCGCTCCGGCCGTGCTGGACCGAGATCCACTTCAGGGTGGTGAAGGCGTCCAGGGTGGACTCGCCGTTCAGCCGGCCGACACCGGAGTGCTTCTCGCCGCCGAAGGGGACGAGGGGTTCGTCGTGGACGGTGCCGTCGTTGACGTGGAACATCCCGGTGTCGACGCGCCGCGCGAAGCGGACGCCGCGTTCGACGTCCCCGGTGTGAACGGCGCCGCTGAGGCCGTAAGGGCTGTCGTTGACCAGGCGTACGGCCTCCTCCTCGCCGTCGAAGACCATGAGGAGGGCGACCGGGCCGAAGATCTCCTGACGCAGCAGCGGTGAGCCGGCCGGGACGTCGGTGAGGACGGACGGCTCGACCAGGTTGTCCCGGACGGTGCCGCGCAGCAGGGCCGTCGCGCCCTCGGCGACCGCCTGCTCCACCGCGCCCGACAGCGCCTCGGCCTGGGAGGCGTTGATGACCGGGCCGATGACGGTCTCCGGGTCGCGCGGGTCGCCGACCTTCAGGGACCGCACCTTGGCGACGAACTTGTCGGTGAACTCGTCGGCGACCGCGCGGTCCACCAGGATCCGGTTGGCGGCCATGCAGACCTGGCCCTGGTGGACGTAGCGGGAGAAGACGGCGGCGTCGACGGCGTAGTCGAGGTCGGCGTCGTCGAGGACCACCAGCGCGCTGTTGCCGCCGAGTTCGAGGACCGCCCGCTTGAAGTGCGTGGCGCAGACGGTGGCCACGTGGCGCCCGACCTTGTCGGAGCCGGTGAAGGAGATGACCTTGGGCACCGGGTGCTCGATGAAGGCGTCGCCGATCTCCGCGATGTCGGTGACGACGACGTTGAGCACGCCGGCCGGCAGGCCCGCTTCCGCGAAGAGCGCGGCGACCAGGGTGCCGCCGACGACCGGGGTGTCCTGGTGCGGCTTGAGCACCACGGCGTTGCCGAGCGCGAGGGCGGGCGCGGTGGACTTCAGCGAGAGCAGGAAGGGGAAGTTGAAGGGGCTGATGACGCCGACGACGCCGACCGGGACGCGGTAGAGGCGGTTCTCCTTGCCGGGGTCGGGCGAGGGCAGCAGCCGGTCCTCGGGGCGCGTCGCCAGGGCGGCGGCCTCGCGCAGGAACTCCTTGGCCAGGTGCAGCTCGAAGGCGGCCTTGACCCGGGTGCCGCCCAGCTCGGCGACGATCGCCTCGGCGATGTCCGCCTCGCGCTCCTCGACCAGCCGCAGCACCTTCTCCAGCACCGTGCGGCGGGCGAAGGCGCCCGCGCGGGCCCACTCCCGCTGGGCGCGTTCGGCGGCCCGGTAGGCCTGATCTATCTCGTCGACGGTGGCTATGGTGATCGAGGCCAGCTTCTCGCCGTCGTAGGGATTGAAGTCGATGATGTCCCAGGAGCCGGTGCCCGGGCGCCACTCGCCGTCGATGTACTGCTGAGCCAGGTCGGTGAAGTAGGACGACATGTGATCCCTCAATCCCTGCCGCGGGAGCAGACAGACAGACGCGCCTGATCGATCGTCATCCTACTGGCCGGTTCACCAACTTGGCCGCTGTATCAGGAGAGTTGGAGGAGGCCCCTGAGCAGGTCGCGGCTCTCCGCGGGGCCGGGGCTGTCGCGCTGGAGTTCCTTCAGGGCGGTCTCGTACTGGGCGACGTCCTCGGGCTTGTCCAGGTAGAGGGCGCTGGTCAGCTGCTCCAGGTAGACCACGTCCGACAGGTCGGACTCGGGGAAGCTGAGGATGGTGAAGGCGCCGCTCTCGCCGGAGTGCCCGCCGAAGCTGAACGGCATGATCTGCAGGCGGACGTTGGGGCGCTCGGAGATCTCGATGAGGTGCTGGAGCTGGCCGCGCATCACCTCGCGGTCACCGTAGGGGCGGCGCAGGGCGGCCTCGTCGAGGACGATGTGGAAGTCGGGGGCGTTCTCCGCGACGAGGTGCTTCTGCCGCTCGAGCCGCAGCGCCACCCGGCGTTCGACGTCGGCCTCGCTCGCGTCCTTCATGCCGCGCCGCACCACCGCGCGGGCGTAGTCCTCGGTCTGGAGCAGGCCGTGCACGAACTGCACCTCGTACGCCCGGATCAGGGACGCGGCGCCCTCCAGGCCGACGTAGGTGGGGAACCAGCTCGGCAGGACGTCGGAGTAGCTGTGCCACCAGCCGGCGACGTTGGCCTCGCGGGCGAGCGAGATGAGGGAGCCCCGCTCGTTCTCGTCCGTGATGCCGTACAGCGTCAGCAGGTCCTCGACGTCCCTCGTCTTGAAGCTCACCCGGCCCAGCTCCATCCGGCTGATCTTCGACTCGGAGGCGCGGATGTGGTAACCCGCCGCCTCGCGGGTGATGCCCCGCGCCTCGCGCAGTCGCCTGAGTTGCGAGCCGAGCAGCATCCGCCGCACCACCGATCCGGGCTCTCCCGCGCTCACGTTCGCCAGCCTCCCCAACCGTCTTCAGGGCCCGCAGTCTGCCACTAAAACACTCCGAGCTGTACTCGTCCGATTACACAGACGGAAAGAAGCCAAAGATTGCGAGCAGGAGCGCACACAGAGGTGGCAGGCGGACGGCGCACGAGCAACACCAAGATGGCGGAAAAAATGTCCAAGAAGTGGTACGGGTGGGACCAATTCGGTCTCGTGCACGTGCATCTGCCCTTGCATCTGGTGTGCGCTTCCGAAACCATGGGTGCCGCGCCACCGCTGCATCGCAACGACCGCGAATCCCGGGAGTGCCCCGCATGGCAACGAATGGATCGACCATGCTCGAGCCGTTACGGCAGGGCCTTCCGCCGCTGGACCCCGCGGCCGTGTCCAGCGCCGCGTCATGCGCTCTGCCCGCCCGCTTCGAAGCGGTGCGCGACGCCCGGCAGTTCACCCGCAGAACCCTCGACCAGTGGGACCTGGGCGACCGGTTCGACGACGTCTGTCTGGTCGTCTCGGAACTGGTCACCAACGCGCTGCGGCACGCCGTGCCCAGCGCCCCGCGCGGGGAGCTCGAGCCGGCGGTACGGCTGCACCTGATGCGCTGGACCGAGCGGCTGGTGTGCGCGGTGCGGGACCCCAGCAACGACAGCCCGGTGGCGCGCGAGGCCGACGACTTCTCCGCGGAGTCCGGCCGCGGGCTGTTCCTGGTCGACTCCTTCTGCGACGGCTGGGGCTGGCACCCGCTGGCCGGCACGCTCAGCGGCAAGGTCGTCTGGGCGTTGTTCCGGCTGCGGCCCGCCGACTGAGGAACCGCGGCACAGCTCGGTGCCGCGGTTCTACGCGCGTCACGGCGCAGGTGGGCCCGCTCCCCCGGTCGCTCGCGTGACCTCAGCCCGCCACCAGGTGGTCGAACTCGCCGTCCTTCACGCCGAGCAGCATGGCCTCGATCTCCGCCCGCGTGTACACGAGCGCGGGCCCGTCGGGGAAGTTCGAGTTCCGGACGGCCACCCGCCCGCCGGGCAGCCGGGCGAACTCCACGCACGAACCCTGCGAGTTGCTGTGCCGGCTCTTCTGCCAGGCCACACCGCGCAGCTCGGTGGCGGCCATGCCGTTGTACACGTCGTGGTCCACAGGTCGCTCCCCGGTGGTGCACTGGCTGTCGTGGCCATAGATGCAGTGGTCAACTGTGCCGGATCATAACCTTGTTCATGTGCAGATGCAGACGCAGATGCACGTGCACGCGGGGTGTTCCCGTGACTACAGCTTTGGCCCCCGCTTTACCGAATGGTTCCGGTACTAGGAACAGACGCATGTTGTCGGCTTTGTGTTCCATTGAACTTCCGTATACGCGCGGGAGGTTGGCGCAAACGCGGACGGGCCCCGCCTCCAGTGAGGCGGGGCCCGTCCGGTACCCGGCAGGACGCGTCAGCGGCTCGCGTACGGCAGCAGGGCCATCTCCCGGGCGTTCTTGACGGCGCGGGCCAGCTGTCGCTGCTGCTGGGAGGTGACACGGGTCACCCGACGGCTGCGGATCTTGCCGCGGTCGGAGATGAACTTCCGCAGCAGGTCGGTGTCCTTGTAGTCGATGTACGTGATCCCGGCCTGGTCCAGCGGGTTCGGCCGGTTCTTGGCGGGCTTGCGGTCGGACTTGCGGGGCATCGGGGTTCAGACCTCCAGGAGGGTGTCGAAGGCGTGCGGCAGCCGCTGCCAGGCGTCACGCCCGGCGGCGTACTCGGCGTCGGTGAGCAGACAGGACTCCAGCAGCCGCTGAAGGCCCTCGCCGTCGAGGCCGGGCGAGGTGAAGACGAGGTGCTGGCAGCGGTCCCCGTGCTCGGGGTGCCAGTCCAGCGCGGCGGCGGCGCGGCGCACCGGCGGGACCATCTCCCAGGCCGCGTCGGGCAGCGCGGCGAGCCAGGGGCCCGCGCTCTCCACGCACAGCGCTCCGCCGGCCGCGTCCCAGTGGAAGAGCGTGTCCGGCTTGTCGGCGAGCCAGAACCGGCCCCGGCTGCGGGCGGCGGCGCAGGTCAGGTCCTCCAGCGCCGCGTACAGCCGCTCCGGGTGGAAGGGGCGGTGCCGGCGCCAGACGAGGGTGGTCACGCCGTGCGCGTCGGCGTCCGTGGGCAGCAGGGCGCACGCCGGGTGCTGGGCGGCGGCCGCGGCCTCGACGTCGAAGCCGGCGAGCGCGGCGCCCGCCAGGTCACCGTGGCCGATCGGGACCCGGCGGGCCGTCGGGTGCAGCTGGGCCAGCAGCTCGCGGTCCTCGTCGTCGGCCTCCTCGGACTCCGCGACGGCGAGGACGGGGGCGTACTCCAGCTGGCGGGCGAAGGTGTCGGCGACGGTGCGCTGGTCGGTGGCGGCCGCGGCGAGCCCGGCCTCGGCGAGGTCGTCGCCGTTGCCGAGGTACGGCAGCAGCAGCGCGGGGTCGACGGCGGTGATCACGCCGGTGACGGTGAGGCCGCCGGCGGTGACGACCTCGGCCATGGCCTTGGGCTCGACGGAGTCCCACAGCTCGACGACCGCGAGGCGGGTGTCCCCGGCGTCGGCGAGCCGCCGCAGCTCGGGCACCAGGTCCTCGCGCAGGGCGCAGCACGCGCAGTCGTTGACCAGCGGCGTCTCGCCGGTGTCCCGGACGCCGCCGGCGTCGCGGACCGTGCGCACGACAGTGCCGGACGCGGCCGTCGCCAGGTCGTGGTGGAGGACGACGCTGCCGGGGACCTCGGCGAGCAGCCGGTCGACGGCCCGCTGGCGGGCGTCGGCGTGCAGCCCGCCGACGATCACGACGGAGAGGTCGGGCACGGCGCTCAGCTCCGCTTTCCGTACCGGCGCTCGAAGCGCTCGACGCGGCCCGCGGTGTCCAGGACGCGGGCGGTGCCGGTGTAGAAGGGGTGGCTGACGTTCGAGATCTCGACGTCCACGACCGGGTACGTGTTGCCGTCCTCCCACTCGATCGTCTTGTCGCTGGTCATGGTCGACCGGGTGAGGAAGGCGTAGTTCGCGGCACGGTCACGGAAGACGACGGGACCGTAGTCGGGGTGGATTCCCTTGCGCATGGCGGTCAGCGCTCCTCTCGGAAGTCGACGTGGCGGCCGGCGACCGGGTCGTACTTGCGCAGGGACAGGCGGTCCGGGTCGTTGCGGCGGTTCTTGCGCGTCACGTAGGTGTAGCCGGTGCCGGCGGTGGACCGGAGCTTGATGACCGGGCGGAGTTCGTTGCGTGCCATGCTGCTATGTTACTGAAAATGAATTCCATTACGACACCGATCGAGGAGAGGTTCGTCACCCGATGTCCGCCCACTGCATGCTGACCGGCGCCCAGCCCGGTTTCGGCAACACGATCTCCCACTCCCACCGGCGGTCCTCGCGCCGCTTCGACCCGAACGTCCAGAGCAAGCGGTACTGGCTGCCCAGCGAGGGCCGGTACGTCCGGCTGAAGCTCAGCGCCAAGGGGATCAAGACCGTCGACACGATCGGGATCGAGGCCGCCGTGGCCCGGATCCGCGCGCGGGGGGTGCGGGTCTGATGGCGAAGAAGAGCAAGATCGCGAAGAACGAGAAGCGGCAGGAGATCGTCGCGCGGTACGCCGCGCGGCGGGCCGAGCTGAAGGAGATCATCCGCCGGCCGTCTTCCACCGACGCCGAACGCGCCGCCGCGCAGGCCGAGCTGCGCCGTCAGCCGCGGGACGCGAGCGCCACGCGCGTACGCAACCGCGACCAGGTGGACGGCCGCCCGCGCGGTTACTTCCGGGCGTTCGGGCTGTCCCGGGTGTCGCTGCGGGAGCAGGCGCACGCCGGATATCTGCCGGGGGTGCGCAAGTCCTCCTGGTAGCCGGAGAACTCTGGCCGCTCGAGGGAGGTGGCCGGGAGGTTACGGCCTGGTAGCTTGCTGCGGTCGTACCGTCGTACCGGTTCTTCCCCTGGGGGCTCGCAGTGACTTCGGCGGCGTACGCGCGCGGGGCGCGCAGGCGGATACGGACCGTGGCCCGGGCCGCGGCCGCGGGGCTGGGCGGTGTGCTGCTGCTCGGCGCGTGCGGCGGGGGCGGGGGCAGTGAGGAGGAGGCGACGCCGACCGCGCCGGCGGCGTCGTCCCCGTCTCCCTCCCCGTCGCCCTCGGCCTCCGGCTCGGCCGCTGGTGGCGAGCTGGACGGCAGCTGGCTCGCCACCAGCGGCGGGCAGGCCGTGGTGCTCGTGCTCAACGGCGACGAGGCGGGGCTGTTCGCGAGCCGCGGGACCGTGTGCGGCGGGCGGGTCACCGAGACGGCCGGGAAGCCGGCGATACGCCTGCTCTGCGGCGGTGAGGGCGGGAAGAACGGTGACGGCGGTGCCGGAGGTGAGGCCGGCCGGGACCGGGAGCGCGGCACCGGGACGGTCGACTCCGTCACGGCGGACTCCCTGAAGGTGACCTGGGAGGGGTCGGTGGGGGTCGAGACGTTCACCAGGGCCGAGGGGGGCACGCTGCCGTCGGGGGTGCCGACGGAGGGGCTGGGGTCGTAGAAGCTGCCCCCTGTCGGGGCGAGGACTCGGGGCGCAGGGCTCTCACCGGCGCTTCGCCGGAGTGCCGTTCAGGGCCTCGGAGAAGGCCGTGAGGGCGGTGGGCAGCAGTCTCGCGAGGCGTACGACGGTGTCGGAGGTGTCGGCCCAGGCGGGGTGGGTGAGGGCGGCGCGTACGGCGTCCCACTGGGGGACGCGGTGTTCCTGTACCGCCTTCGCCTCCTGGAGGGTGGCCTTGCGGAGGGCGTCCGCGAGGTGGGCGGCCGGGGCGACCGGCGGGGCGGCGGGGTCCGGCAGATGGGCCTCCAGGAGCATCGCCACGCGGCCCATCTGGGTCAGCGCGTCCTCGGCGTCGTCCGCCGTGACGCGGGACAGGCCGCGGTGGCGTACGGGTTCGTGCTCCGCGCGGGCGACCGCCGTGTGCCAGGCGGCGCGGGCCGCGCGGGCGGTGAGCAGGGCGTCCCGGATGTCGTCGGCGGAGGCGGACGCCGGGTCCGCGTGGTGGCGCAGTACGGCCGCGGCGTACGCGCCCTGGGCCGCCGGCCAGTCGGCGAGGCGGTCGCGCAGCCGGGGGGTCTCCCAGGCCGGGTAGACGGCGTACGGGAGCATCGCCCGTACGCCGCCCAGGAGGGTCGGCACGACGCGCTCGGGGACGGTCTGCGTCCACTGCTCGCCGCCCGTGCCCAGCAGGAAGACGACGTACGCCGCGATGCGGGCCTGCGCCGCGAACTGGCCCGTGCGCATCAGCAGGAGCTGTCGGGGCGTACCGGAAATGATCCGGAGGAAACGTCGGCGGTCGGCATGGGCCGCGGTCGGGGCCGATCGGGGCCGGTCCGAGCCTTCCGAGCCGGTCCGAGCCGGTCCAAGCCTGTCAAAGCCGGTCCGAGCCGGCCGGAGCCGGTCGGTCCGGTCAGTCGAGGCGCGGGCGGTGGCGCATCTGGGCCCGGTCCGCCGCGCGGGCGCCCTCGTGCCAGCCCGCCGCGTCGCTGACGCCGCGCAGCCGGGTGGTGACGGTCTCGGGGAACATGCGCTCCGCGCGGTCGGCGACGGCGACCTCGCGGGAGGCGAGGACGGGGAGCAGGTCGTCGGTCACCTGGGTCTGGGCGGCAGCCGCGAGGCGGGTGCCGACGCGGTGGGCGTAGGCGGCGAGGAAGGACTGCCGGAACGTTTTCGTGCGCTTGCGGCCGCCCGCGCGCTGGGCCGCCTCCGCCTTGGCCATGGCGGTGGTGGCCTGCACGAGCAGCGAGGTGTAGAGCAGTTCGACCGCTTCGAGGTCCGCGTCGAAGCCGACCACCGTGGAGAAGCCGAGGGGTTCGTTCCACACCGCTCGGCAGTGGTTGGCGGAGGCCACCGCGTCCAGCAGGACCGCCTTGGCCTGTTCGTACGGCGGCTCGACGCCGATCCGGCAGGCGGTCGGGGTGTCGGCGGCCGGGTCCGGGGAGCGGGCGGCGAGCAGCGCCTCGTCGATGCTGTGGCGGGCCATCAGCTCCTGCGCCTTGGCGCTCAGCGCCTCGGCCTCCTCCGGGTAGCCGGTCGCCTCCGCCTTGGCGAGCAGCGCGCGGATGCGGGCGAGCATCCGGGACTCGGCGGGCGCGTCGCGGCGTACCCGCTCGTGGTCGTCCAGGGGTTCGAGGGTGGGCAGACGCAGCAGGAGGCGGTACAGCTCCAGGACCGCGGTGGCGTGCGAGAAGCGGTCCGCGCGGGGCGGTGGCGCGGTGGGCAGGTCGGCGAGCTGGGCCTGCCAGCGGCGTCCGCGCGGGCGGTCGTCCGGGGCCTGGGCGCGGATCAGTTCCGCCACGAGGGCCACGTGGACGTCGTCCAGCTCGCGGCGCACGATCCGTACGACGTCGGCGGGCTGCCAGCCGCGCCGCCAGGCGGTCGCGACGAACTCCCGGCCCCGCCTGTCGCGCTCCGCGTCGGCGGCCGGGTCGGCGGCGAGCAGGGACGCGCCGGTGTCGAGGCCGGTGTCCCCGGCGCTGTACAGGGCTGCTTCGAAGGCGCGGTCGACGGTGCCGGGCGTACGGGGGGTGCTCACCCGGCGATGGTGCCACGCGCGCGTGCGGGCCGTTCCGTCCCACTCCCCGGATATCGGGACCGGTCCGCGCCCGGGACGAGGCCTCCGGCGGCGGCGCGGGGGCGGGGCTGCGGCGGGCGTTCCGGCAAGGGCTCGGTCACCAACGTGCTCAACCCCGAGGTGATCTTTGTTCGCGGTGGCGTTCCGGCCGCAGTTCGTGGAGCCCGGTCTTGGTCGCGTGCGGGACTGTCAACTGTCGGTTGACACTCGGGAGGGTGCAACCTACGGTTGACACATGTCGACGAACCCCAACATCACGGCATCCGTACGTCTCGACGACCTCATCGCGGCCATCAAGAAGGTCCACGACCAGCCGCTCGACCAGCTCCAGGACGCGGTCATCGCCGCCGAGCACCTGGGCGACGTGGCGGACCACCTGATCGGCCACTTCGTGGACCAGGCGCGCCGGTCGGGCGCGTCCTGGACCGACATCGGCAAGAGCATGGGCGTCACCCGGCAGGCGGCGCAGAAGCGGTTCGTGCCCAGGGAGTCAGCGGACCTGGACCCCAGCCAGGGCTTCAGCCGCTACACGCCCCGCGCGCGGAACGTCGTCATGGCCGCCCACAACGAGGCCATCGCCGCCCGCAACGCCGAGGGCCGCCCGGAACACCTGATCCTCGGCCTGCTCGCCGAGCCGGAGGGGCTGGCCGCCCACGCGATCACCGCGCAGGGCGTCACCCTGGACGAGGTGCGCCGGGCCGCGACCGCCGCGCTGCCGCCCGCCTCGGACGAGGTCCCCGAGCTGGTCCCCTACGGCCCCGACGCCAAGAAGGCACTGGAACTCACCTTCCGCGAGGCCCTGCGCCTCGGCCACAACTACATCGGCACCGAACACCTGCTGCTCGCCCTGCTCGAGTTCGAGAACGGCGAGGGCGTGCTGTCCGGCCTCGGCATCACCAAGGAGGCGGCGGAGCGGTACGTCACCGAGCTGCTCGCCAAGTTCCTGGACACCGGCAAAAGCACTGGTGAGGCGGCGTCGGAGGGCTGACGCCGAGCCGTTGTCAGACCCTCCTGCCACACTCGCTTGCATGACCGACCGGTGGGCGCTCGCACCGGCCGAGGGCGGCGGTGTGGAACTCGCCCCCCTCGGCCCGGACGGGCTGCCCGCCGGTCCGGTGGTGCGGGAGGAGGACCCGGCGTCGGCCGTGCGCGCGCGGCCGGAGGTGACGCGCTGGGTCTGGCGGTCCACGGCGGAGGTGTATCCGCGCCTGCTCGCCACGGGGGTGCGAGTGGAGCGGTGCTACGACGTCGAGGCCGCCGAGGCCCTCCTCCTGGGCCACGAGGGGCGGTCCGGCGAGCCGCGCTCGGCCGCCGCCGCCCTGGCCCGGCTGCGCGGCGGGCCGGTCCCGCCGGATCCGCCGCAGCGGCCGGCCGAGCCGGGGGCGCAGTCCCCGCTGTTCGAGCCGGAGGGCGGCCGCCCGCTCCCCCTCGCCGACCTGCTCACCGTCTACGCCGAGCAACAGCGGCGGCACGAGCACACCGCCCACCCCGACCGGATGCGGCTGCTGACCGCCGCCGAGTCGGCCGGGACACTGGTCGCCGCCGAGATGAACCACGCGGGGCTGCCGTGGAGCGCGGACGTCCACCGCGCGGTGCTGCGCGACCTGCTCGGCGAGCGGTACGCGGGCGGCGGGGAGCCCCGGCGGCTGGCCGAGCTGGCCGACGAGGTGTCCGCCGCGTTCGGGCGGCGGGTGCGGCCCGATCTGCCCGCCGATGTGATCAAGGCGTTCGCGCAGGCCGGGATCAAGATCCGGTCCACGCGGCGGTGGGAGATCGAGTCCGTCGACCACCCGGCCGTCAAACCGCTGGTCGAGTACAAGAAGCTGTACCGGATCTGGGTCGCCCACGGCTGGTCCTGGCTCCAGGACTGGGTGCGCGACGGCCGCTTCCGGCCCGAGTTCCAGGCCGGCGGCACGGTCACCGGACGCTGGGTGACCAACGGCGGCGGCGCCCTGCAGATCCCCAAGGTCATCCGCCGGGCCGTGGTCGCCGACCCCGGCTGGCGGCTGGTCGTCGCCGACGCCGACCAGATGGAGCCCCGGGTGCTCGCCGCGATCTCCCGCGACCCCGGCCTGATGGAGGTCGCCGGGCGGGAGAGCGACCTGTACCAGTCGGTGTCCGACCGGGCCTTCTCCGGCGACCGCACCCAGGCCAAGATCGCCGTGCTCGGCGCGATCTACGGGCAGACCTCCGGCGACGGGCTGAAGAACCTCGCCGCGCTGCGCCGCCGCTTCCCGAAGGCGGTGGCCTACGTCGACGAGGCCGCCCGCGCCGGTGAGGAGGGGCGGCTGGTGCGCACCTGGCTCGGCCGGACCTGCCCGCCCGCAGCCTCGGGCGAGGACCCGGCCGGGGAGGCCGGCATCCCGGTGGCGGACGAGGACGGCGAGGACCGCGAAGACCGCGAGGACCGCGCGTGGGCGCCGGGGTACGCCTCGACGAACGCCCGCGCCCGCGGCCGCTTCGCCCGCAACTTCGTGGTCCAGGGCAGCGCCGCCGACTGGGCCCTGCTGCTGCTCGCCGCGCTGCGCCGGGCCTGCGCGGGGCTCTCGGCCGAGCTGGTCTTCTTCCAGCACGACGAGGTGATCGTGCACTGCCCCGAGGAGGAGGCGGAGACGGTGGTGGCGGCGATCCGGGAGGCATCGGCGCTGGCGGGACGGCTGACCTTCGGGGAGACACCGGTGCGGTTCCCGTTCACGACGGCTGTGGTGGAGTGCTACGCCGATGCCAAGTGAGGGGGCGGGGGGGACGGTGGCGGCGGGCGCCCAGGGGGGTGACGGGGATCAGCGGCAGGCGCTCGCGCCGGCGCTGTCGAGGAGCTCCCGCAGCTGTGCCGTGACCGCGCTCTCGTCCGTGCCGTCCAGCGCGGCGAGAGCGGTGCGCCACTCCTCGTACGCCCGCTGGTGCAGACCCTGGGCGCGCAGCAGCAGTCCGTGCTGATGGCGGGCGAGACCGCCGGTGTAGTGGTCGGCGCGGGCGTCCGCGCGGCGCATCAGTTCCGCGCACTCGCCCAGGGCGCGGTCGGTGTGGCCGAGCAGGCGCAGGGCGCGCACCAGGCCGAGGCGGGTCTGGGACTCGCCGTGCCAGTCGCCGTGGCCGCCGAGGATGCGCAGGCTCTCCTCGAAGTGCCGGGCGGCGGACTGCGGTTCGCCGAGGCGGAGATAGGCGTAGCCGATGTTGCAGTGCGCCGAGTGCTGGACGATGACCGCGCCGATCGCGACGCCGATGGCGAGGGAGCGGCGGTGCTGTTCGATGGCGGCGCGCGGGTCGGTGTGCTCGTAGAGGTTGCCCAGGTGGCTGTAGGTGACGGCCTCGCCGTGCGGGTCGTTCAACTGCCGTGAGTACGTGAGGCTCTGGCGGAGCGCGGCCTCCGACTCGGTGTACCGGCCCAGCCCTTCGAGGAGCAGCCCGCGGTTGTTCAGGCAGCGCCGGATCCAGGAGACCACCCCCAGGCGGCGCCAGATCCTCAGCGCCCGGTCGTTGAGGTCGAGGGCGTCGCCCTGACGGCCGGTCAGGAAGTGCAGTCCTGCCAGGTCGCCGAGGGCGTAGGCCTCGGCCGCGGGGTCGCCGAGGCGGCGGGCGGCGTCGAGCGCGGCGCTGCCCAGGATCTCCATCTCGGCGACGCGGCCGCTGCGGTGGACGTAGGGGAAGAGGAGGCGGATCAGGGTGGAGACGTAGGCGGCCGTGCGGTGGTCGTGGGCCGGGTCGCCCGCGTGCCGTGCCACGAGGGTGACGATGTTCGGCAGCTCCATGTCGCCCCAGGCGAACGCCTCTTCGGCGGACGCGAAGGGGGCGGTGCGGGCCACGCGCGCGGCGTGCTCGGGGGGCTGGGCGGCGGTGGGTCGGCGGCGGTCGTCCTGGTCGAGGCCGGGTTCGACGATGGCGGTGAGGGCGCGTTCGGCGACCGCCGCGTACCAGTGGAGGGCGGTTTCCACGGCCGTCGTGGGCGTGGAGGGGGTGCCGGAGGCGAGGGGGTTCGCGTCCGCTGCCGGGTGCGGGGACAGGCTGCCGTCCGCTGCCGCGTGCGGGGACAGACTGCCGTCCGCTGGCGGGTGCGGGGACAGGCTGCCGTCCGCTGCCGCGTGCGGGGACAGACTGCCGTCCGCTGGCGGGTGCGGGGACAGGCTGCCGTCCGCTGCCGCGTG